>JAMXLJ010000116.1 GCA_024281095.1 Acidimicrobiia bacterium | reverse complement strand
ACTCGCCCCGTCAACAGCTCGTACAGCACCACGCCGACCGCGTAGAGGTCGGACGAGGGGCTGGGGTCGCCGCCGTCGCCGAGCTCGGGTGCCATGTAGCGCGGCGTTCCGATCAACCCGGTGACCCGGCTCAGCGTTCGACCGTCGACGAGGCGCGAGACGCCGAAGTCGGACAGCTTCACCGCCACCCGTCCGTCGTCGTCGATCCCGCCGATCAGGACGTTCTCGGGCTTGACGTCACGGTGAACCACGCCGGCGGCGTGCACCGCGGCCAGCGCCTCGAGGATCTGACGGGCGATGGCGACGGCCGCGGCCGGGGGAAGCGCACCGCCCTGATCGTGCACGTACGAGCGCAAGTCGGAGCGCGACACGTACTCCATCACGATGGCGAGGGTGTCGCCCTCGGCGACGAGGTCGAGCACCTCGACGACGTGCGGATCGCGGACCGACTCGAGGAGCCGGCGCTCACGGACGAAGCGGGTGACGACGTCGGCGTCGTCGACCAGATCGCGCCGCAATACCTTGACGGCGACCTCGCGGTCGCCGTCGCGCCCGTACCACACCTCGCCGGTGCCACCCCGGCCGATGACGTGCTCCAGGCTGTATCGAGACCCGAGCTGTTGCACGCTCTCCCAACCCCTCAGCGCCCGCCTCAACCGTAATCCAGCCGGAGGGCTCCGCAGCACGGAAACCGGGCAGGTGTGAACGGAAGTGCGAAGCTGCCACAATTGACCGTCCACGTGCGATCCAGGGGGGCGACCATGACCGCCACGACCGAGCCCCGGGAAGATCTCTTCCTGCCCGAGCCCGAGCCACGGACGGTGAAGTACACGGTCATCTCGGTCGACGATCACCTCGTCGAGCCGCCCGACATGTTCGAAGGCCGGCTGGCTTCGAAGTTCACGGACCGCGCGCCCCGCATCGTGGAGACGGAGCAAGGTCACCAGGTGTGGGAGTTCGACGGCGGCCGCTACACCCAGGTCGGCATGAACGCAGTGGCCGGGCGCCGGCCGGAAACGGTCCGCGTCGAGCCCTTCCGGTTCGACCAGATGCGGCGCGGGTGCTTCGACATCGAGGCTCGGATCCGCGACATGGACGTCAACGGCGTCTGGGCGTCGCTCAACTTCCCGTCGATGATCACCGGATTCTGCGGTCGCGTGTTCTCGCAGTGCTCCGATCCCGAGCTCGGTCTCGCGGTCACACGCGCGTGGAACGACTGGCTCTACGACGAATGGTGGCAGCCGCACCCCGAGCGGATCATCCCGCTCGGCATCACCTTCCTCACCGACCCGGAGCTTGGTGCCGAGGAGATCCGTCGGAACGCCGAGCGCGGGTTCCGTTCGGTGACGCTCCCCGAGCGCCCGCAGAACATCAACCTGCCGTCGATCTTCGACCGCTACTGGGATCCGATCATCGCTGCGTGCGCGGAGACCGACACGGTGATCTCGCTGCACGTGGGCTCGTCCGGCATGTATCAGATGCCGGCGGGCTCGCCGATGCTGCAACTCGGAGCGACGATGTTCGGGCAGATGTCGCTGTCCGCCTGTGCGGAGTGGTTGTGGTCCGCCAATGCCGTGCGGTTCCCGAACCTCAAGATCGCGATGTCGGAGGGCGGCATCGGCTGGGTCGCGATGTTGATCGACCGGCTCGAGAACATCGTCGACCGATCCGGCTACGGCCTCGACGGGTTCGGCGGCATGCGCCCCGCAGACGTGCTGCGCCGGAACTTCTGGTTCTGCACCATCGACGATCCGTCGACCATCTGCACGCGCCACACGATCGGTGTCGATCACGTGATGCTCGAGGTGGACTATCCGCACGGGGACGGGACGTGGCCCGACACACAGGCGGTCGTCGAGCGCTACTGGGGCGAACTGCCCAACGACGAGTTGCGCAAGCTGTGCTCCGAGAACGCGGCTGCTCTCTACCGTCATCCGCTGCCGGAACGCGTCCTGCCCGAGTAACGACGCCGCGGCGCCGCGCGTCGCCCGTTGCCAACGGGTGCTCGCAGTCGTACCGTGCTGCCGACTGGTCGCACCGTTCCGGGGGGTTCGGCATGGACGTGCAGGTGTCGACTTCGGGCGAGGTCGTCGAGCGGGCCCGGGGATCCCGGCGAGGGCTCCGCGCCGCGCTCGTGGCGCTCGAGGACGCCGCCTCGTCCGCGGGCGACGTCGACGGCTGGGCCCAGCGTGTCGGGGCCGCACTGCGACACGTGCGTGCGACGCTCGACCATCACGTCGAGGCAACCGAGGCCGACGACGGCCTCCTTGCAGACGCCGTCCGCCATGAACCTCGTCTCGCCCACCGCGCCGAGGTGTTGCGCCGGGAGCACGCGGAGCTGTACTCCGGGGTCGACGAGCAGCTTGCCCGCCTGCCGCGGATGCGGACCCGTGCCGAGATGAACGCGGCCGGCGAACGGCTGCTCCAACTCCTCGCCGCGTTCTCGCGGCACCGCCACCGCGGCGCGGAGCTCGTCTACGACGCCTACGCAACCGACATCAGCGTGGGCGACTGAGTCATCTGGTCGCCGCCGGGGGGACCCCGGCGCCTGTCTCGCTACGCGATTTCTCGACGCTGACCGTTGTCGTTTCGGACCGGTAACGAGCACGCAAAATCGCGACAGGACCGGGCGCGGCGCAGCAAGCGTTGTCTACGCTGCAAGCGGCGAGAAAACCCTGGGAGGGTTGGGGCAGTGAGCCGTACGCGATACACCGACCGGCCCATGGCGTCGCGTCGCGCTCGGCGCGAGCAGGCCGAGGAAGCGCCGATGTGGGACGTGTGGGCCCTGACCGCGCTGCTGTCTGCGGTGCTCTTGACGGTGGGCGGCTGGCTTCAAGCCGGGTTGATCGGCGCCGTCGGGGGCGCGTTGGTCGGTGGGGCAGTGGGGGCGGTGACGGTCTCGCACAACGAGACCGCGAAGGCCGCGCTGTACGACACCGTCTTCACCCGGGTGCGCCATCGGCGGCACCATCAGGGCTGATTCGGTCGGGCGCGGCGCGGCCGCGTGCGTTCCTTACCGTTCCAACACGCTGCGCGGGTGGCGACCGTCCACGTAGCCCACGAACGGCGGGTAAATGCTGTATCCGAGCAGCTCCTGCAGCCGCACGGGAAGGCCGCGCGCGACGTGCGGCGGAACAACGAGCAGCTGCGTCTCCTGGGGACGCAACCACGCGGCCACGTACTCCATCGCCACCCCGAGGCGCGCCTGTTCGGTCGTGTTCGCGCCGCCTCCGTGCCAGATCGAACCGAGGTACACGAGAGCCGAGCCCGCCGGCATGGTCGCCGCGATCGTCGGTGTGTCGCGGCCGGCCTGGGCCATCGCGTTGCGGTGGCTGCGTGGCACGATGCGCGTCGCGCCGTTCGCCTCGGTGAACTCGTCGAACGTCCACATGACGTTCACCACGAGCTCCGGGTGCGGATATGCGACCGGGTAGATGCCCTCGTCGCGGTGCAACACCTGGGCCTGCTCGCCGGGGCCGATCTCGATACCGGTCGGGGCGCTCAGTAGGCACGATCCGAGCACGGCCTCGACCGCATCCAGCACGAGCGGGTGCAGCGCGAGGTCGTCGACCGCCCGGGTCTTTCCGAAGAGGGCGTAGAGCCGCCGGGTGTGAAACCCCTCGAACGAGTTGCGACCGGTTGGCACTCCGTCGAGGAGCCGCGCCAGCTCACCGCGTATGGCGATTGCATCGTGCGGATCGAGAAGACCCGGGAGAATGGCGTAGCCCTCGGCGTCGAGCATGTCGACGACCGCGTCGACGGTCGTCGGTGAGCGCAGCGTCGCGTCCCGCAACGGTGCCGTGGAGCCGGCCTCGGGCATGGGATCAGGGTAGGGCCGGCGGCGCGCCCCGACCACCGGCGGGCTACCCATCCGCCGCGATGACCGCTCGAGCGGCGCCGGCCTCCCGCTCTGTACCATCCCTGTCTCCGGTGACGGAGTGCACCGTTGTCGCGTACCGAGGGGGCGGGTCATGTTCGGACTTCGCGCAACGACGAAGACCCGACGCGGTCGGAGACTCACACGACTTCGCCGCCGGCGCGGGCTCGGCGTCACGATGCTGGCCGGGGCGGCGGTCTGGCTCGGGGCGGCCGCGCCGATCGCCGCAGGCGGGACGGCATCCGGCGCGCCATCCGCGAGGCAGGAGTCGCGGGTGCCGAATCTCTCGCACGTGTTCACGATCGTGCTCGAGAACACCGGCAACGACGCGGTCGTCAGCCCCGCCGGCCAGGCCGCGATGCCGTATCTCACGAGCCTCCGTAGCCGCGGTGTCACGCTCGATCAGATGTACGGCGTCGGCCACGTGAGCCTTACCAACTACATCGCGATGACAAGCGGCAACGCGCCCACCCCGCTCACACGGGCCGACTGCCTCCAGTACAACTGCATCTACACGTCATCCGACGGCACCCACATCGGCGACCAGCTCGAGAGCACGGGGCACACCTGGAAGGCGTATCTCGAGTCGATGCCGGCGCCGTGCACGCACCCCACGGCGAGCGGCAGCTTCGACCCGTACCAGGTCGGATACGCCACCCGCCACAACCCGTTCGTGTACTACCAGAACGTCGTCGGCACCGACCTCACCGCGAAACCGGCCCGGTGTGTCGAGCACGATGTGCCGTTCACACAGCTCGCGACGGACCTCGCCGCGCACGCGCTGCCGAACTACGCGCTGATCGTTCCGGACACGTGCAACGACGCACATGACGGCGGTGCGAAGTGCGGCCTGAGTGCGGCCGACAAGTGGCTGAGAACGAACCTTCCCCCGATCCTCCAATCAGACGCGTATCGCGACGACGGTGCAGTCGTCATCACGTTCGACGAGTCCGACATCGGCGACGGCACGGGATGTTGCGGCGCCGTACCCGGTGGCGGGCACATCTTCACGCTGGTGCTGTCGCCACACGTGACACCGGGCGCTGACAGCGCCGTGCCCTACAACCACTACTCCTTGCTCCGCACCGTGGAAGAAGCGTTCGGTCTGCCGTGCCTGCGACACGCGTGCGACGCCGGCGTCGCACCGTTCGGCCGCGACGTCTGGGGAATCGGACGGGTCGTGACGACGCGGTACAGCTCCGACGACACGCAGCTCCTCTCGACCGTCGCGTCGCACTTCGGCACGTTCCCGCTCGCGCAGAAACGCGCCGTGTACGCGCTCGCGTGGGTCACCGCAGCCGGCGGCCATTTGGAGCGCGAACGCGTCGTTCCGCCCCCACATGTCACAGGACCCGTTGTCGAAACGTCCGGCTGGGGTCCCGACGAGCGGTCGATCCTGCAATTCGTCATGCGGCACTTCCACTTGACCGCCCCACAGGCGCAGAAGTTCGCGGTCGAGTTCTGGGGGCAGGTCTTGTCGGCCCCGCATTGACGCCCGAGTGCGAGTCTCAACGCGGGGCGGCTGCCGGGGCGAGGTCGACGAGCCAGGAGTCGCCGTAGCGTCGCGCCGTCGACGGCGCCGGGAGTGCGGCAAGGATCTCGGCCGCGCGTGTGGGTCCGAGTGTCGCCCAGCCCGTTCGCCGCCCGACGTGCAGCACGACGTAGCGCACGCCCATCTGTGACGCCCGACCGAGCGCGGCGGGTGAGGGGAACGCGTTGAACGTGTCGATGCTGGCGAAGTAGTCGGGCGGCATGTACCCCGAGTACCCGTTGACTCGGGGATGGAAGTCGAGCGTCGCGTACAGCATTCGCGGCGCCTCGACGAACGCCCACTCACTCGCGCTGACGCGCGGATCCGCCATCGGGAGCTCCACGACGGCACCGGCCGGACGCCGCGACAGCTCGCGATACACGGCGAGCGTCGCGCCGTTGCTCGGCAATGGCTCGTAGTGCAGCGGGGCCGCGAACTCGAGCAACATCAAGGCGCCGATCGAGCATGCCGCGAAGGCTCGCGTCCGCGATGCGGCATGACTCGTGAGTGTCGCGAAGCCCACGGCGGCGAGCATTGCCAACGACAGCAACGCGGGGACGGCGAGACGCGCGGTGACGCGCAAGCCGCTGAAGCCCGGCCAGTACGCGTGGAACAGTCGGAAGGGCGCCGCGTACCCGAGGACCGTTGGTCCGGCTGCCGGAATCAACGAGGCGAAGCCGCCGAGCACGGTGAGGCCGAGGAAGAGCTGGCGTGGATCGGGCTCCGCCCGCGCCTCGGCCGCGGTCCGGCGTATGCGGGCCCGTACCAACGCGCCGAGGCCGATCACGCCGAGGAACAGGACGGAGAAACCCACGAAGAAGCGGTGTTCGGCCGGTGAGACCCGCCGGTCGGCGGCCCGGGCCAAACCGGGGTAGAGGTAGCTACCCCGGGCCGGCGACACGAGGTCGACCGGCTTGAGACCCCATGCAGGCACGTAGCCCCGCTCGAAGTGCAGATCGTTGTGGACGCGCCAGTACGGCACCGAGTTCGGTACGACGAGAACACCCGCGACCAACGCGGTGATCACGAGCGATCGCCACAAACCAGGACCGGGTCGGAACCGGTATGCCGTGAGGTAGCCGACGATCACCACGACGGCGCACCAGGAGAAGATCGCGCCGTAATACAGCGCCCCGAGCACGAGCGCGCCAATGGCAACGCCGGCGAGTGCTGCAAGCCCGGGGCGCCGTTCGTGCAGCGTCCGGAAGAGAAGGAGGAACGCGAGCGGAAAGAAACCCAACGAATAGAGCTGCACCGCGCCCCAATGGCCGAGTACGTAGCCGCTGAAGCTGAACGCGAGCGCGGCGAGCAGCGCGGCGTCGGCTCGGCGGGTGAGCCACTTCGCGAGTGCGTACGTCGACGCGAGGCACATCACCACGAGTGCCAGCACGGTCACGTTCAACGACGCAGCCCAGTTCCGGGTGAGCGCGAAAACCGCGTTGTATGCCGGGCTCGTGCTGAGAACGTTGTCCGAGTACGCGAGCGTGTGATGCCACGGCCAGAAGATGTTCGCGTCGTAGAAGTGCGTGGCGTGATGGATCGCGGCGTGGCCGTCCCAGCGGTAGGTCCACGCGATGAGCGCAGGGTCGCCGACGTTGGACGGGAGCGTGCTGCGAAGGGCAGACCATCCCGGGCGCAACATGACGAGCGTGAGCGCCGCGAACAGGAGCCCGAGGAGCGACGCGCGGCGCCAGCGTGGAGGGAACCTCGGGGACTTCGTGCTCAGGCGGGCGACACTATCGCCGCGCTCGGACGCCACCACGGCAACCGGTTTCCTACGGCAAGCCCGGAGTCGGAGTGGCGGGCGTCGGGTACGCTTTTCGATCGTGCGTCGGAGCGTCCTCACGGTGCTTGTCGTGGTGCTGGCGGGAGCGGCGCTGCCGGTAGCTGCCGCGGGAGCGGCGCCCGCGACGCCCGCGACGCCCGGTTCCACCGTCTGGCTGTGCCGGCCGGGCGTGCCCGACAACCCGTGCACTCCCAGCCTCACGACCACGGAGATCTCGCCCTCGGGCCAGCCACTCGAGATCGAACGGGTCAAGGCCGCTCGTCACCCGGCGATCGACTGCTTCTACGTCTATCCGACGGTGAGCGACCAGCCCACCGGCAACGCGGACCTCACCATCGATCCGGTCGAGCGGTCGATCGCGCTGTACCAGGCGGCGCGCTACTCGCAGTACTGCCGTGTGTTCGCGCCGATGTACCGCCAGCTGACCCTGCGCGCGATCACTGGTGCCGGCGGTGACGCGACGCTCGCCTACAACGACGTGCGTGACGCCTGGCTCGATTATCTGCAGCACTTCAACCACGGACGCGGCGTGGTGCTGATCGGCCATTCGCAAGGGTCGTTCGTGCTGCGGCAGCTCATCAAGGCGGAGATCGACCCGAAGCCGGAAGTCCGGAGAGTGCTCGTCTCCGCGCTGCTCATGGGTGGCAACGTCCTCGTGAAGCAGGGCAGCGACGTCGGTGGCGACTTCCAACACGTGCCTGCGTGCCGCTCCGACGAGCAGACCGGCTGTGTCGTCGCCTTCTCGACCTTCGGCGAGACGCCGCCTCCTGACGCTCTGTTCGGCCGGTCGAGCTCACCCGGCCTCGAGGTGCTGTGCACGAATCCCGCCGCGCTCAGGGGTGGCACGAGCCTGCTCGATCCGATCATGCCCACGGCGCCGTTCGCTCCCGGCTCGACGATCGCAACCGTCATCGGGATACTCGGTCTCAAGCTGCCTGCAGTCGGTACGCCGTGGATCGAATCGCCGCGCAGCTACAGCGCTGCCTGTTCCTCGGGTGCGGTGCACGCACTCGTGATCACACCGCAACCCGGCGCGCAGGTGATCCACGCGAGCCCCACGCCGCAGTGGGGCCTCCACCTGGTCGACGCCAACATCGCGCTCGGGAACCTCCTCGGGTTGGTGCACGAACAGGCCGCCGCGTTCGCCGACCGCGCGGGCAACGGCGGCGAGCACCGCGATGGCCGCCACCGCGGCACTGATTGAGGAACGCGTTCAGGAAGCGCGGCCGAACCACGACCCGAGGCCCCGGGGGCCCCAGCGTCGGTGCTCATGCTCGTCGGGCCCGAGTGAACGGGCTTGCTCCAGGCGGCGGAGCCGCTCCTGGACGAACTCGAGCTTCGCCTCGACCTGTTCGAGGCGAAGGAGCGCGTCGGCAAGGTCCGCAGCGAACTGTGCGCGCTCCGGTTGAACTCGACCTTCGTCGGCTTGTGACCGCGGCCCCGCCGGTTCGGGCCGCGACGCGTCGGCCATGCCCCAATGGTTGCAGCGTCTCGCGTCGCGCGCCAGCGCGTGAGGTCACGTCGCGGCGGAACCGCGTCGGCTCAGGAACGCGACCGCTTCTTCGCGGTCACCCGTCCGCCTTTGCGACCGGCCGCGGCCTTCTGCGACCGGTTGCCTCCGGAGCCCGAACCGCTCGCCTTCTTTGACGCGCTCGATCCTGAGCTCTTTCCGCCCCGCTTCGACGCGCCGGGCGAATTGGCGATCTTCGCGGCGCGTTGCTTCGACATGCCTTTGTCCTTGAGCGCCTCGTACTGCTTCTCGTTCTTGACGCTTGGCCGCTTCGCAGGCATGCGTGTTCCTCCCCGTCAGCCAACGCCTCGGTGGGGGCGACGGTTCGCACGTCGAACCACGAAGGCACCCAGCGCGAGCACCGCCGTGCCGAACACGAGGATTGCCAGGACCCACATCGCCGCCTCCGAGTTCCGTCTGTGGTCCGGGCCACGACTACCCAGGACGCCCGGCACGGCAATCGTCGACGCCGCGAGGCCAATGCCGCGCCGCCCGCATCAGCCGCGTCGGGTGTGGGTACAGGTGGTGCTCGAAGCTCTGCCAGTTCAAAGCAGCCGGCCGGCCCAACCAGGAGGTACGCAATGCGGATCTTGCGGAAGACGATCATCCTGGCGCTCGCCGGGCTGGGCGCCTACCGCGCGTGGGAGCTGCTCAGCCCGAAGCTCGACATGGCGCGCGACCAGGCAACCCAGGTCAAGGATCGCATCGAGCCCGCGGTCCGGGACGCGAAACGCTCCGTCGAGGAGGCGTCACGCGACGCCGCGTCGACCATCGCCGGTGCCTCGAAGCAAGCGGTGGGCCAGGTCGCCGACGCGACCGGCAACGCCGCGGAATCGGTGCGCGAGCCCTCGAACGTCGGCGGCGGGTCGGGTGCGCCGTACGGCAGCGTCAAGCCGTAACCCCGACCACCCGGGTCGCCCGACCGGAGTTGGGACGATCTCGCCCGTCATGTGCCGGCAGATCGTCCCAACTCGGCGGTGATGTCAGCGAGATGGTGGCGCAGCTCGTGCAGCGTGTGCGCGCCGAGCCATGTGATGTCGTGTTCTTCCGGTCCGGGGTAGTTGTAGACGAGCGGGCGCTGCCAGTGACCTGCTTCGAGGTCGGTGAACGCCTGCGCCAGCAAACGGGTGGCGAAGCGGAGGTCCGCCGCGACCGTGGCGGGCGCTTGCGCGTTGTAGCGAGCGAGCACGGCCCGCTCCTCGCGGTACATACGCGTCACGCTCGGCCGGTCCTCGACCAGCGCGAGGTACACCCGCTCGCGCTGTACGAGGAGCACGTCGCGGACATGGCACGCGTACTCGAGCGGCGACCACGTCTGGCCATCGGGCCGCCGTCGAAGCTCGTCGACGTCAGCATTGAGGAGCGCGGTCTGGAAACGGCGGGCGGTCTCGGTCAACGCGCCCGGAAGCTCCGCAGGGCGAACCGACCCGTAGTCGAAGCCGCAGCCTTCACATGTGGTCATAAGTCGATGATGCCTACTCGGGTCACGGGCTCTACGGCGATTCCCCGCCGGCGGCAGAAAATCGTGGCGCCGGATCGCGGGTGCGCGGGATAGCGTCGGCCGGGTGACCACCGTCGCCGCGCGCCGAGACCACGTCGCCGCGGTCACCAACGGCCGGGCGCTCGGGGCCGTCGTCCTCGCGGTGATCGGCTGGTCCGCGTCGACGCTGTTCGTGCGGGCCGCACACGCGGACGCGCTGGTGTTCACCGCATGGAGGTTGT
>JAMXLJ010000115.1 GCA_024281095.1 Acidimicrobiia bacterium | reverse complement strand
TGACCTCGGTCGAACGGCCGAACGGCGTCAGCACCGGTGTGGACCGAAGCGTCGCAGTGACGACGAGACGACGCTGCGCCCGGACCTCCGGTGAAGACGTGACGAGCGCGAGGCGGTTACCGGGGCTCTTCCCGAGGACGTTGGTGCCGTCGCTCTTGGCGCTGCGCACCGACGACACGACGTATGTGGAGCGGCCCTCGCCGGTGATCGTCCGGATCACATCGCCCTTGCGCAAGTCACCGAGGTTGCGGAACGGGCCGCCGAATCCCACCCTCCTGCCAATCAACACCGAGCTGCCGCGCTGGCCCGGCAACGGCGACGTACGCAGGTGGCCCGGACCCTTCCTGAGCAATGAGCCGGACGTGCCTTCGATCACCGCGACACGCAGATGAAGGTGTGGGATCTCGAGGACCGCGACGGGTGTGCCGTCAGAGATCCGACCGCCGAGTGGCGCCCGGCCCGCGGCAAGTCGGGCGCTGAGCGCGTGCATCAGCTGCCGTTGCGACCGCCCGTATTCGAGGCGGGATCCGGCGAACAGATAGACGGCGTACGCGACTACGACGAGACCGAAGATCGTGATGCCGTAGCCGGCGATACGCATCGCGTCGGGCCCCGTCGGCACGCGGACGGGCCATGGCCGCGAGCCCTCCGCCTGTTCGGATGTTGCGACGTGCGGCGCTTCGCTCTCGCCGGCGCCACGCTCGGGCGCACGCGAACGGGAAGGTACGCGTACGTCGGTCACGAAACCGCTCCGCGCACGGGGGCTGCCCGCCGACGACGACGAAGCCGAAGCTTGCCCTGAGAGACCAAGGTCATGATCGGACCGGCGATGAGTGCGACCGCACCGAGGACGAACAACACCGGGAGGAACAACTGGTGGTCGCCGCCGAGGAAGTTCCGGAGCCCGGCCGCGAGACCGTTCGGCGAGCTCGTGGACCGCCTGGTCGCGGCCGGTCGTACCGGCGTGCTCGGCGCCGCCGCCGCGGTACCCACGTTCCCGCCGGGCAGGGAAGAGGAACCCGTCGCGGAGCTGTTCGCACCGAGCGTTCCCGTAGCGCCCGAGTCGACGTTGCCCGACAAGCCCTGATCGGCGGCCGTCGTCGTCGCGGTCGGTGCCACGGGCGGGCGCGGATCCACGCCGCTCTGCGCCAGCACGGCGTCGCGCGCCTTGGCGTCCTGGGCCTGCAGGTCCGGGGTGAGCGGCACGTACGCAGCCGGCAGCGCAGCGGGTTGCTGCCCCGGCCCGGCGGCGAAGTCGAGGAACTGCGCGATGTGCGCACGCTTGACCGAATCGGCGATGCCCGTCGTCGGAACCATCGCGTAGTCGATCTTCACCAGCGGGTAGGCCGTCGTGTTGGTCGGGTCGGCCTGCTTCGTCACGCCGTCGGGATTCGTCTTCATGGCTCCAGAGCCAGCCTTGATGCCTGCGGCATCCGGGGCAATGAACGCACCGTTCGGCGCATCGGCGGAACGCAGCTTGGCCATGGGCAGACCGAACTGTGTCGCCGTCACGACGTCCATCACACCGAACAACGCGTCAGTGCCCGCACTGATCGTGACACCGTCGCCGGGCGGCTGGAAGTTGAACAGACGCCGGACGTTTTGAACCGTCCCGGTACGCGGGTTGTACACGCCTTGCACGTTCGGGTCGCGCGATTCGAAGACATCGGTTGGATACGTGATGCCCTTCCAGAAGGGATCGACGGGAGCGGCCGCGTCACCGCCGTCGAGAAACTTGCGCGCGGCGCTGTCGTGCTGGATCCAGTTCGTCAAGACATACGCGTCGGCATTGCGCTCGGCCCGCAACGCCGGCGGCTGAGTGTTCTGCGGCCAGTTGTGGCCGGGGTTCAGGGCTACGAACTCCGGGTCCTGGAACAGTGCCTTTCCGGGACCTCCGAACTGAGGAGCGGCGAGGAGGATGGCAACCAGCCGCGGCGTGAGGTTCATGTCGGTGATGCGTTGTTTCGTGACCGCGTCGGTCACGTTGAAGGCGACGACCACTGCACTGAGGTCGATCGGCGCGTAGGCAAGGTCGCGTACCGCCGCGTGCTTCTCCTCGGGAGTCGCGGGCATGGAGGAGATGCCGACGTCGACGTTGCCCACGAGGAAGTTGCGCCGCCCCTCGGGCGATCCCTTGGCGGTGTAGTCGAGCGCCAGCGGCTTTGCGCCGGTGCATACGCTGGCGCTCCATCCGTACAGCGCGGGTGCGGCGGACTCCTCACCGAGCGTCGCCACATCGGGCGTTCCGACGCGAGGGCAGTCGCTGGGGCTCGGCGCGAAGTGCAGCGGTGCCGTGATAGCCGTCGAAGGCAGGGCGTTGGGCGCCGTGGGTTGGCCGTTGTTCTCGAACGCGAGAACGGTGCACGGGCTCGCCTCCGAGCAGCCGAGCACAGGCAGGTCGAGCGAAGGACGCACCTCCATCACCGCGGCGCCCGTGCCGTCGGCACCCGTGACACCGTCTTGCAGGGCCGACCCGTTCGGGTCGCCACCCGCCGGCGGGCGGATGTCCGGTTGACCGTCGGGTCCGACAAAGCAGTCGGCGAGCGAAACGGGTGCCGCCTTGCACTGCACGACCGTCACGGTGTTCGCCGCGCCGCTCGTCGGTGTGAAACCGGTCCAGTGCACCAGCACAGCCTGATCGACGAGACCGGCCGCGGGCCCCACCGTCAATGTCCGCTGCGTTGCGGCACTCGACCGCGGCGCGCCGGCGATCGCCGTCGCGAGTGTTGCCACACCGACGGCGACGATCGTGATGAACACCAGCATTCGCGGGAACACCGGCGCGTCGCACCGGTGCGCACCCGTCTCGGGACGCACGGCCTATTGAGTAACACGACGGAATGCGCGCGCTGGAAGTAAACGCTTTGGGATTCACCTGGCGTTCGCTCTTCTGTCACATCTGCCGTTTAGAGTCCCTCGGTCCGGTTGTCGCCACCCGAATGAAAGGCAGGAACTACGTGTCGTCCTCCGTCGAGGACATTCGGGAAGAGCGACTCGAAATACGCGTAAGTCGCCCACCGGCCGATCGGGTTTATCGCGCGGTCGCGCGCTCCGCCGGCGCGGTGACACTCGTCGTCATGGGCCTGATCTTCCTATTTCTCTTGCTCAGGTCGTGGCCGGCATTGCGCGACGCGCGCTGGAGCTTCCTCACCGAGTCGAAGTGGAATCCGGACGCGCATCAATTCGGCATCTTCGCCCTGATGATCCTCACCTTCGAGATCGCCATCGTCGCGCTGACGATCGCGGTGCCCGTATCGATCGCGACGGCGCTCTACATCACCGAGTACGCGCCTCGTGCGGTGCGGCGGCCCTTGACCTCGCTCGTGGACCTGCTCGCCGCGGTGCCGAGCATCGTGTTCGGCCTCTGGGGGCGCGCGTACCTCGAGCCCAGGATGGTGAACCTGAGCAAGTGGCTCGCTCGCCACCTCGGGTTCATCCCGATCTTCAAGGTGACGACGAACACCTTTGCCGGGTCCACGTTCATCGCCGGCGTCGTCGTCTCGTTGATGGTGATCCCGATCTGCACGGCCGTGATCCGGGAAGTGTTCTCGCAGGCGCCGCCGGGCGAGAAGGAAGGCGCGCTCGCGCTCGGGGGCACCAGGTGGGGGATGATCCGGGCGGTGGTGCTGCCCTTCGGGCGGGGCGGCATCATCGGCGGGTCGATGCTCGGCCTCGGCCGCGCGCTCGGCGAGACGATCGCGGTCGCGTTGATCATCTCGCCGATCACGGACAAGACGATCCACATCATCCAAGGCGGCGGGAACTCGATCGCCGCGCTCATCGCCAACCGCTTCTTCGAGTCGTCCCCGTTCGCGCAGCGGGCGCTCATGGCGGCCGGTCTCGCGCTGTTCGTCGTCACGCTGCTCGTCAACGCGGGCGCGTCCGCGATCGTCTCGCGGTCGCGCTCGGGCGCGGCCACGGAGATCTGACCGATGAGCCAGACCATCACGCCGCCGTCGGCTCCGCCCCAGGCGCTGCAGGACGACGAGATCCGGGTGAAGATCCGGCGCTTCGACCGAGCCGACGCGGCCGCGCTCGGCGCGTGCGCCCTGAGTGCGTTCTGCCTCGACTGGCTGGTGTACGAGCGGCTCACGCCGTTGAGCGGCGGCCTCGGCTTCTGGATCTGTTGGTACGCGGCGTTTCTGCTGATGTACGGCTTCGTAGCGCGCGAGCAGCGGGGTCCGCTCGCCGCCAAGGATCGCGTCGCGTCTGTCGTCATGGCGAGCACGGGGATCGTCGTGGTGGTCGCGCTCAGCTTCGTCCTCGGGTACGTCGTCTTCCGGGGTTACCACGCGCTCCGAACGAACTTCTTCACACAGACCCAGGAATTCACCGGCCCACTGAGCAAGGCGACCGACGGCGGCGGCGCCCACGCGATCATCGGGACGATCGAAGAGGTCGGTCTGGCCACGCTCATCTGCGTGCCGCTCGGTGTGCTGAGCGCGGTCTTCCTCAACGAGGTCGGCGGCCGCATGGCCCGGCCGCTGCGCACGCTCGTGGACGCGATGAGCGCGGTGCCGTCGATCCTCGCCGGCCTGTTCATCTATGTCGCGCTCAACCTGTCGCTCGGCCTCCACTTCTCGGGCTTCCTCGCGGCACTCGCGCTCTCGATCCTCATGTTGCCGACCGTCACCCGGGCCGCGGAGGTCGTGCTGCGCCTCGTTCCCGGCGGCCTACGCGAGGGTGCCCTCGCTCTGGGAGGCACCGAATGGCGTGTCTCGCGCATGGTCGTATTGCCGACGGCGCGCATCGGGCTCGTCACCGCGGTCATCCTGGGCATCGCGCGTGTCGTCGGTGAGACCGCACCGCTCATCTTCACCGCGTTCGGCAATCCGAAGACGAACGCGAACCCGTTCTCCGGCGCGCAGCAGGCGCTCCCGTTGATGATCTGGCAGTTGTACAAACAGCCGCTCGCCGGGCCGGTACAACGCGCGTGGACCGCTGCGTTCGTGCTCGTGATCATCGTGCTCGCGCTGTTCCTGATCGCGCGCGTGATCGGCGGGCGCGGCCCCGGTCACGTCGGCTTCGTCCGCCGCAGGCTCAACGACAGAAGGAACCGGGTGCAGTGACGACCATCACCGGCAACTGGGACGACGGCGCACAGGTGATCGACCTGACACGATCGCCGGCGAGCATGCGGGCTCACAATGTGAGCGCATGGTTCGGGAACCACAAGGTGCTCGAGCGCGTGTCGCTCGACATCAGCGCGCACCAGGTCACCGCGCTCATCGGACCCTCAGGGTGCGGCAAGTCGACGTTCCTGCGCATCCTCAACCGGATGCACGAGCTGGTGCCGAGCGCCTCGCTCGCCGGCACGGTGCTGCTCGACGGCGAGGACATCTACCGCGGACCCAAGCCGGTCACGGACATCCGGCGCCAGATCGGCATGGTGTTCCAGAAGCCCAACCCCTTCCCCGCCATGAGCATCGCCGACAACGTGCTCTCCGGCCTCCGTCTCTCGGGCACACGTCTTCACGGGCGCAGCGCGCATGCGGTAGTGCAGCAGAGTCTGGAGCGCGCCGGCCTGTGGAACGAGGTGCGGCGACGGCTGTCGGAGCCGGGCGGCGCGCTGTCGGGCGGACAGCAGCAGCGGCTCTGTATCGCGCGGGCGCTCGCAGTCGAACCACGGGTGTTGCTGATGGACGAGCCGTGCTCGGCGCTCGACCCGACGTCGACGGGCGTCATCGAGGAGACGATGGCCCACATCGCCCACGACGTGACCATCGTGATCGTCACGCACAACATGCAACAGGCTCAGCGCGTGTCACAGCAGTGCGCGTTCTTCCTCGCGACCCACGACACCCCGGGCTACATCGTGGAGTCCGGGCCCACGGAGCAGATGTTCTCGGAGCCCGAGGACCCGCGCACGCGCGACTACGTACATGGCCGTTTCGGTTAACGAGCGGAGGATCTCAATGCGACGACTTGCAGCCGCCGTCCTCGCTTCCGCGTTCGTCACGTCGGCGGCCCTGTTCGGGGGTGCGGTGCCGGCGGGAGCATCCGGACAGGTCGTGGGGGCAGGCTCGACTTGGAGTCAGATCGCGGTCGACCAGTGGCGCGCCGACGTCGCGAAGAACGGGATCTCGGTTCTCTACCAGGGATCCGGCTCGTCGGCCGGACGCCAGTTCTACATCCAGAATCAGGTGGACTTCGCCGTCTCGGAGATCCCGTTCCAGCCCGCGAGCTACGACCGCACCGGCCAGAAGCTGTACGACGAGATCGCCGCGGCAGCCAAGCGCCCGTACGCGTACATGCCGATCGTCGCGGGCGGCACGTCGTTCATGTACCACCTCGACGTCAACGGCTCGCGGATCACCGACCTGCATCTGTCGGGCAAGACGGTGGCAAGGATCTTCACGGGTGGGATCAAGAACTGGAACGATCCCGCCATCACCGCGGACGACGGTCGCAAGTTCCCATCGATCCCGATCCTGCCGATCGTGCGTTCCGACGGCTCGGGCACGTCGGCCCAGTTCTCGCGGTACATCTCGAAGATGTTCCCCGACGTCTGGGGTCCGTTCTGCCAGCAGATGAACCTGCCTGCGCCCTGCGACCTCACGTCCTTGTGGCCTTACTTCCCGGGGAGCCAGGCCCAGTCCGGCTCCGACGGTGTCGCGGACTTCGTCGCGGCCCCGTACAACAACGGCGCGATCACCTACGTCGAGTACGGCTACGCACTGGAGCGCAGCTTCCCGGTCGTGTCGGTGCGCAACCAGGCCGGGTACTACGTGCAGCCCACCGCGGAGAACGTCGCCATCGCTCTCACCAAGGCGCGCCTCAATCCCGATCGGACGCAGGTGCTCGACGACGTGTACACCAACCCGCTGCCCAGCGCGTATCCGGTGTCGAGCTACAGCTACATGATCGTGCCGACGTCGACCGCAGCTCCCATGACGACCGACAAGGGCAACACGCTCGGTCAGTTCATCCTGTACTTCCTCTGCACCGGCCAGCAGAAGGCGAAGGCGCTGGGCTACTCACCGCTGCCGCCCAACCTCGTGCGGTTCGGCTGGGACGCCGAGAGCCTGATACCCGGTGCGCCTCAACCCCCGGCCGGCCCGGCGACCGCGGCGAACTGTCCGAACCCGGCGGTCACGGGGCAGTTCGGTTTCGACATCAACAGCATCCCGCCGGCGGCCGCGAGGCAGCGTGCATCATCGGCGTCTCCGGGCGGGTCCGGCGGCAGCATCGGCGCCGGCGGCGCCACCGCGGCGGGAGGCTCGCAGGCCGTACCCGCGGCCGACCCGTCGAACGATCCGTACGCGAGCGGCGACGCGTCAGGAACTGCACGCCAGGCGTCGCTGGCATCCTCCGTGGCGGTGAACACGAACGGCCGCTCGAACTCGGTGCCGCTCGCCATCTACGTCGCCGTGGCGATCGTCGTGCTGCTCGCGATCTTCCTGCCACCTGCGATCTTCAGCTTGGTTCGCCGCCGCAGCTAGAGGCCCTCGCTACGACACGTCACCCGTTCCCGTGCTGATACTCGACGGGAGGAGCGGGCGCGGGCGTGGGCGCGGGCTTCAGCTGGTGCGTCTTGTTGTAGAGCCAGGTGTACGTGCGCTGCAGCGGGTCGAAGCGCAACGGCATGATCGTCATATGGGCAATGAGGTAGACGAACAACGGCACCGCGAGCCAGGCGGCCGGCGTGTGCCGCAGCCATCGCCGCAACGCGTACGTCATCGTCTCGCCGCCGAGCGCGGTCGCCGCCACGTCGAACACGATGACGAGGATCGCCAGCAGCGCCCATCCGTGCCATCCGCGGCTCACGAGCCATCGCAACACGCGTGGCACGCTACGCCGCACCCCGCCGAGACGCGCGGGCCAGCCTGGTGGAGTTCACCGATCGTTCGCTCGGACGCGACCGCGCCGAAATCCGGCGTCGCGCGAGCACGCATGGTGCGACCACGGGTGGCAGGCGGTGCTCGTCCGACCCGGGAGAGCCGTGGTGCTGCCCCGGAGCCCACCACCCGTGGGTCGCTGGCCCCTGTCGCTGGGGGAGGATCAGGGGAGGTGCGACGCAGCCCTCGGGCACGTCGCACCATCAGCGTCGAGGATCGACGGGCGACGAAACAACAAACTCGCGGCAAACAACGTCACCCGCCGCGCTACTGCTCGTACTGCTCCACCGTGTCGACGTCACGAGGCTTCGCGCCGGACGGGTCTTCGCCGAACTCGCGGCGCGCGCGTCGCTGGCGAAGGAGATCCCAGCACTGGTCGAGCGCTTCCTCGAGACCGTGAAGACGATCGAGCTCGGCCTCGGTGAGGCCTTCGGCGCCGTGGCGCTCGCGCAGCTCCCGCTCCTGTTCCACGAGGGTCCCGATGCGGTTGAGGACCTCGGGGTCGTCCATTGCGCCTCCCGCGACCGTGCCGGCTGTGTGCACTCCAGCGTCGCGCGCGCGGAACCCCTCCGGGGACGGCGCCGATCAGGCCCGCCTCGCCTCGGCTGCGTAGCGGCGGGTCGCCTCGCGGACAGCGCGCGTGGCGAGGTCGGGGTGGGCCATCATCGCGTGATCGAGGGCGGCCTCGAGGGCGCGATCGTCGGCGCCGGCGAGCAGCGTCCGGATGTCGGGGACGAGGTACTCGAGAAGCTGCAACAGCTCGTCGTCGTTGCCGCGTCCGTGCTGCACAGCCGCGGCATACGGTCTCCAGGCGGCATCCTCGCCGCGCGTGCCGCGCATCGCGGCCGGCGTGAGCGGATTCAGCTCGAAGCGGCCGTCGCGCAGGAACACGAGGTGCGACCGCACGAGCCGCTCGGCGGGCGCGTCGAGTGAGCGCACGCCCGACAGTGTGCGGGCGTCTTCCCACGACACCGGCCGGTCGTCGCGGGCGGTCAGGTAACACAAGGCCCAGTAGAGCGACGCCGCCTCGGGGTCGAGGTCGTCGACCGCGAACCGTGCGAAGTCGGTCTTGCACAGGCGCTGACGCCAGAAGTGGTGCCGCGAGGCGGCACGTTCGGCACGTTCGGTAGTGCAGCGATCGCAGTTGCACGTGGCCTCGGGCTCCGAGTGCCCACAGAACATGCAGGATCGGCGGTCGTCGCGGCGATCGGCACGAGAGAGGAAGACGAGCTGGGTTCCACAGCGAGTGCAGGCGCCGGGAGCGTCGAGCGGCGTGACGTACTCCGCGAGCCGCGTGCCGGCGGGAACGCGTCGCGGGCCGTTGCCGGGCGGCAGCTCGATGTCGAACCGGGCGGCGAGCATCTCGGCCGGCTCGTCGCTCTCCCAGTAGTACCGGTCGAGCTCCGCCTGGAGGTGCGGCTCGAGCGGTTCGAGCTCGAGTTCCTGCTGGGCCTGACGATGGAACACGGTGACCTCCCGCCCTCCGCCGGCTGGGGCGCGTTCACGATACCCGAGTTGAATGACAAGCATGTAACTTTCCACTCACTCCCCGTGGCGGCGCGAGGATCGCGGCGTGAAGGTGCGCGTCGGGAGCGTCGACGAGGTGCGCCGGGCCGGCTGCACCGTCGTGAAGGCCGGAGCCCACGGCGTGTGCGTCGTCTGGCACGAGGGACGCTTCTACGCCGTGGACGACCGGTGCCCGCACATGGGGTTCCCGCTGCACCGCGGCACTGTGCAGCAGGGTCTGCTGACGTGCCACTGGCATCACGCGCGCTTCGATCTCGCGACCGGCGGCACCCTCGACCCGTTCGCGGACGACGTGCGCGCGTATCCGGTCGAAGTCGCGGACGGCACCGTCTCCGTCGTCGTGGAGCCGGAGGTCGAGCGTCACGAGCACCTGCAGTCGCGTCTGCGTGACGGCTTGGAGCAGGGCCTCACGCTCGTCACCGCCAAGTCGGTGCTCGGTCTGCTCGATGGAGGCGTCGACGCGGCCGACGTCGTCCGCACGGGAATCGCGTTCGGCACGACGTACCGCCGCGAGGGCTGGGGGGCGGGGCTGACGGTACTCGTCGCGATGGCAAACCTCCTCGAACACCTCGATCCGGCCGACCGACCGCTCGCGTTGGTCCACGGCCTGGCATTCGTCTCGCGAGACACGCGCAACCATCCGCCGCGGTTCGGCCTCGCCCCGCTCTCCGGCGACACCCCGCTGGCCCGCCTGAGCGAGTGGTATCGACGTTTCGTCGACACCCGGTCCGCCGACGCGGCGGAGCGCACGCTCGTGACGTTGATCACCGACGGCGTGCCGGCGCGAGACGTCGCCGCGACCATGATGGCCGCGGTCACGGATCACGTGTTCCTCGATGGCGGCCATACGATCGACTTCCACAACAAGGCGTTCGAGGCGCTCGACCATGTCGGTTGGGCGTCGGCCGTGCACGTCCTGCCCACGTTGGTTGCCCAGACCGTGCGCGCGGACCGGGCCGAAGAGCACGGGGAGTGGCGTCATCCGCATGACCTCGTCGCGCTGCTGTCCGACTTCGACGACGAACTCGACGATCTTTGCGAGAAGGGCCGCGACGCTTCTCCGTGGGACGACGACCGCGTGGGACGGCTCGGTCGGTTGCTGCTCGACGACGATCCGCTTGCCGTCGTCGACGGGTTACGCGACGCGATACGCCAAGGAGCGACGCCGGAACAACTCGGCCGGGCGGTTGCATTCGCGGCTGCGTTGCGTCTCGTTCGGTTCCATGTGCAGAACGACCACGGCGACTGGGACGTCGTGCACCACGGGTTCACTGCGGCGAACGCGCTGCACCAGTCGCTCGTGCGGGCACCGACGCGCGATCTCCTGCGCGGCGTCGCACAGTGCGCGCTGAAGGTCTACCTGGATCGGTTCCTCAACGTTCCCGCCGCGCGTTTGCCTGACGCGACCGCAGACAGCCTCGACCACCTCGCCGCATGCTGGGACGTGCAGGGTGCGGTCGACCGCGCCGGCGCCATCGTGTACGGCCACGTGCGGGGTGGTGGCGACCCGGCGCGAGCCGTTGCCGCGCTCGCGCACGCCCTGCTGGCCGAGGATGCCGAGTTCCACTGGTTCCAGACGGTCGAGGCCGCGGTACGCCAGTCACGGGCGTGGGCGGCCGGCTCGGACGAAGGCGCATTGATCCTCGCGGGCGCGGCTCGCTTCCTTGCTGCGCACACGCCGACGCGGCGCGAATTGCCACAGGTGGTGCGCATCGCAGCGCGCCTGCGCCGGGGCGAGCAGCTGTTCGAGGAAGTGCCGGACTGAGCGGCATCGAATGACGCGGCCGCAGCCCGGCGGGGCGCTGCCCCGGGGCAAACCGGGCCGCAGCCGCGAATCCGCGAACGTTCGCATCTGCGACCTGACGCTGCGCTGAACACGGCGCGGCGCTCGACTCAGCGAGCCGGCGCGGCCTCGATGGCGGCGAGGACCTCGGACGGGCCGAGTGGCAGCCGGTTCACGCGCGCGCCCAATGGCGCGAGCGCGTCGGCGACGGCGTTGAACACGGCGGGCACCGACCCGATCGCACCGCCCTCGCCCATGCCCTTGTAGCCCCCGGGTGTCGCCGCCGGCGTCTCGACGTGTCCGTACTCGATCACCGGCACCTCGGCGGCCGTCGGCACGAGATAGTCGAGGAAGGTCGTCGTGAGCGGGTTGCCCTCGTCGTCGTACACGATCTGCTCGTACAGCACGCCGCCGATTCCCTGGACTACGCCCCCGGCGATCTGACCCTCGACGACCATCGGGTTGATCATCACGCCACAGTCCTCGCTGACGACGTAGCGCGTCAGGGTGACATGCCCCGTTGCGGCGTCGACCTCGCACGTGCACGCGTGACACGCGTTCGAGTACATGACCGGGGGCGCCTTGTAACGCGAGATCACCTCGAGGCCGGGCTCCATGCCGGGAGGCAACAGGTCCGACTGTTGGTACGCGGTGGTTGCGACCTGAGCCAGCGTCGTCGAACGGGCGGGTGTGCCTCTCACGCTGATGACACCGCCGTCGATCTCCAGGTCGTCGGGTGCAGCCTCCATGAGATGCGCTGCGATCCGGATCGCCTTGTCGCGGACTTCGAGAGCGGCCTGGCGCGCGGCGGGGCTGAGGATCGGCCCGCTGCGGCTGCCGCCGGTGCCGCCGCCGAACGGCGCGACGTCGGTGTCGCCCTGGTGCACCGCCACGGCGTCGATGTCGACGCCCAAGTGCTCCGCCACGACCTGCGCGACCGTCGTCTCGAGGCTCTGCCCGTGCGAACCCGACCCGACGAACACGTTCACCGTGCCGTCGGGCTCGACCCGCACGTTCGCAGCCTCGACACCCAGCGCACCCATGCCGGCCTGCGGCTCGATGTACAAACCGAGACCGACGCCGAGGTACCGCCCGTTGGCGCGCGCTTCGGCTTGACGGCTGCGGAACCCGTCGTAGTCGATCAACGACGCGGCCTGTTCGAGCGTCTCGCTCGGCGACACGTGCTCGTAGACCATTCCCGAAGCGGTTGCGTAGGGCAGCTCGTCGCGGCCGATGACGTTGCGCCGGCGGAACTCGAGCGGATCGAGACCGATCGCGCGCGCGACGACGTCCATCATCTCCTCACGGGCGACCGTCTCCATCATCCACGGCCCGCGGTACGCGCCGCGGCCACACGTGTTCGTCCACACCGCGGTCGTCGACCAACCGAGCCGCGGGATGCGGTACGGGCCGGGGAACATCATCGCGACGAACATCCCCGTGCCGCCGGTGCCGCCGTTCGCGTACGCACCCGAATCCTCGAGGTGTTCGATGCGGGCGCCGACGATGCGACCGTCGGCGTCGACGCCGACCGTCACTGTCGCGCGGTCGCGGCGGGCATGATTCGACGACAGGAGGTTCTCGCGCCGGTCCTCGATCCACTTCACGGGCCGGCCGAGCAGATGTGACGCGAGCACGACGGTCATCTCGTCTCGCGGCATGAAGTACTTCTGGCCGAAGCCGCCGCCGACGTCTTGTTGCACGACCCGGACGCGGCTCTCGGCCACGCCGAGGATGCGAGCGCACGTACGGCGGACCTCGTGAGGATTCTGGCTCGACATCCACACCCGCAGCGCGGCCGCGTACGGGTCCCAATGCGCGACGATGCCCCGCGTCTCCATCGGCGTGGGCGTCTGACGCTGCTGGTAGAACGTCTCGGTGACGACGTGGGCGGCTCGAGAGAGCGCCTCGTCGAGCGCGGCGTCGGGCGGCGTCGCCATGGTCGACGCGATGTTCGAGCCGAGCTCCGGGTGCACGAGGTTCTCGGTGTCGTCGGCGGCGCGCTCGAAGTCGACGACCGCGGTGAGCGGCTCGTACTCGACCTCGATCAGCTCGCACGCGTCCTCGGCGACGTAACGGCTGTCGGCCACGACCAACGCGATCGGATCACCGACGAACCTCACGTCGCCGTCCGCGAGCGGACGTACCGGAGCGGAGATCCCTTGACTGCCGTCGGCGAACATCGACGGCAGCATCGGGCCTGCGGGCCGATCGTTGAGGTCGGCCGCAGTGAGCACCGCGTGCACGCCGCTGCATTCCCTCGCCGCGGCGACGTCGAGACGCGTGATGCGGCCGCGTGCAACGTCGCTGCGTAGAAACGCGGCGTGGAGCATTCCGGGAACGGTGACGTCGTCGACGTACCGGCCGTGACCCGTGACGAGGCGCGGATCCTCCTTGCGCTTCACCGACTGACCCACGAAACGACCGGCGGTCTGCAGTGGCGACGTCGTCATGTCAGCGGACTCCCGCTCGTGCCGCGAGTCGCACCGCGTTGATGATCCCCTGGTAGCCGGTGCAGCGGCACAGATTCCCCGAGAGCGCGTCGCGGATCTCTTCGTCGGTGGGGTCGGCGTTGTCGCGCAGGAACGCGGTCACCGAGACGACGAAGCCCGGCGTACAGAACCCGCACTGCAGCCCGTGCGCGTCACGGAATGCCGCCTGAACCGGGCTGAGCTCCCCGCCCGGGCCCCCGATCCCCTCGATGGTCGTGATGTCGGCGCCGTCGGCCTGTACCGCGAAGACGAGACACGAGCGCACGGCCGCGCCGTCGAGCAGCACGGTGCACGCGCCGCAGACGCCGTGCTCGCATCCGAGGTGCGTGCCGGTGAGGGCGCAGTCTTCCCGCAGGAAGTCGGCCAGGGTCTTGCGCGCCTCGACGGACGCACGCCGCGGCTCCCCGTTCACCGTGACCGTGACCGTGACCATTTTCATAGCTCCCTCTCGCTCACCGCGCTCGTGCTGCGCCCGGCGGGTCGTGCGCCTGCCGTGCTTCCTCGACCGCGCTCGCGAGCGTGCGTGCCACGAGATGGGCACCGACGCGACGGCGGTACGAGGCCGACGCGTGCACGTCGTCGACGGGATCGGCGTCCCGCATCGCGAGCTGTCCCAACGCGCGGTAGCCGTCCGGTGTGGGCGGCGGCTCGCCAATGAGCTCGGCCTCCGCCGCGTGTGCACGAAGCGGCGTGGGCCCGAGACCGAACAGACCGACGGCGGCCCGACGCACCGCGCCCGCGTCGTCGACCTCTATGGCGGCGACCGCGCCTGCGAGCGCGAAGTCGCCGGCGCGGCGGGCCACCTCTTCACACGCAAAGCCGCAACGACCGCCCCACACGGGGAAGTGCACCGCCACCAGCGCCTGCTGCGCGTCGATGCACGTCTGCCAGGTCCCTTCGAAGAAGTCGGACGCCGCGACGCGGGTGGTGCCCGACTTCGAGACCAGCTCGAATGTGGCATCGAGTGCGAGCGCGACCGCCGGGTATTCGGATGCGGGATCCGCGTGCGCGAGCGAACCGCCGACGGTGCCGCGGTTGCGGATCTGAAAGTGGCCGATGAGCGGCGTGGCCCGCGCGAGCAGCGGCACCGCGCGCGCAACCTCGGCGTCGCGCTCTACCGCTGCCTGGGTGGTCATCGCGCGCACGGTCAACGAGCCGTTGTCGCGCGAGACGCCGCGGAGCGCGGCCACGCGGTTCAGGTCGACGAGGTGTGCGAAGCGCGTGAGACGCAGCGCGAGCATCGGAACGAGGCTCTGGCCGCCGGCCAAGGGCTTGGCCTCGTCACCGTGCTCGGCGAGGAGCCCGGCGACGTCGTCGACGCTCTCAGGCGCGTGGTACTCGAACGGTGCCGGCTTCACGAGGCCCCCCGGACGCGTCCGACATGGCCGAAGCAACCTAGCCGCAGGTCGAGGGAAGCCGCTCGGACCTACGTTGACGCGGTCAGGTTGGCAGCGTGCACACGACGTCGGCGTGAATCGTGTGGCCCTCGAACACGTTGGCTTGCCGCGGGCGGGTATCGCTAGACGAAGAGCAGGCCGAGACCGAGGCCGGCGAGCACGCCGCCGTAGACGCGTTCGAGGCGAGCCGGGTTCGATCGCAGTGCGACGCGCGCACCCACGTACGACAGCGGAACCGACGCCGCGCCGAACACGATGACGACACGCCAGTCGATGTGCCCGAGCGCGGCGTGCACAATCGTGCCCGGCACCGCGAGCACAGCCGCGACCGCGAGCGACGACGCGAACGACGCCTTGATCGGCATGCGCAACACGGTGAGATACAGCGGTACGAGGAGGAAGCCGCCGCTGTTCGCGAGCAGTCCCGACACGAGCCCGACAACCGCCGCGACCGTCGCGAGGCGGACCCGGTATGCCGGCGGCCAGTCGTAGGACCGTTCATGGTCGTGCGGGGCGAGCAGGAAGCGGATGCCGAGCCCCGCGATGACGACGTCGGTGACGTGAACGAGGACGCCACCGCCGATCCAGCGGGTCAGGAAGGCGCCGAGTGCCGTGGCCGGCACGCCGATGGCGATGCTCCAGCGGAGCACTCGCCGGTCGACGAGCTCCTCGCGCCAGTAGGCCCACGTGCCGGCGAGCGTCGACGGGATCGTCGCGGGCAAGGGTGCGGCGAGGGCCACGATCGCCGGAACCCCGGCAAGGTGCAGCAGGGGCGTCGCGATCGCCGACCCACCCTTCCCGAACATCCCGCCGAGGAAGCCGACTCCGGCACCGATGGCGAGGATGGCGAGCCAGTTCACAACTCATAGGATACGCTGATCGTTTCTTAGATTCCAATAGGTCTGACATATGGGTCCGATAGGAGCAGCTGATGGAGCTCCGGCAGGTGGAGTACGTCCTCGCGGTCGTCGACCACGGCGGGTTCACCCGTGGGGCCGAGGCCCTCGGGGTCACGCAGCCTGCTCTGTCACAGGCGATCCGGTCCCTCGAACGCGAGCTCGGCGTCGAACTGTTCCACCGCGTCGGCCGAGGCGTGCAGCTGACTTCAGCGGGCGAGGCGTTCGTCCCGCCGGCCCGTCAGCTGCTGCGCGAGGCGGAGGTCGTCCGCAACGCCGTCGCGGATGTCAGCGAGGTGCTGCGCGGCACGCTCGACCTCGTCGCGTTGCCGACACTGGCCGTCGACCCCTTGGCGCCGCTCGTCGGCGCGTTCCGCGCCGCGCACCCCGGTGTGCTGGTGCGCGTCGCCGAGCCCGAGGACGGCGTCGCGGTGGCCGAGCTCGTACGCAGCGGTCGCGGCGAGATCGGTCTCACCGACCTACCGCTCGCGAGCGACGATCTGGTCGCGCGCCCGATGATGTCGCAGGAGATCCTCGCGATCAGACCCCCCGGCACGCCCGCCGGCCACCGGGCCCGCCTGTCGATCGTCGAGCTCGCGTCGTCGCCGCTGATCGCGACACCACCGGGAACCTCGACCCGGCGGCTCCTCGACGACGCGCTCGCGACCGCGGGCCTGCACCCGACCATTGCAGTGGAGCTCAGCCAGCGAGACGCGATCGTGCCGCTCGTCCTCGCGGGCGCGGGCAGCTCGGTGCTGCCCCGCCCGCTCGCGGAGGATGCAGCGGCCCGGGGCGCGCGCATCGCCCGACTCGACCCGCCGATCACGCGCGTCGTCGGGCTCGTGCACCGCGACGCGCCGTTGTCGCCGGCTGCGCAGGCGTTCGTCCGCTCCGTCCGCTCCGTGCCCGGGCTCGATGCGCAGGCGCGTGGCGTCTCGCCGACCTCGAGAGGTCAGGGCTTCAGCAGCTCCGGATGACGCGCCTCGACCATGCGGCGGATGCCGTCACGCCAGCCCACCTTCGCCTCGCCGACCAGCTCGTGCAGCTTCGTGTTGTCGGTGGTGACGCTGCCGATCGTCGCGTCGGTAACGACGAAGTTCGGTTCGAGGCCGGCCAGCTCGCCGAGGTATCCGCACCACTCCTCGATGCTCGATGGGGCACCCGCCCAGTTCACGATCGTCGCCGGCACCGATGCGATCTCGAGCATGCGCGGCAGCTGTCCGATGATGTCGTCCTCGTGGATGGGGTTGAACCGGTTCGGCTGTTCGGGATGCAACGCGATCGGGTGACCGTGGAGCATGAACTCGAGGTGCCACGCCGGCCAGCCGCCGTTGTCGCCGTACGGCACGTTGAGGCGGGCGATCGTCACCGGAAGGTTCCACTCCCGCGCCGCAAACCGAGCGACGGCCTCGGCCGCGATCTTGCAGATGCTGTACGTCGGCATCATCACCCGGTGGTTGTCGCCCAAGGCATCGGTCTCGCGCAACTGATGCGACGGGCCCTGATGCTGGTACACGGCGGTCGACGAGCAGTGCAGCACGCTGGCCGCGTTGCGACAGTGTGAGAGGAGCAGGCCGGTCGCCTCGGCGTTCGCCGCGAGGTCGCGGTCCCAATCGGCGTCACCGCCGCGCACGACCGCGAAGTTCAGGACGTGGTCGAAATCATCGGGCAGCGCCGAGAAGTCGCCGCTCGCCAGATCGAGGGCCACACAGCTGACGCCCGCGGCTTCGAGCCGGCCGCGGGCCTCGGGGTCGGAGAACCGCGCGACGCCCCAGACGTCGTTCACGGGCGCGAGCGCGCGCGCGATCGGCTCCGCGACCTGACCCGTCGGGCCGGTGATCAGAATCTTGCGGCCGCTCAGCCCGCCTGGCATCGGCATTGCTCCTCGTTCGGGTGCCCGGAGGCTACCGACGCCGGCGCCGCGACCGCGCCGCGGCCGCGCCGCGGTCGCCCGCGGTGTCAGCTCGTCGCGGCGATGTTCGCCCGGTCCACGAGCCGCAACACCGCGGCGAGGTCGTCGACGGGAGGGTCGACGACGAAGACGGGGCCGTCGGCCACCCCGAAGAGCAACCGGCGCGCGTCTCGAACACCCGTGAGCAGTGCCTCGTGGCCGGGCACGCGGAAGGCGATCCGCAGTTCGGCCGGTTCCGCGAGGTGGTAGTGGATCTGCAGCCGGGCCGCGACGTCGCCGAAACCGTCGGAGGCGACAAACGTCCAGCGGGCCTGGTTCGGTGTCGGGCGGCCGTGCTCCTGGGCGGCCGCGAGCAACGCGAGCGTCTCGTGCCCGGCGTGGTCGGCGCCTTCGGCACTCACGACGACCCGTGGCACGGAGCCCTGCGTCCCGTTGCCTCGCATACCGTCCATCCACTGCGCGTCGACCACACGCATCGCGTCGAGCGACAGGGCGACGAGCTGTTCGGTGCTGCGGGCGACGGTGAGGTTCACGGCTGCCTCCTGGGGATGGCGTCGCAGCAAGTATCGACCACGGCGGACACTCGTCTTTATGGGCCGATTGGCCTATTTCTGGATCGCCGGCAGCTCCACGACGACCCGGCGGCGACGGGGCAGGCCCTGCGGGAGGAGAGAAACCGGAAAAACCCGGCGCCGATCGCTCAACCCGGACCGCACGCAGACCGATCGGGAAGATCATGAACAGGACGGCTGCAGGTCTGATCGCCGGCGCGGCAGGCACGGTAGTGCTCGGTGTCGCGACGGCCGGGCGCGTCATCGTGTGGTCGCGGCGCCGGATCGAGGCGCTCGAACGCACCCTCGGAGCGGCCCGCGAGGAGGCGCAGCGGGTCGCGCATGACGAGCTCGTCGACGAGGAGACGGGCCTGCTCGACGGACGCTTCTTCCGTGTCGCGCTGGAACAGCGGGTGGCCGCGGCTCGTCGCAAGCTCCAGCCCCTTGCCGTCATGCTCATTGAGGTCGACGACGACGATGGCGCTCCGCTCACGTTCCTCGAGCAGGCCGAGGTCGTCTGCGAGGCACTCCGCGAAGCCGATACGGCGTGCCGCATCGGGAAGCGGCGGCTCGCGTTGATCCTCGAAGAGGCAACCGAGTTCGGCGCGGTGTTCGCGATCGAGCGGGTGCGCATGGCGGTCAACCGGGCCGGCGGCGACGAGGAACGCCTCTGGGCCGGCGTGGCGGGCTACCCGACGCATGCGCTCGACGCCGGCGAGCTGCTCGAGCGCGCGGAGCTCGCGCTCGCCCGGGCGCGTGAGTCAGGCCGTGGGTGGGTGCGCGTGGCCCGCGCCGAAAACGCCGAATAGGGGAACCCCGACACACGTCGTGCACGTCCAACCCTTCGACTTCGGAGGGGAGGCGCCATGCGACGGAGTTCCGGCATCGTGGTCGTCCTTGCGGTCGCGGCCGCGGTCACGGTTCTCGCTGCGGGACCAGCGCTCGCGTGCGGCAGCCTCGTCGCGCCGAACGGCGCGGTGCGACTGATCCGCACCACCACGCTCGCGGCATGGCACGACGGCGTCGAGCACTACGTGACGAACTTCGAGTTCGCGACCAACCAACCGTCGTTCGGCTCGATCGTCCCCCTGCCCGGGAACCCGATCGACGTGCGCCGCGGCGGCCGCTGGACGTTGCAGCGCCTCGAGCGTGAAGTGGCGCCGCCGATCACCGCGCCGCTCGCGCAAGCCGGGCGGGCGAGCTCGGCCAAGGACAGCGTGACGGTGCTGCAGCAGCTGACGATCGACTCCTTGCAGGTCACCATCTTGCGCGGCGGCGGCACAGCCGTGAGCCAATGGGCTGCGCAACAGGGCTTCACGCTCACCAAGGACACGCCGGCGGTACTGGAGTTCTATTCGCAGCGGTCGCCGTACTTCATGGCCGCGAAATTCGACGCGAAAGCTGCCGCGGCGCGGGGCTTCAACAGCGGTGACGGCGTGCCCGTGCAGTTGACCATCCCCACACCGGCGCCCTGGGTGCCGCTGCGGATCCTCGCCACCGGGAAGCCGGCTGACGAAGTGGTGCAAGCAGATGTGTTCCTCCTCACCGACCGGAAGCCCGCGCTCTTGAGTGGCGACGGCATCCACCTCGAACAGTCGCAGCCCGCGTCGACGATCTTGTTGGACGACCTGCGCTCCGACACCGCGACATCGTGGGTCCCGGCGAGCGCGTGGCTCAGCTACCTCAAGGTTTCGGCACCGGCCGGGAGCCTCGGCTATGACCTCGCGACCGATGTCAGCGGCAACACGCCACGGATCATCGACACCGGCCTCGTGCGCTTCGGCGGATTGCGCGTGCCGGGCACGCACACCGCGCCAGCGTGGCCGTGGCAGGCGACGCTCGTCATCGTGCTGTCACTGCTCGTCGGCACGATCGCGATCTGGCTGGCCATCCACCCACCCCGCCGCTTCCAACGCCCCTGAGTCCCGGCGTTGGGGTGTCAGCGGCGCGGGCGCGGGGGCCGGAGGGTGCGGAGGGGCTCGCCGTGTGTCCACGCGGTCGGGCTCCCGGGCCGCCAGCGACCGCCGGGCAACGCTTCCTTCGCGATCCGGCGCCGTGCCAGCTCCTCGGCGGCCTGCTCCGTCGTGATGCCGAGCGAACGCGCGGTCTCGAGGACGCGCGCAGTCGTCTCGCGGATCGCCGCCGCCTTCTCGAGCGCGCGGGCGCGTGAGTAACCGACGAACTCCTCCGCGATGTTGATGATGCCGCCGGCGTTCACGACGAAGTCCGGCGCGTAGACGATGCCTCGTACCTCGAGCTGTTCGGCGACGGACGCGTCCGTCAGCTGGTTGTTGGCGGCGCCGACGATCGCTCGGCACTGCAGTGTCGAAACGACCTCCGGCCCGATCACCGCGCCGAGCGCGCACGGGGCGAGCACGTCGCACGGCTCTTCGAGCGCGCACCGATGGTCGAGGAGCCGCGCGCCGTACTCGGCCGCGACACGCGCCGCGCGCTCGTGATTGACGTCGGCCACGGCGACTTCCGCTCCCGCATCGTGGAGAAGCCGCACGAGATGCGTGCCGACGTGGCCGGCTCCCTGCACCACGACGCGACGACCGTGGAGCGACTCGTCGCCGAACACGTCGGCGCAGACCGCCCGCATCGCGTGCAGCACACCGACCGCGGTGACCGGTGAAGGATCGCCCGACCCACCAAGCGCCTCGTCGACCCCTGTGACCCACGGCGTCTCCCCCGCGATGACGTCCATGTCGCGCGGCGTGGCGCCGACATCCTCGGCCGCGATGTACCGGCCGCCGAGCTCGTCGATCGCGCGTCCGATCGCCCGGAGCAGCTCGTCGGCTCGCGGCCGGTCGGGATCGTCGACGAGCACGACCGCCTTCCCTCCGCCTTGGTGCAGGCCGGCGACAGCCGCCTTGAGCGTCATCGCCTCCGACAGCCGCAGGACGTCGCGGATCGCGTCCGCTTCGGACGCGTAGTGCCAGAACCTGATGCCGCCGAGCGACGGGCCCAGCGCGGTGCTGTGGATCGCGATCACCGCGCGCAGACCCGCGTCGCGGTCGGCGACGAACACCACCTGCTCGTGGCCGCGCTCGGCCATGACACCGGTGATCGACGATCCGTGCAGCGCCATCGCGGCTCAGTATGCGAGCAGCGCGCGCACGTCGCGCACGATGTCCGCTACTTGCGGCAGGATCGCGTCTTCGAGCGTCGGCTCGTACGCGACGCAGGTGTCGGTCGCGGCAAGACGCCACACCGGTGCGTCGAGGAACTCGAAGCACTCGTCGGCGACCCACGCGGCGACCTCCGCGCCGAAGCCACACGTGAGCGTGTCCTCGTGCACCACCAGCAACCGACCCGTCTTCTCCACCGATTCCGCAACGAGCTCGCGGTCCCACGGGGTGATGGTGCGAAGATCGATGATCTCGATCTTCGTCGCTTCCGGGTCGACCTCGCGTGCAGCAAGCTCGGCGCGGTGAACCGTCGCGCCCCACGTGACGACGGTGATCGCGTCCCCGCGGGTGACGTATCGGCCACGGCCGAAGGGAAGAACCCAGTCGACGGCTGGATAGGCATCGCGGTTGTAGCCCTGCCGGTAGAGGTGCTTGTGCTCGAGGAACAGCACCGGGTCTTCGCCGCGGAACGCGCTGCGCAGGAGGCCGGCCGCGTCGCGCGCACGCGACGGGAACGCGATCAGCAGACCCGGTATGTGGGCGAAGATCGACTCTCCACACTGGGAGTGCCAGATCGCCCCGCCGACGAGGTAGCCGCCGATGGGGACCCGCAACACGAGCGGGCACGAGAACTGGCCGTTGGAGCGCCAGCGGATCGTCGCCGCCTCCGCTCGGAGCTGGTGCATCGCGGGCCAGATGTAGTCGAAGAACTGGATCTCCGGGCTCGGACGGAGACCGCGCACCGCCTGTCCGACGGCGCGCCCGACGATGTTCGCCTCCGCGAGCGGTGTGTTGAAGCAACGCGCGACCCCGTACTCGCGCTGCAGACCGAACGTGATGCCGAACACGCCGCCCTTCCCGGGCACGGCGTCCAGCACGCCGGGATCCGCGTCGGCCACGTCTTCGCCGAACACACGGATGCGCTCGTCGCGCGCCATCTCGTCGTGGAGCGCGCGGCGGATCGAGTCGCCGAAGGTCAGGACCTCGACGTCGTCGCCGGCGGCCGGCTGGGGCGGGTCGGGCGGCACGTCGCTGAACGCGAGCGGCGCGTACACGTGCTCGGTGATCTGACGTGGATCGGGACGCGCCGCTTCGAGTGCGTCGCGCGCCGCGTCGGACACGACCTGTTTCGCCTCCTCACGGATCGAACCGGCGTCCGCCTTCGTGAGCGCGCCCGCCCGCACGAGCGCGTGCTCGAGCCCGTCGATGGGGTCGTGGTGCAGCTCGTCCTGGAGCTCCTCCGGCGGGCGGTACTTCTTCTGGTCGTCGGAGAGCGAGTGCGCGTACGGCCGGGTGACCTTCGCATGGATGAGGCACGGGCCTGCGCCGGCACGTACGTGTTGGATCGCGTCGGCTCCACGCTTGCGGCTCTGGAAGTAGTCGCGACCGTCGATCTTCACGATCCGCAACCCGCGCATCCCTCGAACCATCTCCGAGATCGGCGCCGGGGCCTGGTCGGAGCTGCGAACCGAGATCGCGTAGCCGTTGTCGGCCACGACGTACAGCACGGGCAGGTGGAGGCGGCACGCAGTGTTGAGGCTCTCCCAGAACTCGCCTTCCGACGTCGCGCCCTCACCGAGCGACACGTACGTCAACTCGTCGCCGTGCGCGGTGAGCCCGGGAATCTCGCGACGCAGGATGTAGTGGGCAGCCTCCGCACAACCGACCGCGGGGAGGCACTGCGTTCCCGTCGGGCTGCTCTGCGTGACGATGTTGCGGCCGACGTCGCCCCAGTGGCACGGCATCTGACGCCCGCCCGACGCCGGGTCGGCCGCCGAGCCGACGGCCTGCAGGAGGATGTCGAGTGGTGTGACGCCGAGCCCGAGAACCAGCGCGCGGTCGCGGTAGTAGGGGAAGAACCAGTCGTACCCGGAGCGCAAGGAACGCGCGAGCCCGAGGAGCAGCGCCTCGTGACCGGCACCGGAGATCTGGAAGAAGACCCGACTCTGCTGACGGAGCGCGATCTCACGGTCGTCGAGCGCCCGAGAGATGCACGCGAGCCGGAAGTCCTCGATCGCCTCGTGCAGGTCGATGCCCTGACGCCGCTCGCCGACCTTCATCGATCACCTCACCGAGTGCTTCGGACAACCGTAGCCATGGCGAGCGACTACAACGTGTCTGTGGCCGAATCCGTGCTGCCGTGGCGACAGCGCTCCGCCCGACGAGCCGCCACCGCGACCTTCCTGTCCCCCGCCGTGCGGCGGCTGATCCAGGAGCAGGGTGTCGACGTCGCGACCATCACGGGCACCGGCCGCGATGGTCGCGTGACGCGGGCCGACGTCTCCGGAACGCGGCCGCGCCTCGCCGGCGCGCACGACGAGGCGGTGACGCTGAACCCGGTGCAACGTCGGGCCGGCGAGCACCTTCTGCGATCGACCCAGGTGGCCGCGCACGCGTTCGTCGCGATGGAGGTGGACGTCGAGGACGTCGACCGGGTGCGGCGGCCGCGGCGCCTCACCTTCCTCCCGTTCATCGCCCGCGCGGTCGTGGACGCGATACGCGAGTTCCCGTGGGTGAACGCGACCGTGAGCGACGGCGAAGCACGCGCGCAACCCGCAGTCAACCTCGGCATCGCGGTCGACCTCGAGTACCGAGGCCTCATCGTGCCGGTCGTGCACAACGCGGAACACAAGGATCTCCTCACGCTCGCTTCGGACATCAGCGCCGTCGCGAAGCGGGCCCGGGCGCGGTCGCTGACACCCGACGACATCTCCGGAGGCACCTTCACGATCACGAACCCCGGGCCGGCCGGAACGGCCGTGTCCGTACCGATCATCAACCAACCCCAGGTCGCCATCCTGTCGACCGACGGCGTCGCGCGCCGTGTCGTCGTCGTCGAAGGCGCCGACGGCCGCGACACGATCGGGACGCGCGCGATCGGCGTTCTCGGGCTCAGCTGGGACCATCGCGTGTTCGACGTCGCGTACGCGGCCGCGTTTCTCGGCCGGGTGCGCGACTTCCTCCAGGGCCGCGACTGGCAGCTCGAGGCGGGCTGATGCGCCGGCCGTCGTGAGCTCCGGCGACGAGGCGGTCGTGCTCGTGACGTCGGTGCCTACGGCGTTCGAGGCCGACGTCGTCATCGCGCTCCTTCGCAGCAACGGCATCCACGCCACGACATCGGGCGGCAAGGGATATTCGTACTTCCACCGCGCCGACTGTCCGGTCTTCGTGCTCGAGCACGATCTGGAACGCGCGCGCGAGATCCTCGAGAGTCGCCCGGAGCCGTTTCCCGATTCCTGAGGGAAGCGCGGGCGCTTCCGCGGTACGCTGCGCAGTGACACGGGAGCCCGGTGCGCCGGGCTGAGAGGGCGGCACGCAGCCGCCGACCGCTCGAACCTGATCCGGGTAATACCGGCGAAGGGAGACCTCGATGGACGCGCCGTCACCAACGAGTGACGGGCGAGCACCCCGACAAGACCCGGAGACGAAGCGTCGGCCTGGGCAGCCGCCCGAGACGCCGCCGCGGACTCGACCGAGCGAAGTCGCACTCGTCCTTGCCGCCGGGGGACCGGTCGATCCCCGGATCGCCCGTGCACTGCCCGCGGCGAGCCTCGTCGTCGCGGCCGACTCCGGCCTGTCACAGGCGCGCGTCCTCGGCGTCCGCCCTGATCTCCTCGTCGGCGACCTCGACTCGGTGGAGCCCGGAGAAGTCGCGTCGGTCGCCGCGGCCGGGACGCGCGTCGAACGGCATCCCGTCGAGAAGGACCAGATCGATCTCGAGATCGCGCTCGACGCTGCGTGTGACGCGGGCGCCACGGCGATCGTCGTCGTCGCGGGCGCCGGCGGACGGCTCGACATGAGCCTCGCCAACCTGCTCGTCCTCGCGCTGCCCCGCTACGCGGCTGTGCACCTCGAGGGCTGGGTCGGCACGGCGTGGGTCGCGGTCGCGCGGCCCGGAAACGCCGTGGAAGTTCACGGGACGCCCGGCGAAATCGTCTCGCTCGTGCCGGTCGGCGGCCTCGCCGGCGGCATCACCACGAGCGGGCTGCGCTACCCACTGCAGACCGGCTCGCTCACGGCGGGCACGACGCGCGGCGTGAGCAACGAGCTGACCGGTTCGAGCGCCACCGTGTCGCTCACCGATGGGGTCCTGCTGGTGATCCGACCCGATGCACTCAACGCGCTCGATGCGCTCGATGCACTGGAGGACAGATGAACGCCGAACCGAAGCGGCGACGCGCAGCCGTGATCGCGACCGTCGCGCTCGTTACGGCAAGTCTTGCCGCCTGCGACTCGTCGAGTGGCGGGACGAAGCCGGCGTCGCGGTCGCGACGCGCGGTGACCATCACGCTCATGACGCACGACTTCTTCGCGACGTCGCCCGGCGTGCTCGATTCGTTCACGCGTCGGACAGGCATCACGGTGAAGGTGCTCAAGTCCGGCGACGCCGGACGGGCGGTGAACCAGGCCATCCTGACCAAGGATCATCCCCTCGCGGACGCGTTCTACGGCATCGACAACACGTTCCTGTCGCGCGGGCTCGACGCGGGCATCTTCGTGCCGTACACCTCGCCGCCGCTGAGCGAGGTACCGGCCCAGTTCCAGCTCGACTCGAAGCACCGCGTCACACCGGTCGACTACGGCGACGTGTGTGTGAACGACGATCTGGCGTACTTCCAAAGCCACCACCTCGCACCGCCGCGGACCATCGACGACCTGGCCGACCCGCAGTACAAGAATCTGTTGGTGATGGAGAACCCGGCCGACTCGTCACCGGGGCTCGCGTTCGTTCTCGCGACGATCGCCCGGTTCGGCCCGACTCACTGGCTGGACTACTGGAAGCGGCTGAAGGCCAACGGCCTCACCGTCGTCTCGTCATGGGACCAGGCCTACAGCCAGGCGTTCAGCGGCAGCAGCGCGGGGCGCCAGGCGGGCGGCACGAAGCCGCTCGTCGTCTCGTACGCGTCGAGCCCCCCGGCAGAGGTGGTCGGCGTGAACCCGCCACCGACGTCTGCTCCCATCGGCACCCTGCTCGACACGTGCTTCCGTCAAGTCGAGTTCGCCGGCGTCCTGCGCGGCACACATCACCGGGCGGAAGCAGCGGCGCTCGTCGACTTCATGCTGTCGCGAGAGTTCCAACAGGACATGCCGCTGAACATGTACGTGTTCCCTGTACGCCGCGACACGCCGCTCCCCGACGTGTTCGTGCGCTTCGCCCAGGTCGCGCCGCACCCCTTCCAGCTGCCGCCGGGTGAGATCGGGCGCAACCGCGACACCTGGATCGGTAAGTGGACGAACACCGTGTTGCGCTGAGACCGCCGCCACCGGCGGACGCCGGCCCGGGCCCGCCCGCCGTGCCCGCGGCCGATTCAGGCTCCGCCGCGGCCGTTCGGTCGTCGCGGCCCGCCCGAGCGGCACGCACTGCGGGTGCGGTGCTGCTCGTGCTCGTGCCCGTCGGTTTCCTCGGCCTGTTCTTCGTCTATCCCGTCGCGACGATCATCGACCGCGGCCTCCGCCCCGGTGGCCGCCTCGACCTCGAGCCGCTCCGCAGCGTCGTCAGTGACCCCGCGCTTCGACACGTGGCCTGGTTCACGTTGTGGCAGGCGGCCGCGTCGACCGCGTTGACGGTGGTGCTCGCACTTCCGGGTGCCTACGTGCTGTCGCGCTACCGATTCCGCGGCCGGCGGCTCGTCTGGGCCGCGGTCACCGTGCCGTTCGTGCTCCCGACCGTGGTCGTCGCGTCGGCGTTCCTCTCGATGCTCGGCCCGAAGGGGCCACTCGGCGCACTCGGGCTCATCGGAACGGTCTGGCCGATTTTGCTCGCGCACGCGTTCTTCAACTACGCGGTCGTCGTACGGACGGTCGGAGGCATGTGGTCCCATCTCGACCCGCGCACGGAGGAGGCAGCCCGCGTGCTCGGCGCCGGACGGTGGCGCACGTTCCGGGCGGTGACGCTGCCGGCGCTGCGGCCCGCGATCGCCGCCGCGGCGTCGATCGTGTTCCTGTTCACGTTCACGAGCTTCGGCGTGATCCTGATCCTCGGCGGCCCGCGCTACTCGACGCTCGAGGTCGAGATCTACCGGCAGACCGCCGAACTGCTCAACCTCCCCACCGCCGCGGCACTCTCGATCGTGCAGCTCGCGGCGGTGATCGCGGTGCTCATGGTGTCGGGACGCGCGCAACGGCGGCGCGCCGAGGCACTGCGTCTGCGCGCGGAGGCGGAGATCGTGCGCCCGGTTCGAACGATCGGCGCGCGTCTCGCGCTCGCGGCCAACGGCGCGGTGATGGCCGCACTGCTCGGCTTCCCGGTCGCGGTGCTGGTGGAGCGCTCACTCGACGACGGCCGCGGCTACGGCTTCGTCTACTACCGCGCGCTCGCGCACTCGCCCGGCAACAGCACGTTCTTCGTGCCGCCCCTCGAAGCGGTGCGCAATTCACTCGTGTTCGCGCTGGCCGCTACCGCGATCGCAATCGTGATCGGTGGAATGACCGCATTCGCGATCGCCCGGAGACCACAACGAGCGCGCGGCTGGCGACCGGCCCGGCTGCTCGACACGTTGGTGCTCCTTCCGCTCGGCACGTCGGCTGTGATCGTCGGCTTCGGGTTCCTCATCACGCTCGATCATCCGCCGATCGATCTGCGCACCTCCCCGGCGCTGATCCCGATCGCGCACGCACTGGTCGCGACGCCGTTCGTGGTTTGGACGATGGTGCCACTGCTGCGGTCGATCGACCCTCGGCTGCGCGAGGCGGCGGCGATGCTCGGGGCATCGCCCCTGCGCGTCTGGCGAGAAGTGGACCTTCCGATCGTGGCGCGCGCGGTGCTCGTAGCAGCCGCGTTCGCGTTCGCGATATCGCTCGGCGAGTTCGGGGCGACCGTCTTCATCGCCCGCCCCGACTACCCCACACTGCCCATCGTGATCTATCGCCTGCTCGGCAAGCCCGGCGTGCTGAACTTCGGGCAGGCCATGGCGGCGAGCGTGATCCTGATGGTGGTGACGGGCGCGGCAGTGTTCCTGATCGAGCGCTTCCGCGCGGGATCGATCGGAGAGTTCTGATGCTGAACGTGCACGGGCTCACCGTCGACTACGGGACGGCGCGCGCGGTCGACCGTGTGGACCTCACGGTGAAACGGGGCGAAGTGGTGTGCGTGCTCGGCCCATCGGGCTCGGGTAAGAGCACGCTGCTTCGAGCGATCGCCGGCCTGGAGCAGCCCGCGGCCGGTCGCATCACGTGGGACGGCACCGACCTCACCGCCTTACCGCCGCATCGCCGGCAATTCGGCCTGATGTTCCAGGACCACGCGCTGTTTCCCCACCTCGACGTGTCGGAGAACGTCGCCTTCGGTCTGCGCATGAAGCACGTCGGGGCGACCGTGCTGCGCTCACGCGTCGCGGAGGTGTTGCAGCTCGTCAACCTCCAGGGCTTCGAGCACCGGCGCGTGAACGAGTTGTCCGGGGGCGAGCAGCAGCGGGTCGCACTCGCGCGGGCACTGGCACCCTCACCGAGGCTGCTCATGCTCGACGAACCGCTCGGCTCGCTCGACCGGGCCCTGCGAGAACGCCTCATGGTCGACCTGCACGACCTGTTCTCCGCCCGGCACATCACCGCGCTGTTCGTCACGCACGACCACGACGAGGCGTTCGCACTCGCGGACCGTGTCATCGTGATGCGCACCGGACGGGTGGAACAGGCCGGTGAACCACAGGACGTATGGACGCGCCCGACCACGGAGTTCACGGCCCGGTTTCTCGGCTTCGACAACATCGTCGACGCGCAGATCGCGGTGGCGCATTTCGGCCCACCGGTCGCGCGCAGCGCGTGGGGCGAGCTGCCCGTTCCCGAGGGCACGCCCGCGGGCGCGGCCCGTCTCGCGCTGCGCCCCGACGCGTTGAAACTCGACGCCAACGGCCCGCTCTGCGGCGTGGTGGAGAGCCGAACCTTCCGGCGCGACCACTTCCTCCTGCGCATCGCGCTCTCGGCGGGCGGCGCGGCCGAAGTGGCCGTCGCGCCCGACGCGCTCCCCGACCTCGGCTCCACGGTGCGGCTCTCCGTCGACCCTGAAGGCGTCGTCGTGTTGCCCGTCCTGCACGCCAACGGTCAGACGAAGTCGTGACCGACGGCGTCTTCACGGGCGCGGACGCCGTCGCGGCCGCGTTGCGCAGCGCCGGTTGCGACGTCGTCTTCGGCCTGCCGGGCGTGCACAACATCGCGCTCTGGCCGGCATGTGCGCGAGCGGGCATCCGTATCGTGGGCGCCCGCCACGAGCAGGGCGCGGCGTATGCAGCCGACGGCTACGCGCGCGTCACGGGCCGCCCGGGTGTGGTTGCCGTCACGACCGGGCCGGGCGCGGCGAACACCCTCGGCGCCGTGGGCGAGGCCTGGGCCGCGCGCACGCCGCTCGTCGTGATCGCGAGCGACGTCGCCACGTCGCTGCGGCGGCCCGGCGTGTACCGCGGCTCACTGCACGAGTCGGTCGACCAGGCCGCGTTGTTCCGACCGCTCACGAAGGCGACGCTGGAGGTCCCCGATCCCGACGGCATCGGCGCCGGTGTCTCCGTCGCGCTCGCGCTCGCGACCGCAGCACCGTCGCGGCCCGTCTACCTCGGCGTGCCGGCCGACCTGCTCGGGGGGCCGGCACAGGAGATGGAGGCCGCACTTCGACAGAGCCGGCCACCGGAGCCGGAGCCCGGCTCGTTGGCGCGGGCCGCGCAGGTGCTCGCCGAAGCCCACCGGCCGGTGCTGTGGGCCGGCGGCGGCGCGCGCGATGCATCCGCCTCCGTGGAGCACGTCGCGGCGCGGCTCGGCGCGCCGGTCGTCACGACGTTCCAGGGCCGAGGCGTGCTGCCGTTCGACCACCCGTTGCTCGTCACGGCGCCGCCGCACGAGCCCGAGGTGACGGCGCTCCTCGAACGGGCCGACGCGTGCCTCGTCGTGGGTAGCGACCTCGACGGGCCGAACACCCAGAACTGGCAGCTGCCGATCCCGCAACCGCGCGTCGCCGTGAACGTCGATCCGTCCGACGCGACCAAGAACTACGACGCGGATGTGGTCGTCGAAGGCGACGCCGCCATCGCGCTCGAGGCGCTGGCGACGCGGCTCACACCGGATCGGAGGCCGCCGTGGGCGGACGTCGCGGCCGTGAACGTCACGGCCCGAACCGACGTCCTGCGCGACTCGGGTGGCGCCGACGGCATGGCGTTCGTCGAGCACACCGCGGCCGCACTGGCGCGCGACGGGGTGCTCTTCACCGACATGACCGTGCCCGGCTACTGGCTCGCGGGCTACGCGCCGGTCTTCAGGGCCCGCTCGCTCCACTACCCGATGGGGTGGGGCACGCTGGGCTTCGCGTTCCCCGCGGCCGTCGGCGCGGCCGTCGCTGCCGGGGGTGATCGCCCGACCGTCGCGATCTGCGGTGACGGCGGCTTCCTGTACGCGCCGGGCGAGCTCGCCACGGTGGTGCAGGAGCAGTTGCCACTCACCGTCGTGGTCGTCGACGACGGCGGGTACGGCATGCTGCGCTACGGGCACACGCACGACGAATGGCCGGTGCTCGGCACCGAGCTGCACACGCCCGACTTCGCCGCGCTGGCCCGCTCGTTCGGCGTCGCCGCGACTACGGTCGACGGGATCGACGACGAGTACGAGCGCGCGCTGCGCGACGCGATCTCATCGGCCGGTCCCGCGCTCGTGCACGTGCGTGCCGCGCTACAGCCACCTCGTACGACGTCGCCGCGCTGGCCTCTGCGCACGTGACCAGCCTCTCCACCCGCCGGCACGGGAATGTGGAGACAACGTGTGCCGGTGTGGGTACGTAGAGTCGCCATGCACCGCGAATCAGGATTTGGATCCGGCGCGCCTCGACGTCGAGACGCGCGCGACGCACGTGAACGGAAGGTCGCACCGGTCGGCTACGACGACCACCACGGCGAGCGCGCAGCCCCGTTACCCGATCGTGGCCAGGCGCATCATTGGTCTCTCCAAGCGGTCGTGCGGGCCGGCCGGCCACACCATCTCGAGGTCTCACCCGATCGCGCGCAGGTCGTGTTCGTGCTCGACGAAGACGTCGCCGACCTCTGGACGATCGCGTCACCCGGTCGGGCACCTGAGCGGCTCACCGCGGGTCGCGCGCTCGCGGGCGTCGACACTGACAGCGCGCCCTCTTGGTCGCCCGACGGCCAGACGATCGCGTTCACGGATCGCGGCCGTGTCCAGACCGTCGACGTGGGCAGCGGTGCGATCACCGATCTCGTCGCAGGTGCCGACCCCGTATGGATCGACACCCGCCGGCTCGTCGCGACCGTGGAACACGAGGGGAACGCGACCCTCTGCACGTTCGCCGTCGACGATCCGTGGCCGCGAGCGATCGGGCGCGCGCCCGGCGACTACGGGCGCGCCGTGCCGTCACCGGACGGACGGTTCGTGGCCGTGCCGTTCCGGCCGGCGGGCGAACCCGGCTGCCGCGAGTTACGCATCGTCGACGTGGAGCGTGGCGAGGAGCGGGTGCTGAGCGGCGCTCCCGAAGTCGACACCTCGGATCCCGTGTGGTCCCCCGACGGTCGCGCCATCGCATTCCTGTCCGACCGGTCCGGCTGGCGCGAAGTGCACCTGCTCGAGCTCACCGACACCAGTCGGCGCGTCGACAGGATCGGCGTGGCCGAGCACCAGCTCACCGCGGACGGCGCCGACTTCGGCGAGCTCACGTGGGACCGCGTGTCAGGGCGCATCCTCGGCACGCGCGCGCGGGGCGGCACCACCGACGTCGTGACGATCGACCCCGCGACCCGATGGGTCGAGCTCGTCGCGGCCGGGGGGACGTGGTCGTCGCCGCGCTGGTTCGCAACGGGCGTAGGCGACCGACCCACTTCGCCTGACCACGAAGAGGACGGCACCCGCGACGAGGACGGCCTTGTGGTCCTCGCGGTGCACGAGAGCGCGACGACACCGCCCGGCGTCGTGCGCATCACACCGGGCGGGCACCCGAACGAATCGATCTTCCGGGCCGCTCCGCGGGTCGTCGATGCCGCGCCCCATGTCGCGTCGGTCGGGGTTTCGTTTCCGTCGGAAGACGGCACGGTCGTGCACGGCCGGCTGTTCCGGCCATCCGGTGCGAGCCCGAACCGGCCGGTACCGCTCGTCGTGGCAGTCTCCGACGCACCCGGTACGGCCGCAGGCGACCAATGGGACGGGCTCGCTCAGTACTTCGTCGACAAGGGATACGGCTGGCTCACGCCTGCCTACCGTGGAAGCCGCGGCTACGGGCGCGACTTCGAGCGACTCGCACACGGCGGATGCGGGATCGACGACGCGGCGGATTGCCTGTTCGCAGGCGAGTACGCGGCGAAGCTCGACTGGGTCGACGACGAGCGAATCGTCGTGTTCGGGCGCGGGTACGGCGGCTTCCTCGCGCTGAGCGTGCTCACCCGCGATCCGGGCCGTCGCTTCGCTGCGGGTGTATCGGTGAACGGCGACTCGGACCTGCTCAGCTCGTGGGCGCGATGCGACACGCGGCGCCGCCGTGAGCTCGAGGCGACGATGGGCCATCCCTCGGCGTACCGGGACGCGTACCGTGCCGCCTCCGTCCTTCACCGGCTCGATGCACTCCCGGCGCCCGTGCTCGTCGTTCACGGCGAGCTCGACACCCGAGCACCGTTCGAATCGTCGCGACGTCTCGTCGAGCGTTTGGCGCGAGCCGACGCGACCTACGAGTACGTCACCTACCCGAACGAAGGTCACGTGTTCGCCGACGTCGAGGTTCGGCTGCACGCCGCGCGTCGTGTGGAACGATTCGTCGACTGGCACGTCCTGTAGCTCTGACGCGGCCGGGGCTCTTCCCCTCCGGTTACGCTCGGTCGATGGCGTCCGACGAAGGCTTGCGGTGCGTCGTCGTGGGCGGCGGGCACAACGGGCTCGTCGCCGCGGCGCTGCTTGCAAAACGGCTCGGAGCGAACGTCACAGTGCTCGAGCGCCGCTCTCAGGTGGGCGGCGCGGCCGTCACGGAGAGGCCGTGGGGCCCGGAGTTCGACGTCAGCGCGCTGTCGTACGTCGTCAGCCTGTTGCCTTCGGCCCTCCGCGATGAGCTGCAACTCGAGCGGCACGGCTACAAGGTCTACCCGCAGGGCCCGTATTTCGCGCCGTCTCCCGACGGGCGCGCGCTCACATTGCCCGACGAGCCGAAGCAACGGCACGCCGAGATTGCGAAGTTCTCGGGTCACGACGCTGACGCGATGACGGAATGGGACGCGTGGCTCGGCGGCCTTGCCGACGTGCTCGGTCCGTTGCTGGCCACGGTGCCACCCCGGCTCGGCTCCCGCCGGCCGGGCGACGTCGCGGACGTGCTGCGGCTGGCGTGGCGGGTGCGCGGTCTCGATGTGCGTGGCGTCGCCGACGTCACCCGGTTGTTCACCATGAGCATCGCGGACGTGCTCGACTGGTTCTTCGAATCGCCGCGTGTGCAGGGCCTGCTCGCGGTCAGCGGGATCATCGGCACCTGGGCCGGACCGCGTTCTGCCGGCACCGCATACGTGATGGCACACCACAAGATCGGTGATGTGGGTGGGGGCAAGATCGGTGCGTGGGGCTTTCCCGAAGGCGGCATGGGCGCGGTCACACGCGCACTGCGAAGCGCGGCCGAGGCCCACGGCGTGCGCGTGCGTACCGATGCACCTGTGCAGCAGATCCTCGTGCGAAACGGGCGAGCGCGCGGCGTGGTACTGACGTCGGGAGAGGAGATGGACGCCGACGTCGTCGTCGCGGCGACGCATCCGAAGATCACCTTCCTCGACCACGTCGATCGGCGCGAGCTCCCCGACGACTTCGTGCGTGACATCGAGCGCTGGCAGAGCCGCAGCGGCACGGTGAAAGTGAACCTCGCCGTCTCGAAGCTTCCCGAGTTCCCGTCGCGACCGGGCTTCGATCCGGCGGTCCACGGGGGGACGATCGTGCTCGCGCCGTCGCTCGACTATCTCGAGGTGGCGTTCCAAGAGGCCGCCGGTGGCCGCGCGGCCACGAGACCGTTCGCGGACGTGTGCATCCCATCGGTGTTCGACCGGACGCTGTGCCCCGAAGGCACGCACATCGTCTCGATGTTCACGCAATGGGTGCCCAACGAATGGGCCCGCAAGCCCGACCCGGCCGCGCTCGACGCCTACGCGGACCGCGTCGTCGACGCCATGGAAGAGGTCGCGCCCGGATTCCGCGATTCCGTGCTGCACCGGCAGGTGATCGGGCCGTACGAGATGGAGCAGGAGTACGGCCTCATCGGCGGGAACATCTTCCACGGCGAGCTCTCACCGGCACAGCTGTTCCACCTGCGCCCGGCGCCGGGTTACTGCGATTACCGCACACCCATCCGGGGGCTCTACCAATGCAGCTCGGCCACTCACGGAGGCGGCGGTGTCACCGGCATCCCGGGCATGAACGTCGTCGGCCGCATACGCGCGGACGTGAAGGCACGACGGATCAGCTGACCGACGCCTCGGGCTCGTAGAGACGCTCTTCGTCCACCGCGACCTGCCGCACGACGCGCACGTCACGCCCGACCCGCCGGCGCATCACGTCGCCCGCGAGGTCGCGCGCGAGCACGACGAGCGCCGCGACCGTGAGCGCCATGACGCCGATCATCAGCACGCCGACCGGCGAACGAAGGTCGCCGACGACCTTCGTCGCGAGCGGAGGCGTGTGCCACGCGAGGTGCGACGTGCAGCGGTAGTAGCGATCGACGTTGGTCTCGACCGCGGCGTTCGCACAGACCCCGCGGGAGGAGAAGAACGACGCCCACGATCTCGGCGTCCACAGGACGGCGACCTGTGGGATTCCCGCGAGCACCACGACGCCGGCCGCGATGCGGGTCCGGCCGGAGCGCATGGCACGCCGCAGCGCGGTGGTACCCACCGGCCCGAGTGCCGCGATCGCGCACAGCAGCATCGGCGGGAACAGCGGCAGTATGAGCCGGGACCCCCATGCGATCCAACCGAACGGCGAATACCAGCGCGCGAGACCGATCATCTCGACGAGCAACAGCGCGAGCACGATGACGCCTGACCACCGCACCACTGGCGCGCTGCGGGGCGCGATCCCGCGCACGCCCACAACGGCCAGGAACGTCAGCAGGATTACGACTGCGGGCCACAGCCACACGATGCCCGTGTTGGGCGCGATCAGCAGCGCGAGGAAGTTTCCTCCGACGCGGGGCAGCCTCGACACCTGGTACACCGCGTCGCTGTAGTGACTGTTGAACATGGACCCGAACCGGAAGATGTTGAACAGCGAGTTGCCCGCGACCGCGGCGACCGATCCGAGCCCGATCGCCGCGAGCGCGCGCCGTCGGCGCGTGGGCTCGCGCTCGGTTGTGACGAGCGCCAGACAGCAGAGCGCGGCGACGAAGGGCGCGTTGGTCTCCTTCGTGAACCCGGCGAGCATCACGATGACGGCCAGCGACCGTGGCGAGCGGCGGGTCAACACCGCCGCGACCGCACTGCTGACGATGAGTGCGGTGACCACCTCGCCGAACGCGACGGTCGAGTACCAGAGCAGCGGGCTCGTGAGGAGGCACACGGTGATCACCGGCCCCCATTCGCGGCCGACGCGTCGCGCCACGAGCACCCACGACAGCGCGATCAGCGCGGTGAACGCGACCGCGTTCGTCATGATCAGCACGCTCAAAGTGGTGCCGGCCGACAGCCCGACGGCGCGAAGCGGCATCGCCATGAAGTAGGCGAGCGGCGCCCACGGCCCGACGTTGCCCATGACGAACCCGTTGCGGCTCGCGCCGCTCATCTGACCGTCGGGCAGACGGTCGCAGCCGGTGAAGTGGCCGTGCTCCAGGCAGTGCACCGCCCGTCCGGCGCCAATGGACACGCCGCGCAGGTCGAGCAGCCGCTCCGGGCGCGTGGCTCCGATCCAGAACAGCGTCAGGCACATCACGCCGAGGCCGGCCGCCGCCACCACGGCAAGGGTGCCCCGACGGCGAAGCAAGGAGGGCCCGACAGCAGGTGGCAGCCGTCGGAGAGGTCGTACCAGTGCCTCGACGCCCAAGGGCGCCAAACTACCCGCGGCCGCGGCTCCCGTCCGCGATGGCGCTCACCTGCGCCTCTCCGGCCACAGGGACCTCAGGCGCCTCGCAATGGACGATCTGCACCGAATCTCCACACGTCCGGCGAGACTCTCGCAGATCGCGTCTTTATCCTGGCCGGGATGCCGTCGGGAGAGGTCGCTTCGGCGCGCAGCGTGGTGATCATCGAGGACGAGGCTCCCATCGCCTCCGCCGTCGCGGCCCGCCTGCGCAGTGAGGGATACCGGGTCGAGGTCGCGCCCGACGGGCCGGCGGGGATCGAGCTGTGCGAACGGGTACGACCGGACCTCGTGGTGCTCGACCTCATGCTGCCGGGCCTCGACGGTCTCGAGGTGTGCAAACACATCCAGAGCGACCGCCCCGTGCCGGTCCTCATGCTGACCGCCCGCGACTCCGAGACCGACCTCCTCGTCGGGCTGGCCGTCGGCGCGGACGACTACATGACGAAGCCGTTCAGCGCCCGTGAGCTCGTGGCGCGGGTTCACACGATCCTGCGGCGGGTCGAGCGCAGCTCTGCCGAGCCGGTGCCGGGCCCCGTGCACCTCGGCGACATCGACATCGACCCGGCGAGCCGGCGGGTGCGCAACTGCGGCGAGCTCGTGCACCTCACCCCCACCGAGTTCGACTTGCTGCTGCACCTGGCCTCCCGGCCCGGCGTGGTGTCCACACGCGAGCAGCTGCTGAGCGCGGTGTGGGGGTATCCCGATGGCTCGGGTGCGCGCACGGTCGACTCTCATGTGCGCGCGTTGCGGCGAAAGCTCGGTGACGACGTCATCCGCACCGTCCACGGTGTCGGGTACGCGGTCGAAGGCACGGCGGCGGCGGCCCGGCGATGAGCCCGCTCAACCGCTTCACCTCGATCAAGATGAAGCTCGGCGCGCTCGTGGTCGCGGCCGTCTGCATCACCGTGCTCTTCACGTGGGCGGGCGTGAAGGTCGGCGTGTGGCCGTCGGTCAGTGGCGCGGTGTCGGGTCTCATCGCGATCGTCATGGTCCGCGTGCTCGCACGCGGCCTCACGAAGCCGCTGCGCGAAATGGCTTCGGCCGCGGACGCGATGGCGCGCGGCGACTACGAGCGCCGGGTCACCGCAACATCGCGCGACGAGATCGGCGCGCTGGCGCGCGCCTTCAACAAGATGGCGGCCGAGCTCGCCGAGACCGACCGCGTGCGTCGGGATCTCGTCGCCAACGTCTCGCACGAGCTGCGCACGCCGATCACCGCGCTGCAGGCGGGGCTGGAGAACCTCGTGGACGGCGTGGAACCCCCGGACCCGCAGACGCTTCGCACCATGCTCACGCAGGTCGAACGACTCGGACGGCTGGTCACGCAGCTGCTCGACTTGTCGCGGCTCGAGTCGGGCACAGTGCCGCTCGATCGTCAGGATTTCGCGGTGCGGCCCCTGCTCGAGCACGCCGTACGCGAGGCACAGCTCCACGCGCCGAGTGTCACCATGGTCGTCGACGTCGATTCGCCCGACCTCGCCGCGGACGGCGATCCGGAGCGCGTGCATCAGGTCGTCGCCAATCTGCTCGAGAACGCGGTGCGGTACACGCCCACCGCTGGTCGCGTCGACGTGATTGCACGGCGCACGCGCGACGGCGTGCGCATCGAAGTGTGCGACGAGGGGCCCGGGATTCCCGAGGCGGAGGTAGACCGCGTGTTCGAGCGCTTCTACCGCGCCGATCAGGCGCGCGCGTCCGGGAACGGTGGTGCCGGTCTCGGCCTCGCGATCGCGCAATGGATCGTGGAGTTGCACGGTGGCCGCATCCATCCCGAGCGGCGGCAGCCGCACGGCTGCCGGATGGTCGTCACCTTGCCCAGAGCGAGACGACCGTTCGTCACCGAACCGGTGCACGCATGACGGGTGAAGAGCAACCGTGCGGACGCAGCTGCGCCCTGGGCGGACGCCCGGCAGACCGCAGCGAGGGAGCCATGAAAACTGTGGAGGGGATGCCGCAATGCTGAAGGCCACGATGGAGGACGCGCTCCGCCGGATCCGGCGTGGCGAGATGGTGCTCGTCGCCGACGACGAGGACCGCGAGAACGAAGGCGACCTCACGATGGCCGCAGGTTGGGTGACCGCCGACGCGATCAACTTCATGCTTCGTTGGGCGCGCGGCCTCGTGTGCATGCCTTGCGACCCGACCCGCCTCGACGAGCTCGAGATCGGTCCGATGGTGGCACCCGAGCGGGCGACGTGCGACACCGCGTTCGCGGTGTCGATCGATCATCGGTCGGTCGGGAGCGGGATCTCGGCCCACGACCGTGCCGAGACGATCCGCCGTGTCGTCGACCCCGAGGCGGACGCAAGCGACTTCCACCGCCCGGGCCACGTCTTCCCGCTGCGCGCCCGCCCCGGCGGCGTGCTCGAGCGTCGCGGCCACACGGAGGCGGCGGTGGACCTCGTCCGGCTCGCCGGGCTTCCGCCGGTCGCGGTCATCTGCGAGGTGCTGCACGACGACGGCTCACCGGCGCGTCGGCCGTACCTCGAGTTGTTCGCGGAGGAACACCGGGTCGCGATGATCTCCGTCGAACAGGTCGTCGCGTACCGCGAGCAGATCGAGGTTTCGACGCCCGCGCCGCTGCTGCTCTGACGTTCAACGGTCGCGCGGTCCCGGCCCGGATCGTGATCCGTTCGGTGCCGGCGACACCTCGGCGCCGAGCAGTTCGACGAGCCAGTCCCGCGCGAGGTCGACGACCTGTTCCATGGCGCCCGGCTCCTCGAAGAGATGCGTCGCACCGGGAACCACCTCGAGGCGCACCGGCGCGGCGAGCGCCCGCTCGGCTTGACGGTTCAGGTCGAGCACCTGCGTGTCGGCCCCGCCCACGATGAGCAGCGTTGGGGTGGCCACGTCGGCAAGGCGGCCGCCGGCGAGATCGGGCCGGCCGCCACGCGAGACGATGGCGCGCAGACGCGGTCCGGCGTCGGGGGCAGCCCACAGCGCGGCGCCCGCGCCCGTGCTGGCGCCGAACCAGCCGACCGGCGTGGACGCGAAACCCGGGCGCTGCGCAAGCCATTGCGTCGCCCCGAGCAGGCGGGCACCGAGTCGCGGGATGTCGAACACGGCCGATCGGTCCGCGGCTTCGTCGGGCGTCAGGAGATCGAACAACAGCGTCGACAAGCCGGCCTGCTGCAGCGCGACCGCCACCATCTGGTTGCGAGGGCTGAGACGACTGCTGCCGCTGCCGTGCGCGAACACGACCGCGCCGATCGCGCCCGCCACGACGGCGAGCTGTCCCGGCAACTGCAGGTCCGCGGTATCGACCTGGACCGCGTACTCGGTAGGCACGGACAGCGTCGGGATCCGCCCACTCGACTCGTCCATCGAACGGTCGAGCAGATCGACGACCTCGTCGTCGCCCACCGCTGCGAAGTCGCTGTACCACTGACCGACGCTCGTGAACTCGGGCGGTATCGCCACGCACACGACGTCGTCGGCAATGGCGCGCAGCGCGCGGACCGTGTCACCCGCACCAACCGGGACGCCGACGACGATCCGTCGCGCGCCGCGTCGCTGCAACACCGCGACCGCGGCGCGCATCGTCGCGCCCGTCGCGAGCCCGTCGTCGACGACGATCACGGTGCGGCCCTTGACGCGCGCGACCGGCCGTGCGCGTCGCAACATCGTGTCCTGCACGACGAGCTCATCCTGCGCGCGACGCACGAGGGCCTGGACCGTCGCCCGGTCCACACCGAGGCGCGCCACGAGGTCCTCCTCGAGCACGACCACGCCGTCCTCGCCCACCGCACCGATGGCGAGCTCGGGCTGCTGGGGTGCGCCCACCTTGCGCACGAGAACGACGTCGAGCTCCCCCAGCAGCTCGTGCGCCACCTCGAACCCCACGGGCACACCACCGCGTGGAAGCGCGACGACCACCGGCCGCCGGGACCGGTAGACCGCGAGCTCCTCGGCGAGGCGCCGTCCGGCGTCGCGCCGGTTGCGGAACAGCATCACAGCCATGGTCGCCCGCCACGGCGCCGTTCGCAACGGCGCCCATTGCGGCCCAGGTCACCTGGTGAGCGACACCACGAGCGCGGCCTGACCCAGGTGATACGTCACGATGACGGCGAGTGGCATCCAAGGCCGGGGGCGTACGAACCGCTCCCAGGCGATCAGCGTGTCGGAGGCGTAGAACGACACCGCCCCGGCTGTCGCCAGCACCGGGCCGGCCGCGATCGCGCTCGCGACCATGGCCGAGATCACGACCATGTACGCGACCACAGGGCCGCCGAGCGTGGGGTCGTCGCCGTGCACGACGCGAGGAAGGATGCGCGATGCGAGCACCGCGCCGACCACGACGACCGCGATGCACCCAACCGCGATGGACGCGGCCGACCGGATGTGCAGGACGAAGCCGATGGTGTACGCGATGTGCGCGAGGAGGAAGGAGGCGAGGCCCGGGACGAACAGATCGTTCGGCAGCATGAGGAACACGTCGCCCGCCAGCGACAGGGCGAGCGCGACCACGAACCACGACCGTTGATCGTGGTGCTCCGGGTGCAGCACGACAGCCACGACGATCAGGACGCTGAGTGTTGCGGGCTTCGCGAAGTACTGGAGCACGCGACGTTGCGTCGCGACCGCGAACCAGTCCGCGGCCGCGAGCACGCCGGCGACCGCGAGCAGCGCCCAGCTTGTCGCCGTCACCCCGTCATCCCGTCATCCCGTCACCGGGCTCCGGTCTAGCCTCCCGGGCATGAAGACGACCGACATCACCTTGCAGACGTCCGACGGCCCGATGGAGTGCTTCGAGGCCGCGCCCGACGGCGACGCCCGCCAGGCGATCGTCGTGATCCAGGAGGCGTTCGGGGTCAACGACCACATACGCGACGTCACCACCCGCTTCGCGAAGGAGGGCTACCACGCGATCGCGCCCGCATTGTTCCACCGGGCGGGCGGCGGCACCGCGCCGTACGACGACTTCTCGAAGGTGATGCCGTTGCTCCAGGGGCTCACCGACGACGGGATCCTCATGGACGTCGACGCCGTGCTCGCGCACCTGCACGACGAGGGCTTCACCGACGATCGGATCGGCATCGTCGGATTCTGCATGGGCGGGCGGGCAACCTTCCTCGTCGCGGCGCGTCGTGCCCTCGGTGCAGCAGTCGGCTTCTACGGCGGCGGGATCGTCAACCCGCGGATGCCGGGGCAGACCAAGCTCGTCGACGAGGCCGGCTCGCTGCAGACGCCGTGGCTCGGGCTGTTCGGCGACCTCGACCAGTCCATCCCCGTCGAAGACGTCGAAACGCTTCGGCACGCACTCGACGCCGCGGCCGTCCACCACGAGGTCGTCCGCTACGACGAGGCCGAGCACGGCTTCTTCTGCGACAAGCGACCGAGCTACAACCCGAGCGCCGCGGCCGACGCGTGGCCGCGGGCGCTGGAGTGGTTCAAGAGCCATCTCGCGACCTGACCCATGGCGGTCAGGGCGCGAGGCGCTCGATGCGCCATGTCGTGCCATCGCGCCGGTAGCGGACGCGGTCGTGCAGGCGATCGTCGCGACCCTGCCAGAACTCGAACTCGTCGGGCGCGAGGACGTAGCCGCCCCAGTCGTCGGGGAGCGGCACCTCGCCGTCGGTGAAGCGCGCGGCCGCCTCGTCGAATCGTCGTTCGAGCTCGGTCCGTCCGCTCACCACGTCGCTCTGCGGCGAGATGAACGCGCTCACCCGGCTGCCGAAGGGCCGGGCGCGGAAGTACGCGTCCGACCGCTCCCGGCTCGTGCGCTGCACGGGCCCCTCGGCGCGGACCTGACGCTCCTGCTCGCGCCAATGGAGCACGACCGCGCCACGAGGATTCGCCTCGAGCTCACGCGCCTTGCGACCGTGGTAGCTCGTGAAGAACACGAGCCCGTCGCCGTCGAACCCCCGCAACAGCACGGTGCGGGCCGATACCCGTCCGTCGCGGGTCGATGTGGCGAGTGTCATCGCGTCCGGCTGACGCACCCCGGCCGCGACCGCCTCGTCGTACCAGCCGGCCAACTGCCGGAATGGGTCACGGTCGACCTCGTGCTCGTCGAGCCCGGCCATCGAGCGAGCCTATGGGCGCAATCACGCGCCGGCCCGGAGAAGCACCGATTCGCGGGCCGCGCGCCGTACCATCGTGTCCCCATGGGGGTGAAGTGAACCGACCCGCCGCGGTCGTGACGTGGGCACGGGGCAACGCGCTGTGGCTCACCGTCGCCGTCGTAGCCGTCGCGGTCACGCTCGCCGGCGTCCTCGTCTCGCAGAGTGGCGGTCCAGGAGCGCCGAAGGTCAAAGGGCAGCAGCTGACCAGGCCCGACGCAGCCAGGAGCCCGACGACGGCCTCGACCTCGGCGCCTGCGACCACCAGCACGACCGCGAGCGCGACGACCACTTCGACCGCGACCGGGACGACCCCCGGCGCAGGCTCCGTCCGTCCCGGCGGCACCACCGGCGGCCCGGCCGCAGCTCCAGGTTCGGGAGCCGCCAACGGCGGCACGCCGGGCACCACAGCGCCGTCGATCCCGCCCGAGATCGCGCCCGCGCTCACCGCCACCCGTGTCCTCGACTGGTCGCCGAGCCTGCTCGGCTCGCAGGGTGCGGACGTGTGGGCCGTCGACTCGCTCGAGTCCGGCCGCGTCGCGCGCGTCGACGCCGGCGCCGCACGGGCCGTCGGGCAGGCCCAGCCGTACGTGTCCGGCCTCGCCCCCGTGGCCGACGGCGCGTGGGTCGTGCGGTCGGCGTGCCCGAGTGGGGCGGCACAGTTGGTGCACGTCGATCGGGCCGCGCACGCCACCGCCGTGCTCTCGGTCGCGCAACCGATCGTGTGCGACCTCGGCCCGGGTCGCAATGGGCTCGCGGCCACCCCCGGCGCGCTGTGGGTCGTGACCAAGGATCCGGCTCGGGCCGGGTTCGGTCTGTTGCTCGACATCGACCCGGCGTCGGGCGCGGTCGTCGATCGCGTCGCGTTCGACGGGGTCCCGCACGACGTGCAGACCGACGGCGGCGCGGTGTGGGTCACGCTGAGCGGGGTGCCGTCCGTGTCGGCCGACGACCTCGTGCTCGCGGCGATGGACCCCTCGACGCGGCGCGAGTTGGGCCGCACCGTCGTGCGCGCGCCCTTCGGCTTTCCGATCGTGCACAGCGGCAACATCTGGGCCGGCGGCGCGAACGGATTGCGAAGCATTCCGCGCACCGGTGGAGCGGAGCGGGTGTACCTCCCCGTCGGCGCCGGCTGCGGCGGCGGGCAACTGTTCGGCTTCGTGCCCGGCGCGGTGACCTCGAACACCATTTGGGGCACACGGCTCGACCTCGCGGGCACCGTGCCTACCGGCCCGGTGACGCACCAGTCCGTGTGCCGCATCGACGTCGCCTCGGGCAAGACCACCGGGTGGAGCCCGGGCGCGTTGCAGGTCGTCGGGGGCGACGATGGCGGCGCGTGGCTGACCGACCCGGCCCTCGGTGGTCTCGTGCGCTGGACGGTCGGGTAGCACGTAACCTGCGCCGATGGACTTCGAGCTGTCACCGCGCGCGCTGGAACTGCGCGAACGCCTCGCCGCGTTCATCGCCGAGAAAGTCGATCCCGCCGAGCCCGTGTACCGCCGACAAGTGGCCGACTCGGGCGATCCGCATTTCCATCCTCCGGTCATGGAGGAGCTCAAGGCCGAGGCCCGCCGGCGCGACCTGTGGAACTTGTTCCTTCCCAACAAGAAGTGGGGCGCGGGCCTGAGCAACGTCGACTACGCGCCGCTGTGCGAGCTGATGGGCCGCAGCGCCCTCGCCTCCGAGGCGACGAACTGTGCCGCCCCCGACACCGGCAACATGGAGATCCTCGCCGAGTTCGGCACGGCCGAACAGCAGGACGAGTGGCTCGTGCCGTTGCTCGAAGGCGAGATCCGCTCGTGCTTCGCGATGACCGAGCCGTGGGTCGCGAGCTCCGACGCCACCAACATCCAGAGCCGGATCATCCGCGACGGCGACCACTACGTCGTCAACGCGCACAAGTGGTGGACGAGCGGCGCGGCGTCGAAGCGATGCAAGGTCGCGATCCTCATGGGCGTCTCGAATCCCGACGCCGACCCGTATCACCGTCATTCCATGATCCTCGTGCCGATGGACGCCCCCGGAGTCACGGTGGTGCGGACGCTACCGGTCTTCGGGCACGACGCCGGCGGGGGGCACTGCGAGACGCTGTACGAGAATGTGCGCCTGCCGGCGTCGAACATCCTCGGCGAGGAAGGCGGCGGCTTTGCGCTCGCCCAGGCCCGGCTCGGCCCCGGACGCATCCATCACTGCATGCGCGCCATCGGTCTCGCCGAACGCGCGCTCGAGCTCATGTGTGAACGTGCTCAGCTGCGCACCGCGTTCGGGAAGCGACTGGCGGAGCAGGGCGTCGTGCAGGACCGCATCGCGGAGTCGCGGATGGAGATCGAACAGGCGCGACTGCTCACGATGAAGGCGGCGTGGCTCATGGACACGGCCGGCAACAAGGGTGCACGATTCGAGATCGCGGCGATCAAGGTCGTCGCGGCGCGCGTCGCGACCAACGTGATCGACCGCGCGATCCAGCTGTTCGGCGGCGCGGGCGTGTCCGACGACTGGCCACTCGCACAGATGTACACGCACGCGCGCACTCTGCATCTCGTCGACGGTCCGGACGAAGTGCACAAGCAGCAGATCGCGCGTCGCGAGCTTCGCCAGTACGAATGGGTCCGTGCGTGACCCGCACGTCGGCTCGTCGATGAAGATCCGGATCGGGTTCGGGCTCGGCGTCGCGGCCGACGTCGACGCGGCCGGATTCGTCACACTCGTCGACGATCTCGAGCGGCTCGGCTTCGACTCGCTCTGGCTGTCGGAGCGCGCCACCGGGCCGGCGCCGGACCCTCTCGTCGGCCTCGCAGTTGCCGCCGGCCGCACCCGCAAGCTGAAGCTCGGCACGAGCGTGCAGGTGCTTCCCGGCCGCAACCCCGTACTCCTCGCGAAGGAGTGGGCCAGCCTCGACCGCCTCTCGAACGGACGGGCCCTGCCCGCGTTCGGGTTGGGTGTGGTCAGCGAGACCGAGCAGCAGGCGTTCGGCGTCAAGCGGGAGGAACGGGCTCCGTGGTTCGACGAGGCGCTGCCGTTGATCCGGCGCTTCTGGACCGAGGACCACGTCGACCATGCCGGCCCGCGCTTCACGTATCACGACCTCACGGTGTTGCCGAAGCCGGTGCAGCAACCGCCCGACGTGTGGCTCGGTGGACGCGCACCGAGCGAGCTGCGCCGCGTCGGGCGTCTCGCCGACGGTTGGCTCCCGAGCTTCACCACACCGGTCGACGCGGCCGAGGGCCGCGAAGCCGTGCTCGCCGCGGCGCGCGAGGCGGAGCGCGAGATCGATCGTGAGCACTGGGGCGCGTTGGTCGCGTACGCGCACGGCGAGCTGCCGGACGCGGTCGCGGCCGCGCTCGCGTCGCGCCTTCCCGGTGTCGATCCCCGCCGCGTGATCCCGGTCGGTCACAACGGCCTCCGCGAGCGGCTCGAGGAGTTCCTCGCCGTCGGATTCTCGAAGCTGGTGCCGGTACCACTCGGCGCGCCCGGCGGTTCGTGGGCCGACGAGCTCGAAGCGCTCGCCGGGGCCGTGCTCGACCTGCAGAACTCGGCGCATCGGTAAGGTACGCGACTGCGGCGGCAACACATCACGTCACGGCGCGGCGGTGTCACTTCGCGACCGTCACCTTGTGCGACCGAAGGCCGCGTCATGGGGTATCCGGGTCGGCAGCTACGCGACGAGTTGATGCTCGCCGACGGGACCCGTGGCGAGCCCACGTTCCGCGAACTGCTCCGCGAGCATCGGCAGCGCGCCGAGCGTTGCGTGCCATGACTCGGGCGACGACGTGCAGTCGGAGTCGTGCAGGAGCACCGTGCCGCCCGCGACCCGGCCGTGCAACACGTCGTGCACGACGGTGTGAGGCGTGGCTTCGGGCCGCCAGTCGCGGCCCCACGCGGTCCACAGCACGGTCTCGAGGCCGAGGTGCGCGGCGGCGCGCAACGACCCCGCCGACAGCGTTCCGTACGGCGGCCGGAACCACTGCGGCTGCACGCCCGTGGCGTGCGAGACCGCGTCGAGGCCGCGGGCGATGTCGTCGTGCGCGTCGCGCGGCAGGCGTCGCAGCATGCTGACATGGCCGTCGCCGTGCACCGCGATCTCGTGACCCGCGGCCGCGACCTCCGCCGCGAGGCCGGGCGCCTTGCGCACCATCTCACCCAACATGAAGAACGTCGCGCGCCACCCGAGCTGGTCGAGCACCTCGAGGAAGGCCGGGGTGGACGCGGCGTCGGGGCCGTCGTCGAAGGTCAACGCGACGTGATCGGGGGAGCCCAACCCCGCGAGCCGCGGTGCGAACGTCCGCCGGACGACGCCGATGCTCGCGAGCGCGGGAGCGGCGTGCAGCGCGAGCGCGGCCCCCGTGCCGAGCCCGGCACCCAGACCGACCCAACGCCAGCTGTGCCGTGCGCGCGTGGCGCCGGCGCTCATCGCAACTCCGCCAGCGGCGCGGCGACGAGGCCCCGACCTTGCAGGCGGTTCTCGAACTCGAGCAGCGTGCGCCGAACCTGATCGGGGTCGTCGTGACGGCCGTCGACCAGATACACATGTGCGGCCTTCAGCCGGGCCGGTATCCGGCCGGGCCGCACGACCGCGTCGGGCTGCACCAGTCGCTCGCGACGCCGGCGCGACCACATCTGGTCGAACGCGTCGAAGCGGCGTCCAGGCACGAAGTCGACGATGTGCACACCGCAATGATGCCGGATGACGTCGCCGGCCTTCGCGACGTCGGCGTGGGCCCGCTCCCAGCGCAGCCCGCTGCCGTGGCCCCACCCGCCGTTGGCGATCTCGACCCCGGCCGCGCCGAGCCGCGCCAGCTGCGGCGCGGCCGCGAGCGCGGTCGGCGCGTCGACGATGACGGTGACCCGCGACGCGACGAGCTCGTCGGTGATCGCGGGGTCGGCCAGCTCCGCGGCGGTGAGCCGGGCGCCGACGAACGTTCGCGACCCGGCCGCGTGCGGCGGTCGCGCGACGCCGACGCCCATGGCCGCGACCGCCTGCGCGCCGAGCGTGAGTGATCCGTAGCTGAGCAGCGCGGCGGCGGCGCCGACCGACGCGATGCGCCGGCGCAGCGGCAGGCGAAAGGGCTTCACCCCTGCGGGCATCGGTTGAGCTTCGGCGAGGTCCAGCACGTCGACGGCTGCGTCGCCCGCGAACAACGACCGGCCGCGCGCTACGAGCTCCTCCCTCGCCGGGCCGGGCACGGTCAGCTCGCCGAGCGCCCGGTGGAGCTCGTCGATGTCGTGCGCGTAGCGGTTCACGCCCGCCGCGGCCATGGTCCGTGCGTTGTCGCGGCCGTGCCCGGGGATGGGCTGGAACGTGATCACCGGCAGACCGGCCGCGAAGGCCTCCATCGCGGTGAGACCGCCCGCGTTCTCGACCAGCACGTCGGCTGCCGCCATCAGCGCCGGCATCTCCGACGTCCAGCCGATCACCGTGCCGAGGGCCCGCTCCTCGAGGGCGCCCTTGAGCTGCTCGTCCCGCCCGCACACCGTGACCGGATGGGCGCGCCCCGAGGCGGCGATGGCCTCCACCGTCGAGATCACCGGGCCAACGCCCCAGGAGCCGCCCACCACGAGCGCCACCGGCACGTCGTCCGGCAGTCCGAGCGCACGGCGGGCGGCGCGACGGTCCGGACGCTCGGTGCGGAACTTCTCGGCCACAAGTGGGCCCGGGGCAAGCGCTTTGGAGCCACTCCGAGCCCGGGCGGTTACCGCCGCAAGCGGGCTCACCGCAAGGTGCAAATCAATCGAAGGATGAACCCACAATGGATGGACCGCGAAATCCGTCAAATACGTCGCGACGGGAACCCGCAGCCATCCCTTCTTTCGCATCCGGCCCAGGACCAGTGCGGACAACGAATACGTCGTCACGACGACGTCGGGGTCGAGGGCCCGGACGGCGCGTTGGAACGCCCGACGCGTCAGCCACGTGTCGAACGCGACGAGCGGCCCGTACAGGAATGGCAGGACGTACCAGAGGCGATACAACACCTCGTAGGACCACGGCGCCAGACGCAATTGCATCTGGTACGTCCACCGCACGAACACCCCGAGGCCGAGGGGCGGCATATCGAGGAAATCGACGACACGGGTCTGGTGACCACGGGCGTCGAGGCGACGCGACAGCTCGCGCGCAGCGCCATCATGGCCCGCGCCCATAGAAGCCGAAACGATCAGGACCCGCCGAGACAAGGACACCGACACTACCGTCTGGAATGCCATGGAAATTGCGTTTGCGCTCGGCGCCGCCATGCTCTTTGCCGTTGCCTCGGTGCTCCAGCAACGCGCCGCATCCGAAGCGCCGGGAGCGGAGAAGCTCCATCCGGGACTGATGTGGCACCTGGTCAGGCGGCCGATGTGGCTCCTCGGCTACGCGGCCGACTGGGCCGCGTACGGGCTCCAGGCCATCGCGCTCGGGCTGGGGTCGCTACTCGTCGTCCAGCCCCTGCTGGTCACCGGCCTGCTCTTCTCCCTGCCGTTCGCGGCGCGGTGGTCGGGCCGGCGGCTCGGTCCTCATGACTGGATCGCGGCAATCGCGCTGTGTGCGGGTCTTGCCGCGTTCCTGCTGATCGGGAACCCCACCGGCGGGCGAGACCGGGCGCCCTTCGTCGACTGGGCCGTGGCCGGCGGGTTCGTCGCCGGCATCGGGGTCGCCGCGGTCGCAACCGCGCTGCGCTACCGGGGCGCCGTGCGGGCGACGCTCCTCGCGCTCGCCACCGGGGTCGCGTACGGCCTCACCGCCGGGCTCACGAAGACGAGCGTGAGCCTCCTGGGCGACGGCATCGGCACGTTCCTGACCCATTGGGAGCCGTACGCGCTGGTGGTGTTCGCCAGCGTCGGCATGTGGCTGAACCAGGAAGCGTTCCAATCGGGCGAGCTGCGGGCCTCACTCCCCGCCCTCGACGTCGGCGAGCAGATCGTCGCGGCCGTCATCGGCGTCACCGTCCTCAAGGAACAGATCCAGGCCCACGGCATCCTCGACTGGTTCCTCATCGCCGTCGCCCTCGCGGCCATGGCCTACGGCGTCATCGTCCTGGCAATCAGAGCCGCCGACACCGCCGAGTCACCGCACGCCCCGCTCCCGACCCACCCCCTCTCCTAACAACCAAGCCCCGTCGCTCCGACGACGAGCTCGCGAACACGCGTGGACGCCTGACTGAGGCGGGGGTCGGACCCGGCTCCGCGGAACGTTCGCCGAACGGCGCCTGGAGCGGAGTCGGGTCCGACCCCCGCCCCCGCCCAACTACGGCAACTCTTCGACAGCGAGCTCGCCGTCGGAGTGACGGGCGCGCAGCACCTTCTTGTCGAACTTGCCGACGCTCGTCTTGGGCACCTCGTCGATGAACGCCCAGCGTTCCGGCAGCTGCCAGTGGGCAACGCGCGTGGCGAGGAACTCGCGCAGGTCCGCCGCGGTGACGTCGGAGCCCGGCTTGCGCACCACGCATGCGAGGGGCCGCTCCGTCCAACGCGGGTCGGGCACGCCGACGACGCTCGCCTCGACGACGTCGGGGTGCGCCATGAGATGGCCCTCGAGCTCCACCGAAGAGATCCACTCGCCGCCGGACTTGATCACGTCCTTCGCGCGGTCGGTGATCTGGATGAAGCCGTTGGGCTCGACCGAGCCGACGTCGCCGGTGCGCAGCCAGCCGTCGTCGAATTTCTCGGGCGAGGGGTCGCGGTAGTACGCCCCGGTGATCCACGGTCCGCGGACCTCGATCTCCCCGACCGCTTCGCCGTCCCACGGCAACGCGTTGCCCGCGTCGTCGACGATGCGCAGCTCCACACCGGGCACGATGCGCCCCGTCTTCGCGGCCCAGTCGATCTCCTCGCTTTCGGGCGTGCCGGCCGGGGCGTGCGCGACCGCGGCGAGCGGGCTCGTCTCGGTCATGCCCCACGCCTGCACGATCCGCACGTCGTGCTTCTGGCGGAACGCTTCGATCAGGCTGCGCGGCACCGCGGATCCGCCACACACGATCATGCGGATCGACGACAGATCGACGGGATGCTCCTCGGAGTAACGCAACAGGTCGGCCCAGATCGTCGGCACCGCGCCGGAGAACGTCGGACGCTCCCGCTCGATCAGGCGACACAGCGGTGCGGCCTGCAGGAAGCGCGCCGGCAGGACGAAGTCGGCGCCGGACATCCATCCCGCGTACGGCAGCCCCCACGCGTTCGCATGGAACATCGGCACGATCGGAAGGATGCGATCGTCCTCGGTCACCGCCATCGAGCCGGCCATGCACGCCGCCATCGAGTGCAACACGTTGGACCGGTGCGAGTAGACGACGCCCTTCGGGTTCCCTGTGGTGCCGCTCGTGTAGCACATCGCCGCGGCCGACCGTTCGTCGAGCTCGGGCCAGTCGAACTGCTCGGAGCCACCGGCGAGCAATTCCTCGTAGCGCAAGATGTCCACGTCGGGACGGACGTCGCGCAACGCCGACGCGTCGCCGTCGCCCATCACTACGAAACGCTCGACGGTCTTCAGATCACCGGCGACCTTCGCGAGCAACGGGACGAGGTTGTCGTCGACGAGGACGACACGGTCCTCGGCGTGGTTGACCACGTACGTCAACTGATCGGGGAACAAGCGGATGTTGAGCGTGTGCAACACCGCGCCCATGCACGGAATCCCGAGATAGGCCTCGAGATGCTCCTGGGTGTTCCATCCGAACGTACCGACGCGGTCGCCGGCCTCGATGCCGAGCTGCTGCAGCGCGCTCGCAAGCCGTGTGATGCGCGTCGCGACCTCGCCGAACGTCGCCCGCCGGCTCCCGTCGCCCTCGAACGTCACGACCTCGCTCGCGGCGTGCACGCTCGCACCGTGCCGCAAGATCGACGTGATCGTGAGCGGGAAGTCCTGCATCGTGCTCTCGAGCGTCATCACCGCGTCCCCTCCGCGTCCCAGTCCGGTGAGCGCAGATTGTCGTCGGTGGGCGCCCGGAGCGAAAGGGCTACCAGCCGACGGCGAGGCCCAACGCAAGCCCGAGCACGAACAGCGCGCCCGCTCGTCGGGTGTGCGCGAACGCGAGACCGGCGAACCACAACGGCCAGATCGGCCACGTGTCGGGCGGCGCGGCGGGGCGCGGACGCGTGAACGCCTTCCACACGGGAACCAGCCGCGGCAGCGCGAGGAGCACGAGCACGCTCGGGACCGGAAGCGCCCCCGCGACGACCAACGCGATGACGAGGACGTAGAAGGCGGCCATCATCGTTTGGGTCAGCACGCGCGCCGCGCCTTCGCCCATCAGCACCGGCAGGGTGTGGGTACCGTCGGGTGCGTCCCACGGGATCTTGTCGATGTGCTTGCCCATGAGCACCGTCGTGCACAACAACGCGTACGGGAACGACGCGGCGACCGCTTCCCACGGCAGGTGCCCGGTGGCGGCGTAGTACGTGCCGCCCACCATCAACGGGCCCCAGACGACGAGGACGGTCGGCTCGCCGAGACCGTGCTTCTTCAAGCGAAGGGGCGGCGCGGTGTACGCGGCCGACAACAGGAAGCCGCCGAGCGCGAACGCGACAACCGGCCAGCCGCGCGCGACGAACAGCGCGATCAGGATGAAGAGGTCGAGCACGTTGACGAAGAGCGCGGCCCGCAACAGGCCGCGACGCGTGATCATTCCGGACAGCACCGGGTGTGGCGCGTACAACGCACGCGGATACCGCTCGGAGTCGGTGCCGACCTCGAGGTCGAACAAGTCGTTCATGAGGTTGTTGGCCACATGAGCGAGCACGATCCCGACGCTCGCGAGCAACCACCAACCGACACTCACCTCGTCGGGTTGGAGCCACCACGCGAGGATCCCGGCGATCAGTGCGGCGGTGATGGTCATCGGCAACACGGCGGCACGGGTGAGCACCAGCCACCGGGACACCGGATCGACCCGACCGGGCGGCGGGTTGGTCGTGCGCAGCACGTAGGCCCAGTTCCGTAGGAGCCCGGCCCGCGGCCCCGATGCGCTGCGGGCTCGGGCGCTCGTCGCCATGGCCGGTGATCGTAGTGGTGACTCCCGTCAGCCGCCGTAGTTCATGCGGGTGTCCTCCATGCGGAGCACCGCCGTCTCCTCGTCGCGCTGGAACGCGGCGGCCACGACCTCGCCCGCGAAGAACGTGTGGCTGCCTGTGTCGAGCTCGTGACGAACCTCGCACTCGAGGAACGCGACAGCCTGGTCGAGGATCGGCGCCCCGGTTCGGCCGTCGTGGTATGCGAAGCCGTTGAGTGTCCGCTCGTCGGAGTCGACCTCGACCGGCTTGGTGAACTTCCGCACGATGGCGCGGTCTTCGCGGTCGATCAGGTTCAGGGTGAAGACCCGGCTGTCGGCGATCAGATCGTGCGTGAGCGCCGGCTTCTCGACCGCGATGCCGAGCAGCTTGGGATCCGAGCTGATCTGGGTCGCCCAGTTCAGCGTCATCATGTTGCGCCGCGTGCCGTCTCCCGAACGCGATCCGACCGCGAAGAGCCCCGACGGCATCTTCCAGAAGACGCGGCGCCGGAGCTTGTCGTACTCGGCGGGCTCGGCACCCTCGGGAAACGGCCCGATCGGGCCTTCGCTCACCGGCATGAGCGGGAAGGCTAACGCCACAAGAGGCGCGGCCCTCCGGCGACCCGACTTCGTACAATGGCGGGTCGTGGATGCGGCCCAACACGTTCAGACGATCGTGCAGAACCGGCGCCGCATCCTGCTGTTGGCGCTGCTCCTCGCCGCCGTCGTGTTCGCGAACGACATGCGCAAGCCGAAGCAGTACTCCGCATCGGCACAGCTGATGGTCGTGTCGGGCCGCGAATCGGTGAGCCTGACGAACACGGGCGACACCAACTTCCTCGCGCAGACCTACGTCACGCTCGCCGGGTCGATACCGGTCATGGGGGATGCCTGGAAGCGGTACGGCTTCAGCCGGGACAGCTTCGACAGCGTCATCAACCGGCTCTCGGTCGGCCAGGACGGCCAGACCGCGTTCTTGACGGTCACCGCGACCGGCACTTCACCACTGGACGCCGTGGATCTCGCCCGAGCCGAGAGCGAGGCGCTCGTCGAAGCGGTACGCGGGCAACAGGCCAACCAGGCATACACCGAGCTCGTCGGGCTCCAGCTGAACATCGACAACCTCAACAAGGAGCTGAACGCGCTGCGGCCCGCCGATCCTCAGGCCGCCACGGTGCAGGCCGACATCGGCACCGCGACCCAGGCCCTGTACACACGCCTGGCGCAGCCCAAGAACCGCGTCGACTACGCGTCGCCGCCGATGGCGTCGTCGACACCCGTCGCGCCGCGGCCCTTCTTCGACGCCCTCATCGCCTTCGTCATCGGTCTCGTGCTCATCGCCGAGGGAACCGTCGTGCTGCGAAGGATCAGCGACCGGTTCTCGGCGACGGAGAGCACGGCGGACGTCACGACGCTCGCGGGATTGCAGGTGCTCGCGCGCATCCCCGAAGGCACCGGCGCCGACACGGTCGAGGCCTTCCGCGTGCTTCGCACCAACCTCATGTTCCTCGAGGGTTCGGGGAAACCCCGCACGTTGGCCGTCGTCAGCGCGAATCGGGGTGCCGGCAAGACCTTCGTCGCCGTGCAGCTCGCTCAGGCCGTGGCCGCGATCGACGAGCGCGTCGTGCTCGTCGACGCCGACCTGCGACAGCCCACTGTTCACGACCGTCTGGGCGTGCCGCGTGCACCGGGCTTGTCCGCCGTGCTGCAAGGCGCGGATCTCAACACGGTGCTCCGCCGCAACGACTCCAGCCCGTTCCTACGCATCCTGCCCTCCGGCGCACCGGTCGACGACCCGTCGGGTGTGCTCGGAGCACGCGCGTTCCGTCAGGTGCTCGAAGGCCTGCGGGCCGTACGTCTCGTCGTGGTCGACACCCCGCCCGGTGAGCCCTATGCCGACGCGATGGCCGTTGCGTCGCAGTGCGACGGCACCATCTTCGTGGTCGACATCAAGACCAGCCGCAAGCGCGCGGTGCGCGCCACCATCGAGTCGCTCGAGCGAGGTGGCGCGAACGTCGTCGGCGTGGTGGTCAACCGCACCGCGAGCAACCGGGCAAGCGCGTACTACGGCGCGTGAAGCGGGCCCGGCTCGCCCAGCTGAGCACGGCCGCCGGCCTGCTGATCGCGGCGGCCGGCGGATTCTTCGTCGTGCGGGCGATCGCGAACCAGTGGAGCGACGTGCGAAGCACGCTCGGGAGCGCGCGGCCCGGCTGGCTGATCGCCGGTGCCCTGCTCGCCGGCGCCGCGATGGTCGCCATGGCGCTGCCGTGGCGGCGTGCGCTCGCGCTGCTCGGCGTGGAAGTGCCCGTGGGCGCGACGCTCGTGTGGTACTTCCTCGGCGAGATCGGCAAGTACGTGCCCGGTGGGATCTGGCCGGTCGTGGGCCGAGCCGAGCTCGCGCGGCGAGGCGGTGTTCCACGCGCCTCCGCGTACGCGAGTGTGGCGCTGTCCCTCGGGGCGCTGTACCTCTCCGCGATGTTGCTGTCGACATTGCTCCTGCCTCTGCGGTTCGCGCGCGCGGGCACCACGGCATGGCTGTGGGTTCTCGTGCTGCTCCCCGTGGGGCTCGGGCTGCTCCACCACCGCCCGCTGGCGTGGCTCGCGGCACGGGCCGAGCGGATCCTGCACCGTGACCTGGACATCACGATCCCGCGCTGGTCGGCGTCGCTGCGACTCGTCGTGGAGTACGTGCCGAGCTGGCTTCTCGTCGGCACGTCGACGTGGTGCATCGCGCGTGCCTTCTCGCCGCAGGCCTCCTGGCTCACGATCGCGCCCGCCGCGGTGCTGTCGTGGGTCGTCGGATTCGTGCTGGTTCCCGTGCCGGGCGGCATCGGCGTGCGCGAAGCGGTGTTCGTGGCGTTGGTCGGCGGCGCGCTGCCGGCCGGCACCCGCGGAGCGATCGCGATCACGGCTCGTCTGGCGTTCATGCTCGCCGACACGGCCGGTGCCGCCGTCGCCGCACTGCTGCTGCGGCGAGCGTCACGCACGGCGGCAGCGCCGCCTGCGGTCGGGGACACCGCTGCCGAGGCCGGGCCCCGCCGGGCCTAGGGTCGTCGCCGCGCGGCGACCATGGTCCACGGGGGTGGGTTGTGCACCGCCGTGACCTCGAGCTCGCGGCCCACGAGGGCCACGAAGCCCCGCCGTGTCCAGTGCTGAACGTGTCCTGGCGTATTGCCGACGTCGCGCCAGTACTTGCCTCTCGCAATGTTGGCGACGCGCCAGAGCGGTTCCCACGGCACCGACAGGACCACGTCCCGACGGGCCACGCGTGCGAGCTCGCGCATGGCCTCCTCCGGACGCGGGACGTGCTCGAGCACCTCGATCGCCAACACGAGATCGAAGGACCGGTCCGGGAATGGCAGCGCCGCGATGTCGCCGAACGCGCCCGGAAGTCCGCGCCGGCGCCATCCGTCGGCGAGCGCGGGATCGGGCAGGTCGAGTCCGGCGACGAACGCGGCCGCGTAGCGGGCGCCGACGCGTGCGGCGACCTCGCCCTCCCCGACCCCGACCTCGAGGATCCGGGCCGGCGGCTCCGACGGCAACGACCGGTCGAGTCGCTCGAGGAACCGAGCCATCAGGCGGCGTTCGATCGGGTTCGCCGTCGTGTACTTGTCGTACACGTTGCCCGTGGGGATGTCGGCGCGGGTGGCGGTCACATCGACGCGGGCGCGACCTCGTCATGAGGCGCGGCGAGACGCACGATGAGGTCCGCTAGGAGCCCGATGGCGAGCAACACCATGGCCGCGAAGAAGATCAGCAGCGTGTTGGCGGCCAGGCGGAAGTTTCGATCCCACCAGTCGAACCCGAGCTTGGCCGACGCGATCGCGAACAGGGTCAACGATGCCGGCATGAAGACGCGCAGCGGTTTGTACGACAACACCATCCGCACGACCTGCGTGAGGTAGTTCTTCGTGTCGCGCCACCAGTGGAACTTCGACTTCCCGGCTCGTGGCGAGTATTCGATGGGGACGTACTTCACCGAATAGCCGTTTGCCAGGAACGCCATCGTGATCGTCGTGACACACGAAAAGCCGGGCGGCAGCAGGTGCAGGTACTGCCGCGCCACGTCGGCGCGGAACGCACGCAAGCCGGAGTTGAGATCCGGAATGTCGGTGGCGACGAGATAGCTCGCGAGCCGCCGAATCAGCCACTTCGCAGGAACACGGAAGAACTTGAGGGTGCCCTGCTCCGACGTCCGCGCGCCGACAACCTGGTCGGAGCCCTCCAGCTCCTTCACCAGTTGAGGAATGTCTTCGTTCGGATACGTCATGTCCGCGTCGGTCCACACGACCACCCGCCCACGGGCTGCTCGCGTGCCGACCTTGCGGGCCGAGCCGGAACCACGGTTGTGCGTGAACACGATCAACCGGAACTCGAGCTGCTCGGCGACCTGGCGCAACTCTTCGGCCGAGCCGTCGCTCGATCCATCGTCGACGACGATGATCTCGTACGAATACGGGGACGCGTCGAGCGCGGTGCGGATCCGCCGGATCTCCTGGTGAATGTGGCCGCGCTCGTTGAACACGGGGAGCACGACAGTCACATCCAGCGCGTCGGGATCTGCGAGCTCCAGGTACAACCTCTCGTGTGACCCCGACACGAGCACTCCCGAACGCCGAACGGTTCCCTCGAAGGCTACTGCGCCGTGGCGCGCCGTGTTCCCCACGGCGCGCAGAACGGTGAGACGGCCGCCATGGAATCTTCACCGCCCGAGGTTCTCCGCGTCGGCGTCCGGCGATAACGTTCGGGCGTGCAAGCGTGGGGGCTCACGCGGCGCCGATCGACCACAGGGGCACGGTTCAGGGTCTGGCTCGCGATCCTGTGTGCGGTCGGGCTGGCAATCCGGATCGTCTACGTGCTGCTGCAACAGCACCATCTCCCCTTCGGGGGCGACCCGATGATCTACCAAAGCACCGCGAACAATCTCGCGGGGGGCCTCGGGTGGGTGCAGCTCAACAGCAAGTGGCAGTTCGTGCAGGTCGCCGACCACCCCCCGCTCTACATCGCGTACTTGACGATCGCGACCCTGCTCGACCCGGGCAAGGGCGCCTCGCAGCTCACCCTCATGCTGTGGACGTGCGTGCTCGGCACCGGGTCGGTGCTGCTGTGCGGCCTCGCCGGGCGTGAGATCGGAGGCCAGATCCGCGGCGAGCTCGGTGGCGTCCGCCTCGGCCTGCTCGCCGCCGGAATCGCGGCGGTCGACCCGAACATGTGGATGATCGACGGTCAGCTGATGTCGGAGTCGACCGCGATCTTCACCGCCGCAGGGGTGATCCTGTTCGCGTACCGATATTGGAAGCAGCCGTCGCTGCGGCGCGCGATGTGGCTTGGCGCGTGGTGCGGGCTCGCGACCCTCGCGCGCTCGGAACTGCTCCTCACCTGCGTCTTCGTCCTGGTGCCCGCGGTGTTGATCGCCGGGCGCGCCGATCTCCGACAGCGCCTGCAACGGCTCGTCGCCGGCGGCCTCTGCGCGCTCGTCGTGGTGTCGCCATGGCTCATCTTCAACCGCGTGCGCTTCGACCAGCCGGTGGGCCTGTCCACCAACTACGGCAGGACCGCTGCCGCAGCCAACTGCCACGAGACGTATTACGGCAGGCTGATCGGCTTCAAGTCGTACGGCTGCCTACAGAAGGCGACGACGGAACACATCCCACCGACGATGAACGACGTCGAGGCCGACCCGCATCTCCGGCACTACGCGCTCAAGTACGCCTCCGACCATCTCGATCGCGTTCCGATCGTGGTGCTGGCGCGTTGGGGCCGGGTCCTCGAAGTCTTCGAGCCGTTCCAGGAGATCCGGCTGAACTTCCTCTACCGGAGCGAGGGGTACGTCGTCGCGTTGATGGTCATCTGGACGTTCTGGCTCGGCGCGCTGCTCGCGATCATCGGCGTGTTCGTGCTGCGACGGCGCCGCCCCCGGGTCCCGCTGTTCCCGTTGCTCGCGTTCCCGGCCACCGTCATGATCGCGGTCACCCTGACGTTCGCCGAGCAGCGTTACCGGGCCGCCGCGCAGGCTTCCGTCGTCATCCTCGCCGCCGTCGCGCTCGACGCGTTCGTGGAACGCATACGACGGCGCCGCCGGGATGCAACGCTGCCCGAGGCGACCGCGCCCGAAGCGGCGGACGCGGTGCCGCTGCCGTCGGGCTGAGCGGACTTCAGCGCGATCCGGCGCCGCGGTCCCCCGCACGCGGGCGAACGGTGATCGTGCTCGAGACGCCGCGCACACCAGGAAGATTCCGCACGGCCCGCTCCGCCGCTCGTCGCTGGAAGGAGCGCGTCACCTCGCCGCTGAGCACGACCCAACCGTTCTCGACCCGGACCGTGAGCGCCTTCGAAGGCACGAGCACATTCCGCCTCAGCGCCTCGACCGCGCGTCGCGCGATCTCACTGTCGTCGCGGGTCGTGTCGCCGCGCACCTCGATGTCGTTCGCGATTCCCCGAACACCGGGCATCCGCTCCACCACGCGCTCCGCCTCCCATTTCTCGGAGTAGGAGCGCACCTCGCCGGCCAGCGTTACGACGCCGCCGGCAACCGACACGACGATCCGCCGCGCGTCGACGCCCGGATCTGCTTCGAGCCGGGCCGCGACGTCGCGACGGAGCTGCTCGTCGTCGGTGACCGCGTCGGGTGAGACCATCGTGCCGGCCTACGCGCGCTGAACCGTGATGCGCTTTGCCTCGGCGCGCTGCTGGTCGATCGGTACCCGCACCTCGAGGATCCCGTCCTTGTAGGACGCGCGCACCTGCTCCTCGTTCACACCGGCGGGCAGCGGGATGATGCGCTCGAACAGTCCGTAGCGGAACTCCGTGCGGTAGCCCTCGGCTTCGTCACGTGATTCCTCACGTCGCTCGGCCCGGATCCGCAGCGTGTTGTCGTTCACCGTGATCTCGACGTCGCGGTCGGGGTCGATTCCCGGCAGCTCCGCCCGCACGACCATCTCGTTGTCCTGGACGAATTCCTCGACTCTCGGGAGCAACTGGCCGAGCTCGCCGGTGTCGATGAGGCCGCGGGCGATGTCGGGGAACCAGCGCGGCATCGGCCATTCACCGAACCAGCGGGTCAGCGCGTCGGACCGGTCGGGCCGGTCCGACGAACGCGATCCCTTGTCGTCTCGTCTCTGTACCTGCGTCACAGCTGCACCTCCGTGTGTGCGTGCGTCGCTCAGCGCGCAGTACCGCGCGCGCCTGCCATCGTCTTGGAGTATCACCACGGTGCATCAGTACGCGACCCACGTGGACGCGTAGTTCGTTCGCGGTCGCTCGCGCGCGGTGGCGGTGGCGTGCGGAAACTACGCGGTCGCGTGGTGAGCGGCCGCGGCCGTGGGGACATGCTCAGTGGAGCGACCGCCGGAGCCGTGACCCACGCCGGACTCGAGGAGGGACGAGATGGCGCGCGCCGAGACGATGGGTGAGCGCGCGCACGTCGAGCACGCGTTCTCCGTGGAGGCGATCCTCGTGCCCCTCGACGGATCGGCGTTCGCCGAACGGGCTCTGCCCGTCGCCGCGCAGTTCGCCGGTCGTCTCGACGTCGACATCCATCTGTTCAGTGTCGTCAAGCACCGCGACGAGCTCGCTCAGCGAGAGGCCCTGCTCGACGCGGTGCGGCTTCCCGGGCACCGGGTCCACCGCGCGGTCGTCGTCGACGACGAGCCGGCCGATGCGATCGACGGCGCGCTGCACCGCCTGCGCGACGCGGTCTGCTGCATGGCGAGCCACGGACGCGGCCGGTCGGCCGCGTTGGTCGGGTCGGTCACGGCGGAGATCCTGGCCCGCGGGCACGACCCACTCCTGCTCGCCGGCCCGATGATCGGCGACCTCGCACCGTGGATCGATGCCGACGGCGCCCGGGTCGGGATCGTCGCGTGCGTCGACGACGATTCAGCTGCGCTGCAATGGCTGCTCCCGACGGCGCTGGGATGGTGCGACCTGTTGAACGAGCCCGCGTTGCTCGTCACCGTGGCCGAGCCGGTCCCGCCCGGGCTCGACGGTCGACCGGAACGACGGCGATTCGGCCCGCCCGGCGACGTCGACGACTTCCTCCGATGGCTCGCGGGGCCGCTGCTCGCACAGGGCCACGAGATCGAAACCGAAGTGGTGTGGGATCCCGTGAGCCCGGCGTCGGGCCTGCGCGACTACTTGCGCGAGCACCCCGCCCCGCTCGTGATCGCAGGGTCGCACGAACGCACCGGCCTCGCGCGTGTCGCGCTCGGCAGCACCGCGGCCACGATCGTGCACCAGAGCCCCGCGCCCGTGCTCGTGATCCCGGGCCCGGTCGAGCCGCACGGCGCAGGCTCGCCGTCCCATGTCCCCTAGCAGAGAGGCGGCCTCGTGAACCCGCTCGATTTGTTGTGGATCTTCTTCATACTCTCCAGCCTGCAGCCGCTCGTGCAGCAGCGGATCCTCGCGGCGCAACGGGCGCATGCGTTGCGCCAGCTCGAAAAGCGCGACGGGTCTCGTGGCATCACGCTGATTCACCGGCACGATTCCTTCTCGTTCCTCGGCATCCCGTTCGGCGGGTTCATCAACATCGATGACTCCGAGGCCGTGATCCGCGCCATCGAGATGACCGATCCGAAGCTCCCGATCAGCATGGTGATCCACACACCGGGCGGTCTCGTCCTCGCGGCGGAGCAGATCGCGTCCGCGCTGGCGGCGCATCCGGCACCGGTGAAGGTCTACGTGCCGCACTACGCAATGAGCGGTGGCACACTCATCGCCCTCGCAGCCGACTCCATCGTGATGGCGCCCTCCGCGGTTCTCGGCCCGGTCGACCCACAGATCGGCGAGTACCCGGCGGCTTCGGTGCTCGTGGCCGTCGACCAGAAGGACAAGAACGAGGTCGACGACAAGACGCTGATCCTCGCCGACATCGGCAGGAAGGCGCAGCAGCAGGTGCAGACGTTCGTGGAGCGGCTGCTGAAGCCGCATCTCGACGGAAGCGCGCCCGATGTGGCCCGGACCTTGTCCGAAGGCCGCTGGACCCATGACTTCCCGATCGAGCCGGACTACGCCCGCAGCCTCGGCCTGCCGGTGTCGACCGACCTCCCCGACGAAGTCCGGCTGCTCATGCGGCTCTATCCCCAGCCGCGCAACCGCCGCCCGTCAGTGGAGTACATCCCGACCCCGTACGGCGGCTCGAACGGCAGCGCCTCCCAACCGCGGCCGCGCACACCGGGCCGCGAGCCCGCGAGACCGACGAGCTCATGACCGGACCACTGTGACCGGCCTCCGGCAGGAGGTGCCGACATGACAACGACCGTGGCGAACATCGTGGTGTGCCCGCGCTGCGGCAAGAAGAACCGCGTGCCCGCCGCGGGCCCCGGCAGCCCGAAGTGCGGCAACTGCGGTGCACCGCTGCCGTGGGTAACGGATGCCGGCGACGACGACTTCACCGAGATCGCCGATCGAGCCGACATCCCGGTGCTCGTCGACTTGTGGGCGCCTTGGTGCGGCCCCTGCCGCATGGTGAGCCCTGCGCTCGAACGCATCGCGGCCGACTTCGCGGGCCGCGTGAAGCTCGTGAAGGTCAACGTCGACGAGGCAGGACGGGTCGCACAACGATTCGAGGCGCAGAGCATCCCCACACTGCTCGTGCTCGATCGCGGCCGGGTGGTGTCGCGTCAAGTCGGCGCGGCGGCCGAAGCCCGGCTGCGAGAGTGGCTCGAGCAGGGACTGCGCGAGGCCGGCCGGACGGCCGGCGCCGCCTGAGCCGTCGTGAGCGACGGACGGAAGGACGCGCGCGGTGCTGCCGATGGCGGCGCGTTCCCATCGCTGAGCGACGAGCAGTTCGCCTCGCTCACCGCGCGCGGCGACACGAGGCAGGCCCGCGCGGGCGAGGTGCTGTACGACGCCGGCGACACGGCGCGCGAGTTCTTCGCCGTTTCGAGCGGGCGTGTCGCGCTCGTGGAGGACCCCGGCGTCGAGGACGACGTGATCGCACGCGTCGGACCTCGTCAATTTCTCGGTGAGACGTCGCTTCTCACAGGCCAGCCCGCACTGCTGAGAGCCGTCGTCGAGGAGGCCGGCGAGCTCGTCGCGGTACCCGTGGAAGCGCTGCGGCAACTCGTCACCGAGGACACGTCGCTCGGCGACCTGCTCCTGCGCGCGTTTCTCGCCCGCCGGTCGCTCCTGATCGGCTTGGGCGCGGGCCTGCGCATCATCGGCTCGCGGTTCTCCCCCGACACCCGGCGCCTGCACCGGTTCACGGCCCGCAACCGGTTGCCGCACCGATGGATCGATCTCGACCGTGACGAGGAAGCCGAGATGCTCCTGCAGCGGCTCGCGATCTCGCCCGAGGAGACGCCGGTCGTCATCCTCGGCGACCACCGCGTGCTCCGGAACCCCAGCAACCGCGAGCTCGCGCGCATCCTCGGGTTCGAGGACGACACGGGCGGTTCGCGCTGGGACATGATCGTCGTCGGTGCCGGTCCGGCGGGCCTCGCGACCGCGGTATACGGCGCGTCGGAAGGGCTCAGCACGATCGTCGTGGACGCGGTCGCGACCGGCGGCCAGGCCGGCACGTCGTCGCGCATCGAGAACTATCTCGGCTTTCCCGCGGGGATCTCGGGCGGCGAGCTCGCCGATCGGGCCGTCATCCAGGCAGAGAAGTTCGGCGCTCGCTTCGCCGTTCCCGGCGAGGCGACGAAGGTCACCGCAGACGACGGCGGCTACGCGGTGCAGCTCGACGACGGCGCGACTCTGCATGGTCACACCATCGTGATCGCGACGGGTGCGCGCTACCGGAGACTCCCCGTGCCACGGCTCGAGGAGTTCGAGGAGACCAGCGTGTTCTACGCCGCCACGCTCGTCGAGGCGCAGGTGTGCCGCCGCGCTGAGATCGCGGTCGTCGGCGGCGGCAACTCCGCGGGACAAGCGGCACTGTTCCTGTCGAGTCAAGCGTCACATGTGCGCCTGCTCGTCAGACACGACGACCTCGCCCGCGACATGTCGCGCTATCTCGTCGACCGGATCGAGCGATCACCGACGATCGAAGTGCTGCCGCACACCGAGGTGCGCGCGCTCCACGGCGGAGGCGAGCTCGAGACGATCGAGGTGGAGGACAACCACACGGGCGAGCGCCGCGAGTTGCCGGCCCGGCGCCTCTTCGTGTTCATCGGCGCCGAGCCGCACACGCAATGGCTCGGCGACGAGGTCGCGCTCGACGACCATGGCTTCGTCTTGACGGGCGCGGCGGTGTCCGACGGTATGACCGTGCCGGGCGCGTTGCCGCGCCCGCGGCTCGTGCTGGAAACGAGCCTCCCCGGTGTCTTCGCCGCGGGTGACGTGCGCAGCGGATCGATCAAACGGGTGGCCTCGGCCGTCGGGGAGGGTTCCATGGCCGTCCGGCTGGCGTACGAGCATCTGCAGTCCCCCGGGAGGGGGCTGGCTCATCCGTGAAGGCGTCCGAAACTACGGGAACGCGTGGTGTGACATGCCCCGAGCGGCGGAATCCTCCCTACGCGAGCGTCGCACGGTTCTGATCGTCGGATAGAGGAGACGCGACATGGCGCAGCATGCGGGGCGAGTCTCGTCCGGTTCCATGCCGAAGCGGGGCGCACGGACGGAGATCTACGCGGACGCCGCGACGGCGCATGCGATCCGTCGGGCGGCGTGGGTGCCGCTGCTCCTCGGGATCTGGGCGATCATCGCGGGCATCGTGACGATCGCCTGGCCCGGAGGCACTGTCCTCGCGCTCGCCGTCATCTTCGGGGTGTTCCTCGTGATCGCGGGGCCGCTGCAGATCGCGCACGCGTTGCAGATCCGTGATCACGCGCGGGAATGGTGGCTGCTGATGTTGCGCGGTGTCGCGAGCCTCGCGTTGGGCGTGATCACGCTGGTCTGGCCCGGCATCACCGTATGGGCGCTGGCGCTGCTGTTCGGCGTCGAGCTCCTCCTGCTCGGAGGTTTCGAGACCGCGGCCGCATTCCACGCTCGCACAGCCGGCCGCGACTGGGCGTGGTATCTCGCGCGCGGGCTCGCCGCCATCGCCGTCGGCATCGTCACGATCGCCTGGCCCGGCATCACGGTGTTCGCGCTCGCATTGCTGCTCGGGTTCTTCCTCGTGTACTTCGGTGTGATGCTGCTCCTCGGCGCGACGACGTTGCGCCGCAACGTGCACGTGGTCTGAACCGTTCGGCCTCCGCCCGTCGCTACGAGGCCGGCGGCGGGCGGACGGTGGTCGTGGTCGTCGAGGACGACGAGGAACTCGTCGTGCTGGACCGCAGCGCGGTCGTCGTCGGCGACGACATCGTCGTGGACGAGCCCCCACCGGAGATCGTCGTCGTCGTGGTCGTGGTGGAGGACGCGCTCGCTCGGGTCGTCGACGTCGTGCTGCGCGGCGCGCTGGTCGTAGTCGACGCCGGCGGTGGCAGTACGGGCACGTACACCGGCTTGGGGGTCGGCGCAGGCCGGACCGTCAACCACAGGGCGAAGACGCCGACGAACGCGACGGTGAGCACAACCGTCGACCGGCGGACGCGCAGCTTCGGCATGTCAGGCCCCCGCCGTCGTCGCCACGGGGGTCGCCGACGCGATGCCGGCGCGCTGCAGAGCCAAGGCAATCCGTAACCGCAGCACGCGACCGACGTCGAACTGCTTCCCCGGCAGCGTGCGTGCGATGACGCGCAGCACGAGATGGTCGACCTCGATGTTCTCGACGCCCGCGACGATCGGCTCTCCGAGCAGCGTTTCGTGCCACTCGGGGTCGTGCCACAACTCGGCCGCGGCTTCCCGGACGACGTCCGTGGCCTTGTCGAGGTCCTGCGAGACGGGGATGGGTACGTCCACCACCACGCGCGACCACTCGCGCGAGAGATTCGTCACCTGTCGCAGCGCGCTGTTCGGGAGGAACACGACCTCGCCCTGCACGGTCCGAAGCTTCGTGACGCGCAGTGTGAGCTCCTCGACGGTGCCGCGCACGCCGGTCGTCTGACCCGGTTGCGAGAGTTGCACGAGGTCTCCGACCCCGAACTGGCGCTCCGAGAGGATGAAGAACCCGGCGAGCAGGTCGGCGACGATCTGCTGCGCGCCGAACCCGAGAGCGACGCCGATGATCGTCGCCGGCGGCACGAGGCTGGACAACGGCAGCCCGAACTTCCAGAGGATCAGGAGCACCGCGAGGGTGTAGATGAGGCTCGTGACACCGAGCTCGGCGGCCTGGGCCACGGCCCGGGCGCGCTTGCTGTGCTCGGGCAGGATGCCTCGGTCCTCGACCTCGGTGAGGACCTGGCGGTAGACGAACTCCTGGTACCGCTGCGAGCACCAGTGCGCCAAGCGCGCGAGCAGCACCGAACCGATCGCGATCAGCACGATCTCGAGCCCGTTTCCGCGGGCCCAGCGGGTCACGTCGTTGATGTGCACTCGTTGTCCACCCGGGTCGAGTCGCCGACGGCGCGATCTACCCCCCACGGCAGGGTCCGACGCAGCCCATGGGGTGGCAGGACATTTCGCCTGCTCCCGCCAGGAGGCCGCGCCGCCAACACTCGACCCCGCCGCTCCGTTATCGTCTCGCCCACTTGTTCGCCGCGGTGGGAGGGGGACACACATGCGGCAGCGTCCGGGGTGGGCGTCGGTGCGGTTCGCCGCGATCGTCGCCGTGGTGACGGTCGTGGCGGCGGCCTGTGGTGGCGGCGGCGGTTCGGGCTCGGGCTCGGGCAATGCCTCGGCGAAGGACACGACGACACCGCGTCCCGGCGGCAAGATCGTCTACGCGCTCGACGCGGAAACCGGTGGCGGATGGTGCCCCAAGAACGCCCAGCTCGCCGCGTCGGGAATCATCGTCAACGACGCGATCTACGAACAGCTGGTCGTCCCGGACGACAAGGGCAATCTGTCTCCGTATCTCGCACAGTCGGTCACACCGAGTGCCGACTACCGCACATGGACGATCAAGATCCGTCCTGGAATCAAGTTCCACGACGGTGAGCTGCTCGACGCCGCGGCGGTGAAGATGAACCTCGACGCGGTGAAGGGCGGCCCCCTCGGCGGCTTCGTCCTCAAGAACATCACGAGCACCGTCGTCACGGATCCGCTGACAGTGACCGTCAACATGCAGGTGCCGTGGGTGCAGTTCCCGTGGGTTTTGTTCGGGACCGGCCGCGGCGCGATGGCGGCCCCGAAGCAGCTCAACTCGCCCAACTGTGCGAACGAGCTCATCGGCACCGGGCCGTTCATGCTGAAGGGTCAGTGGATTCCCAACGACCATCTCACGGTCGTGAAGAACCCGAACTACTGGCGCAAGGACTCCGCGGGGCGTCAGCTGCCGTATCTCGACGAGATCGAGTTCCGGCCGATCATCGACCCGGTTGCGCGACTCAACGCGCTGAAGTCGGGCCAGGTGCAGATGATGCTCACCGACAACAGCGACATCACGTACCAGATCCGTCAGGCGGTGAAGGGGGGAGAGCTCAGGTCGGTGGAGAACCTGCGATCGGCCGAGGTCGGCTACACGATGCTTCGCGTTGACAAGGCGCCGTTCAACGACTTCGTGGCCCGTCAGGCCGTCGCGTACGCCGGCGATCGCGACGAGTTGAACCAGGTCGTCTACCACAACATCGCGATCCCGACGTTCACACCGTTCGCGCCCGACGTGTTCTCGTATCTCAAGGAGCCTGTACAGCCGCCCATCCAGCACGACCTCAACAAAGCGAAGCAACTGGTCGCGCAGTACAAGACGGCGCACGGCGGGAGATTCGACGTGACGCTCAGCAGCACGAACGACCCGTCGGTGCTCAAGCAGGCCCAGGTGGTGGCGTCGCAGTGGTCGCGCGCCGGTATCAACGTGACACTGCGCTCCGCCGACCAGGCCACCTTGATCAACCAGGCGCTCGGGGGCGACTTCCAAGCCACGCTGTGGCGCAACCACCCCGGCGCGGACCCCGACACGCAGTACGTGTGGTGGCACAGCGGATCGCCCGTGAACTTCGGCGCGATCAACGATCCGCAGATCGACCGCGACCTCGACATCGGGCGCTCGTCGACCGACGTCAACGAACGCCGCACCGTGTACGAGGACATCCAGCGCGTGTTCGCGACGAAGCTCTACAACTTGTGGGGCTTCTACTCCCGCTGGGTCTTCGCGAGCCAGCCGTACGTGCACGGCGTCACCGGACCCGACCTGCCGAACGGCGGCAAACAAGGCCTGATCGCGAGCGTGCACCCGTTGCT
>JAMXLJ010000114.1 GCA_024281095.1 Acidimicrobiia bacterium | reverse complement strand
GCCGCAATGCGTTGGAAAGCCGACGTCAACGAGAACGCGAAGGCGCCCGCGTTCTGGAACGCATACCCCGAGCTCGACCACAACGAGATCTGCGGGTGGGGCCAGCACGGCGACGTCACTCGTCAGCTGTTCTCGTTGATCGAGCTGCGCCACGGGTTCGAGCACGAGCGGCTCGCCCGCCGCTTCGACGTGACGCGCGGGATCGTGGAGGAAGCGCTGCATCAGGTGCTCGAGGTCCGCGCGGCCGGCGACGGCCGGCTGGCCCAATTGCTCGACCTCATGTATCTCGGCGACTGGACGAGCTGCTACCTGGCGCTGCAGAACGAGGTCGACCCCGGCCCCATCGACGCCATCGCAGCACTCAAGGCGGCGCTCGGCGCCGGGCAGCCTCGCTAAGATCATGCGTTGGTCGGGCCGTCGAACGGCTGTCACCCGGTGATCTGGGCCGACTCCAACGCACAGCATTCGTGAGTGCGGCCAACCCGCGCTCTGTCGATTGGAGTCTGCATGACGACGACCACTCCCGGAACCGGCACTGCACGCGCCGGCACGTTCACCGACTTCAAGGTCGCCGATCTCTCCCTGGCCGAGTGGGGCCGCAAGGAGATCGAGCTGGCCGAGGTCGAGATGCCCGGTCTGATGGCCTGCCGCGCGGAGTACGGGCCGCACCAGCCGCTCGCCGGCGCGCGCATCACCGGCTCGCTGCACATGACGATCCAGACCGCGGTGCTCATCGAGACGCTCGTCGCCCTCGGGGCGGAGGTGCGGTGGGCGAGCTGCAACATCTTCTCCACCCAGGACCACGCGGCGGCCGCCGTCGTCGTCGGCCCACATGGCACCATCGACGCGCCTGCCGGCGTACCGGTGTTCGCGTGGAAGGGAGAGACGCTCGAGGAGTACTGGTGGTGCGCGGAGCAGGCACTGCGCTGGCCCGAGGGCGGCCCGAACATGATCCTCGACGACGGTGGTGACGCGACCCTGCTCGTGCACAAGGGCTTCGAGTACGAGCTCGCAGGAGACGTCCCCGACCCGTCGACCGCGGACTCCGAGGAGTTCGCCGTCGTACTCGCACTTCTGCGTCGCATCCACGACGAGAGCCCGCGGCTCTGGCACGAGATCGCGCCGGAGATCAAGGGCGTCACGGAAGAGACGACCACCGGTGTGCACCGCCTCTATCAGATGCAGGCCAACGGCACGCTGCTGTTCCCGGCGATCAACGTCAACGACTCCGTCACCAAGTCGAAGTTCGACAACCTCTACGGCTGCCGGCACTCGCTCATCGACGGCATCAACCGCGCGACCGACGTGATGATCGCGGGCAAGATCGCGGTGGTGTGCGGCTACGGAGACGTCGGCAAGGGATGCGTGCAGTCGTTGCGCGGTCAGGGCGCCCGGGTGGTCGTCACCGAGATCGACCCGATCTGTGCACTGCAGGCCGCGATGGAGGGCTACGAGGTCACGACGCTCGACGACGTCGTCGACCGGGCCGACATCTTCGTCACGTGCACCGGCAACAAGAACGTGATCACCGTCGACCACATGAGCCGGATGAAGCACAACGCGATCGTCGGGAACATCGGCCATTTCGACACCGAGATCGACATGGCCGGCCTCGCGAAGCTGCCCGGCATCGAGCGTCGCAACGTGAAGCCCCAAGTCGACGAGTGGGTGTTCCCCGACGGCCACACGGTGATCGTGCTGGCCGAGGGGCGCCTGCTCAACCTCGGCTGCGCGACCGGGCACCCGAGCTTCGTGATGTCGAACAGCTTCACGAACCAGGTCATCGCCCAGGTGGAGCTGTACACGCACACGGACTTCTACGAGCGCAAGGTGTACACGCTGCCCAAGCACCTCGACGAGAAGGTGGCGCGTCTGCACCTCGACAAGCTCGGCGTGAAGCTCACGCGGCTCACCGAGGATCAGGCCGAGTACATCGGCGTGCCCCGCGAGGGCCCGTACAAGCCGGACCACTATCGCTACTAGTTCCGGCATCATGCGTGATCCGATCCCGCCGACGATCGAGTGGCGGCGGGACCGGATCCGCCTGATCGACCAACGCGAGCTGCCGGCGCGGCTCACGTTCGTGGAGTGCGCCACCGTCGGTGAAGTGTGCGGGGCCATCCGCTCGATGGCCGTGCGCGGCGCGCCCGCGCTCGGCGCTACGGGCGCGTACGGGGTCGCGCTCGCGGCACGTCACGCCCGAGGTGCCGCCGCGGTGCGGTCGGCGGCGGAACGACTCGTCGCGACGCGCCCGACCGCGGTGAACCTCGCCTGGGGTGTCGCCCGGGCGCTCGACGCGTACGAGCGATCCGGTTTCGACGGAGCGCTCGCCGAGGCCCACCGGATCGCGAGCGACGACGTCGCCGCGAACCGTGCGATCGGGCGGTACGGCGCGGACCTGCTGCCCGAAGGGTCGCGCGTCATGACGCACTGCAACGCGGGCGCCCTCGCCTGCGTCGGGTACGGCACCGCGGTCGGGGTGATCCGCGCGGCGGCCGAGGCCGGGAAGCGGCCGCACGTCTGGGTCGGGGAGACGCGGCCCGTGCTGCAAGGGGCCCGGCTCACCGCATGGGAGCTCGACCGGCTCGGCATCGACGCAACCCTCGTCGCCGACACGATGGCCGCGTCCCTGATGGGCCGGGGCGACGTCGACGTCGTCGTGGTGGGTGCGGACCGAATCGCGGCGAACGGTGACGTCGCGAACAAGATCGGCACCTACGGGCTCGCGGTGCTCGCCGCGCACCACGACGTCCCGTTCCTCGTTGCCGCACCGACGTCGACGATCGACCTCTCCACACCTGACGGCGGCGCCATCGAAGTGGAGGAGCGCGACGCTGACGAGGTGCGGTGTGTCGCGGGGACGCGCATTGCACCGGCGCGCGTGACCGCCTTGAACCGTGCCTTCGACGTCACGCCCGCCAAGCTCGTGACCGCCATCGTCACGGAGCAGGGCGTCGCCCGCCGCCCATATGCGCGATCGCTTGCGCGTCTCGTTCGCGCCCGAGCACGGCAGCGTTGACTGTCACATCGACTCGGTACCGTCCCCCTCATGCTCGATGTCGTCGCAGCCGCGCTGTTCCCGTTGCGTTGTCCGGGCTGCGGTCGCCCCGCCGAGCCGGTGTGCGCCGACTGCGCGCAGACCATGGCCCGCCCCGCGGCCGCCGCACCGCCACGCGGTGTCGACGCGTGGTGCGCCCCGTTCTCGTACGAGGGTGTTGCGCGCGAGCTCGTGGCCCGAGTGAAGTATCGACACGCGCGCGCGGCCACGCCATGGCTGGCCGCGGCGATGGTCACGACGCTGGAGGAGCACGGGCTCGGCGATGTCGACGTCGTCACGTGGCCGCCGACGACGCCCGCACGGAGGCGGCGCCGCGGGTTCGACCATTCCGAGGTTCTGGCCGGTGAGGTGGCGCGCCGGATTCACCGACCGGCCGCGGCCGTCCTCGTGCGCCGGGGCGGCGATGCGCAGACGGGCCGGCCCGCCGCACTCCGACGCCGTGGCGGGCCCCAGTTCGTCGCGACGGCTTCGCCCGCGCGCGTCCTGCTCGTGGACGACGTCACCACTACGGGAGCAACCCTCAGCGCCGCGGCAGTGGCGCTTCGCTTGCGTGGCGCCAGGTGGGTCGGTGCCGTTACCGCGGCGCGTACCCCTTCACTGCGCTGAGCGGCCAGACCATCCACCATGCCGTCGTGATATCGCGTCATGCTGTTGCGGCAGCACGTTGCGTGGTAGGACGAGACGGGATGGGGTGAGCATGCGAAGCACAGGCGTCAACAGCGTCGCTCAGGACAGGACGAGACCACCGGTGGACGAGAGCCGGCCGGGGACGGGCCCGCTCCAGCCGGAACCGCAGCGTCCGGCCACGGCCCGCAGCGCCGGCGGCGACGATCGGTCCCGGTCAGAGCTGCTGCACCGTTTGCGCGAACAGATCAGCGGGGGCGTCTACGAGCCGCCGCTCGACGCGGTCGCCGAACGGTTGGCCGCGTTCTTCGTCGTCGACCGGCGGTACCTGCCCCGCGAGCCCGAACGGCGCTCCGACGGCCGCACCAGGTAGCACCCGCGCCCGGGCCCTGCGGCACGCGCCCGCGTGCTCCGTATACTCCGGGTTCCAGGCGTTTCGCCGTTTGCGCCCCGGAGGTGCGGATGGACATCGTCGTGCGGGGCAAGAACTGCAGCATCGCTCCACAGGTGAAGCGGCTCACTGAGGACAAGCTGCGGAAGCTCAGCCGGCTCGCCGCCGATATCCGGCGGGTCGAGGTGGACTACTCCGAGGTCCGGAACCCGCGTGTCTCGAACCGCCAGCTCTGTGAGGTCACGGTCCACCTCAAACGGCACTTCGTGAAGGCGCATGCGTCCTCCACCGACAATGTCGCTGCGCTCGATCTGGTCATCGACAAGGTCGAGCACCAGGTCGGCCGTTTGAAGGACAAGCGCGTGCATCGGTCACACGCCCGTGGGCGGCGCACCGGCCTGGCCACCGTCCCGGCCGCCGCGGACGGCGTCCCGCTCGACGTCGACGGCGAGGGCGACACCGACGACAGCGAAGATTCGGGGCGCATCGTGAAGAGCAAGCAGTTCACGATCAAGCCGATGGCGCCCGAGGAGGCCGCGCTGCAGATGGACCTGCTCGGGCACGGCTTCTACTTCTTCACGAACGCCGAGACCGGTCAGGCCGCCGTCCTCTACCGCCGCAAGGACGGCCACCTGGGGATGATCGAAGCGGTCGGCTGAGGCCGCGTCTTCTCGCTCGCTCTCTCGCTGCTCGGCTCGGGTCTTCGCCTGCCGACGCCCGTTTCGTTCGCTTGCTGGCGAGTGCCTGCGCTCCCTCCGGTCGCTCCGGCACCGCGTTTTCTCGCTCGCTCTCTCGCTGCTCGGCTCGGGTCTTCGCCTGCCGACGCCCGCTTCGTTCGCTCGCTGGCGAGTGCCTGCACTCCCTCCGGTCGCTCCGGCACCGCACGTGTTTGGGGGCTCCACGAGCGCACGGGAGGTGGTCCCTACCGCCGGTAGACTGGCTCAACCATGAGCTTGTTCCAGAGGATCTTGCACGCGGGTGAGGGCCGCAAGCTCAAGCTGCTGCAGAGCGTCGTCCCCGAGGTCGCCGCGTTCGAGCCGGAGATGCAGGCGCGCTCCGACGTGGAGCTGCGCGCCCTCACGGCCGCCTTCCGTGAGCGGCTCGAGCACGGCGAGGACCTCGACGACCTGCTGCCGGAGGCGTTCGCGCTCGTGCGCGAGGCAGGGGTGCGGGTACTCGGCCAGCGTCACTTCGACGTCCAGGTGATGGGCGGTACGGCCCTCCACTTCGGGTGGGTGGCCGAGATGAAGACCGGCGAGGGCAAGACCCTGGTCGCGACCCTGCCCGCCTACCTCAACGCCCTTGCCGGCCGCGGCGTGCACATCGTCACCACGAACGACTACCTCGCCAAACGCGACGCCGAGTGGATGGGGCGGATCTACCGGTTCCTCGGCCTCGATGTCGGCGTCGTGCTTCCCGACATCGACGATCCCGCGTTGAAGCGGGCGGCGTACGCGGCCGACATCACGCACGGCACGAACAACGAGTTCGGTTTCGACTACCTGCGCGACAACATGGCCGAGTCGCGCGAAGACCAGGTGCAGCGTGGTCACTACTTCGCCATCGTCGACGAGGTGGACTCGATCCTCGTCGACGAGGCCCGCACGCCGCTGATCATCTCCGGTCGCGCCGACGACGCGCACGATCTCTACTACCAGTTCGCGCGGGTCGTGAAGGGTCTGCAGGCCGAGCGTGACTACGAGGTCGACGAGGCGAAGCGCACGGTCGTCCCCACCGAAGAGGGCGTGGCTCGCGTCGAGAAGGCGCTCGGTGTCACCAACCTCTACGAGCACGTCAACCAGAACTTCGTGCACCAGCTGCAGGCCGCGCTGAAGGCCAAGGAGCTGTTCAAGCGCGACGTCGACTACGTCGTGCAGCAGGGCGAGGTGAAGATCGTCGACGAGTTCACCGGCCGCATCCTCGAGGGTCGCCGTTGGAGCGAAGGCCTGCACCAGGCGGTCGAGGCCAAGGAAGGCGTGCGCATCAAGGAGGAGAACCAGACTCTCGCCACCGTCACCCTGCAGAACTACTTCAAGCTCTACGAGAAGCTCTCCGGCATGACGGGGACCGCGCACACCGAAGCGGGCGAGTTCGCGCACACCTACAACCTCGAGGTTGTGCAGATCCCCACCAACAAGCCGATGATCCGGGCCGACCAGCCCGACCTGATCTACAAGACCGAGGACGCGAAGTTCGACGCAGTCGCGGACGACATCGCGGAGCGCCACGACGTCGGCCAGCCCGTGCTCGTCGGCACGATCTCGGTGGAGAAGTCGGAGAAGCTCTCGCGCCTGCTCGACAAGCGGGGCATCCCGCACTCCGTGCTGAACGCAAAGCAGCACGAGCGCGAAGCCCATGTCGTCACGCAGGCCGGCCGGCCCTACACCGTCACGGTCGCCACCAACATGGCCGGCCGTGGCGTCGACATCCTCCTCGGCGGCAACCCCGAAGGCCTCGCGCAGACCGAGCTGCTCGCGGAGGGTCTCACCCAGGAGGACGCGCCCGAGCGCTACCAGGAGCTGCTCGCCAAGTTCGTCGACCAGTGCGCGGTCGAGGGCGACAAGGTTCGCGAGCGCGGCGGCCTCTACGTGCTGGGCACCGAGCGACACGAGAGCCGCCGCATCGACAACCAGCTGCGCGGCCGTTCGGGCCGCCAGGGCGACCCGGGCGAGAGCCGGTTCTACCTGTCCCTCGAGGACGACCTCATGCGCCTGTTCGCGACAGGCGCGATGAACTGGGTGATGGGGAAGGCCTTCCCCGACGACGTGCCGCTCGAGGCGAAGATGGTCACCAAGGCCATCGAGCGCGCCCAGCGCACCGTCGAGGACCGCAACTTCGAGATCCGCAAGGACGTCCTCCAGTACGACGAGGTGATGAACGAGCAGCGCAAGGTGATCTACCAGCGCCGCCAGCAGATCCTCGAGGGTGGCGACCTGCGCGACGAGGCGTTCAGCGCGATCCAGTCCGCGATCCGCAACTCCGTCGAGCTGCACTGCCCGGGCGAGTTCCCCGAGGAGTGGGACGTCGAAGAGCTGCACCGCCAGATCTCGCTCTACTTCCCGACCACCGTCACGGTCGAGCAGATCAACCAGCTCACCCACCGCGACCAGCTGATCGAGGCACTGCACGACGACGCGGTCGCGCAGTACGAAGCCAAGGAAGAGGCCATCGGCGCGGAGACGCTGCGTGAGATCGAGCGTCGCGTGATGCTGTCGGTGATCGACCAGCACTGGCGCGAGCACCTCTACGAGATGGATTACCTGCGCGAAGGCATCAACCTGCGCGCGATGGGCCAGCGCGACCCGCTCGCCGA
>JAMXLJ010000113.1 GCA_024281095.1 Acidimicrobiia bacterium | reverse complement strand
GAACCAGATCGACGCCGGAGTCACGATGAGGTGACCCGGCGTCGATCTTTTTGGTCGCGCTCGCTGCGGCCCGGGATACCCGGGCCGCGGGCGCTCGCCGCTCCCGCGCCAACAGCGCGCCACGCCGCGGGATGGCACCTCCTAGGGCGGGCCGCAGCGAGTGCGACCAGGGGACAACCTGGCTACATTTCCGCCATGCCCAGGGGAGATGCGTTCCTCGACCACCTTCGTCAAGTGCCGTTGTTCTCGGCCCTCTCACGCAAGGAGCTCGGCCTGATCGCCCGGCGCTCGGAAGACGTCAACGTGGCGCCCGGCAAGGTGCTGGTCAGCGAGGGTGCCCCGGGATCCGAGTTCTTCGTGATCGTCGACGGCACCGCCAAGGTGACCCGCCAGGGCCGCAAGGTCGCCACGCTGGGACCCGGGGCCGCCTTCGGCGAGCTGGCGCTGCTCGACCGGGCGCCGCGCAATGCGTCCGTCGTCGCCGAGACTCCGATGGAGCTCGTGGTGCTCGGCCAGCGCGAGTTCGCCGGCATCCTCGACGAGGTCCCGGGGTTCGCGCGCAAGCTGCTCGCCGGTCTCGCTCACCGGCTCCGCGAGGCGGACGCGAAGAGCGTCCAGTAGCGACCGCGACAAGCCCTCGAAGCCGGGTAGCGGGAAGGTGTCGATGTAGCGTTCGCCCTCGCTCGAGGAGAATTGTCGCGGAGGCGGTGCGTGCGGAGGCCGAAGCCACATCAGATCGTGATCGCGATCGGCGTGCTCGCCGCGATCGGCGCGCTCGCCTCGGGGCTCGTTCCGAACCTCACCGGTTGGGAAGACCATTCGCGCGTCTCCCGCAAGGTGTTCGGCGACATCCCGGGCGCCGTCGTCGTCGCGTTCTACTTCGCCGTCGCGGTGATGCTGTTCGCGGTGGCCTGGCTCGCGTCCCTACGCGTCCGCAACCTCCAGCGCGGCCAGCCGGACGACCGGCGCACGCGCCGCACCAACGTCAAGGAGCGCATGGAGGCGTTCCGACGCGGCGTATGGATGCAGACCCTGTTGCGCGACCCCGCGGCCGGTCTCATGCACTCGATGATCTACTTCGGGTTCATCGTGTTGTTCATCGCGACGGTGCTGCTCGAGATCGACCACCAGCTGCCCGAGTCGCTCAAGTTCCTCCACGGCAAGACGTACATGGCCTACTCGGCCACGTCCGACATCTTCGGCGTCGTCTTCGTCGCCGGCATCGCGTGGGCGATCGTGCGCCGGTACGTGCAGCGCCCCTACCGGATCCGCATCAAGACGAAGCCCGAAGACGCGGTCATCCTGGGCACGTTCCTGCTCATCGGCCTCTCGGGCTTCTTCGTCGAGGGATTCCGCATCGCGGAGGTGGGGCGGCCGTCGTTCGAGAAGTGGTCGGTGGTCGGATACCCGATCTCGGCGATGTTCTCCGGGTGGCCGCACTCGCAGCTGAGCGACCTGCACCGCTGGCTGTGGGGAAGCCATTTCGTGCTGTTCCTCGCCTTCCTCGTGATCCTGCCCACGACGAAGCTGCGGCACATGATCACGTCGCCGATCAACATGTACCTGAGCCCGCGTGAGCGGCCGAAGGGCGCGATGAAGCCCATGCCGAACCTCATGGAGACCGAGCTCGAGACCTTCGGCGTCGCAACCGTCGAAGACTTCACGTGGAAGCAACTGTTCGACACCGATGCCTGCACCATCTGCGGACGTTGCACGTCGGTCTGCCCCGCGCACGCAACCGGGAAGCCGCTGGACCCGCGCGAGATCGTGTTGAAGGTCGGCGAAGTGATGTCGATGACGGGCACGCCGCCGGTGTCGCCACCGGTCGGCGTCGACCCGGAGATCACGGTGAGCGCCGACATGCTGTTCGAACGAGTCACGTCGGCGGAGCTCTGGGCCTGTACGTCGTGCAAGGCGTGCGACGAGATCTGCCCCGTCAACATCGAGATCCTGGACAAGATCCTCGACATGCGCCGCTACAAGTCGCTCATGGAGAGCGACTTTCCTGCCGAACTGGGCAACACGTACCGCTCGATGGAGAACAGCAACAACGTCTACGGCCTGAACCAGGGCGATCGTGCCGACTGGGCGGGCAGCGTCGAAGGTGTCGAGGTTATCGAGCCCACCGGCACGCTCGACCACGAGTACCTCTACTGGGTCGGCTGCGCGGGCAGCTTCGACGACCGCAACAAGAAGGCGAGCCGAGCGATTGCCACGTTGCTGCAGCGCGCGGGCATCGACTTCGCGGTGCTCGGCCCGAGCGAGCTCTGCACCGGTGACCCGGCCCGGCGATCCGGCAACGAGTACATCTTCCAGATGCTCGCGATGCAGAACGTCGAGACCCTGAACGGGCTCGGTGTGCGCAAGATCATCACGCAGTGCCCGCATTGCTTCAACACGCTCAAGAACGAGTATCCGCAACTCGGCGGCAACTACGAAGTCGTGCACCATTCGCAGTTCCTCGTGGAGCTCATCGAGACCGGCCGCCTGTCACTCGCGGGCGCGACGCTCGACGAGCGCGTGACGTACCACGATTCCTGCTATCTCGGCCGCCACAACGACGTGTACCTCGCGCCGCGCAAGGTCATCGGCTCGTTGAAGGGGATCGACGTCGTCGAGATGCCGCGCAACGGCACACGCGGCATGTGCTGCGGCGCGGGCGGCGCGCGTATGTGGATGGAGGAGCGCATCGGCAAGAAGGTGAACACCGAGCGCACCGAGGAGGCGCTCGGCACCGGTGCGACGCGCATCGCGGTCGCGTGCCCGTTCTGCTACGTGATGTTCGACGACGGCGTGAAGGAGAAGCACGCCGACGAAGAGGTACGCGTGCAGGACATCGCCGAGATCCTCGTCGACGCGATCGAGCGGGGCGGCCCCGGTTTCGAAGAACCCGAGGCACTCCCCGCTTCGCCGACGTTCCGCCCCGGCATCTGACGAGCGGCTGCATCTGACGGGCCGTCATGCAGTGGCGGTCCGGTGGCCGGCCGCGGCACCATCGTCAAGTGACCATCACACTCGATTCGGATCAGCATCTCTTCGAGACCCGGTCGCTGTGGCGGGACCATGCCGATCCGGCCGACCGCGACGCCGCGCTGCAGATCGTCGACGACGAAGCGGGCAACGCGTGGGTGTCGTGGCAGGGGACGAACATCACGCTCGCGCACGTCACCCATCCGGGCGACCCCGACGACGTCGGCCGCCAACAGGCGCGCGCGCGTGATGGTCTCCCGCCGGAGACGCGGTACGACGAGGCACTGCCGCGCGACTACTGGGAACCGTCGGCGCGTCTCGACACCCTCGACCGACTCGGGTTCGATGCCGCGGTGCTGTTCCCGAACTACGGGCTCGCGTGGGAGCACACGCTGGCGCAGGATCTCCACGCGACCAAGGTGAACATGGGCGCGTGGAACCGGTGGGCGGCGACGGTCGCGCACGACGGACGTGGCCGGCTCCACCCCGTCGCGCACCTGACGCTGCGCGACGTCGACTGGCTCGACGCGCAGCTCGGGATGCTGTCGTCGGCGGGGGTGCGGCTCGCGCTGATCCCGCCCGGTCTCGTCGACGGCAAGCCGCTGTCACATCCCGACGTCGACCGCGCGTGGAGCGCGTTCGAGCACCACGGCGTCAGCCCGGTGTTCCACATCACGAGCACCTGCCGGCCGTTCCCCGAGGCGTGGTACGAGACCGAGGTCGATCCCGACCCGAACAATCTGTTGCTCGCCTCGGTGTTCATCTGGGCGGCACCGGCGCTCGCGCTCGCGGATCTCGCGCTCAACGGCGTCTTCGTACGCCATCCCGATCTGCGGATCGGCGTGATGGAGCTTGCCGCGGTGTGGGTCCCGATGTTCATGCAGTTCATGGACGGCGGCTACAACTTCACGTCGCGCCTCGCCGGCAGCACGCACGCCGAGCTCGAGATGGCACCCAGCGAGTACGTGCGCCGGCAGGTCCGCTTCGCGGCGTTCTCCTACGAGCAACCGCACCGGCTCGCGGGCGCGGCGGGCGACCTCTTCATGTGTTGCAGCGACTGGCCCCATTCCGAGGGGACCGAACACGCGCTCCAGGAATACGGCGCGCTGGCGCATGGCACCGTCGACGGCGCCGCGCATCCCGGCCTCTTCGGTGAGAATGCTGCATGGCTGCTGCGTCACGACCCCGTGTCGAAATGAACCGCGGCCGGTGAACTGCTGAGGACCTTGCCCGCAAGATTGGTCAAACCACGCTTTTGACGGGCAGAATGATGAGATGCAGGTGAGCCCCACACCCGTCATCACTGCCGCCGCGGCCGGAGCCGCCCTGCTCGTATCGGCGCTGGCGTACCTCGTGAAGCGCTCCGACTACGACGAGATCAGGGAAGAAGGGCTCACGCTTCCCACCGTCACGCCGACCCGCGCGGGAATCGTCACCCCGATTCGCGTGGGAAGTTGAGGTAGTAGCGGCTGGGCGTCGGCCCCCGCTGCCCCTGATACTTCGAGCCCGTCCGCGCGCTGCCGTAGGGGCTCTCCGCGGCCGTGGTCATCCGCAGGAACGAGATCTGGCCGATCTTCATCCCCGGGTAGATCGCGATCGGCAGGTTCGCGACGTTCGACAGCTCGAGCGTGAGGTGCCCGTCCCAGCCCGCGTCGACGAAGCCGGCGGTGCTGTGGATCAACAGGCCGAGACGGCCGAGGCTCGACTTGCCTTCGAGCCGGGCGACGAGGTCGTCGGGGAGACCGACCCGCTCGAGCGTCGAGCCGAGCACGAACTCGCCCGGGTGGAGGATGAAGCTGCGCCCGGGCGGTACCTCGACGAGCTCGGTCAAGTCTTCCTGCGGCTCCTTCGGGTCGATGTACGGCGTGGTGTCGTTGCGGAACACGCGGAAGTACCGGTCGACGTGGAGATCGACGGAGCTCGGCTGCACCGAGCCCTCCGCGAGCGGTTCGATGACGATGCGCCCGGCGGCGAGTTCGTCCCGAATGGTGCGGTCCGACAGGATCATCGGCGCGGGAGCCTACCGGCCGTGCCGCGCGCCGAGCCGACGGCGCGTGAACCCCTGGCCCCGCGTTTCACGACCGCTAGGATCACTCGCTCACGGACGGCGGCCGTCACAACGGCGCCGCCCTTCCGCGGGTGTAGTTCAGCGGCAGAACATCAGCTTCCCAAGCTGAGAACGCGGGTTCGATTCCCGTCACCCGCTCCAGCAGATCGACGCGCACGAGCTCACTGGAGCACCTCGTCGCGCCCGATCTGCCCGAGGAGGCTGGCGGCGTCGAAGTAGACGCGTTCGTTGGTGATGCGGTCGCCTTCGAAGAAGAACACCGCGATCACCGGCACGCGGAACGCCTTGCCCGTGGGAGGCAGCCCGTAGAACTCGCCGTCGTTCGTGCCCAGGAGGTCGAACTCCGCGATCACGGCGTCGTCGGCCACATGGAAACGGACGTTGTCGTGTCGCTGGTCCGGGAAGGCCGTTCTCGTGGTGCGGTAGTAGCCCATGACCGCGTCGTCACCGTCGAAGACCTGACCGGTCGGCATGATCTCGTAGCGCGGGTGCCCGTTGAAAGTTGCGAGGGTGAGGTCGAACTCCTGTGTCACCTCGGTCCGGAAATGCTCCTCGACGATCTCGAGGCGGCGCGCCCGTAACGCTTCGTCGATCATCGATCCTCCGGTCCGGGTGGCCCGCGGCGACAAGGCTTCAGCACGCGGACATCGGACCCTAACGCCATGCCACCGTGCCATGCGGCGCGCGCCGGCCCGCGCGTTTGTGCAATCGCGAGCGGCGCGTTGCGAAACACGCACGAACTTCCGTGGTCTACGGGTCCTCGTCGCGCCAGGCGCTGACGTGCGCGTGGCGATCGACCACGTGGGCGAACCGCGTCACGCGGCCGTCGGCGCCGAACGTCCACACGTGAACCTCGTAGTCGTCGATGCGCCGGCTCGTGGCCGCGTTGCGTGCACCGACCCGGATGATCGCGGCGACCTGGTCGCCTCCGGCGAGAAAGTTCAGCGGCTCGAACCGATCGAACTCGAGCGCGTCGGCGCCGGCGCCGGCGAAGAACTTTGCGACGTGATCTCTGCCACTGCCGGGCTCGAGGTACGCGACGCCGTAGCCCGGCACCTCCTCGTCCCACGACACGTCGTCCGCGATCTGGTCGAGGATGTACGGGATGTCGCCGCGGCCGAACGCGGCGTAGATCTCCTGCACCCGATCGACGTTCGACATGGCTCACCTCGGCGTCGCCGGTGGGCCGCAGCCCGCCGTCGTGTGATCCGTCGCCGGCTCTTCGCCGTGCAGCCCGGCGCGGATCACCCCGCCACGGGAGCGGATGTCGCCAACGTGTCAGCGCCCGCGGCCTCGGGGGTAGGAACAGCCGACACGTTCGAGGGAGGCCACGGTGGAGCGAGGCAGCGTGCAGCATGGATCTCGGCTCGACGACGAGATGGCGCAGGAGGTCGCGCCGCTGACACACGGGGCGCCGCTGGAGAACCGAGCGCGTGAGGATCTCGAGGCGGAACCGCCCGCGGACGGCGAACCGACGCCGGACTCGCTCATCGCGGAGGGTCCCGAGGACGGCATGCCCGGCGGGCTCTCGCACGACGACGTCGAGTTGCGCTCGGAGATCGCCCGGCACCTGCGACCGTCGGTGTTCCCCGCGGGCCGCGACGCGCTCCTGATCATCGCCGACGAGGAGGGCGCGTCCGACGCCGTGCTGGGACTGCTCGCCACGCTCCCACGTGAGGTCGAGTTCCACCAGGTCAGCGACGTGTGGCGGGCGCTCGGCGGAGCGGTCGAGCACCGGGACGAGGCCCGGCGCGACGAGCCCGTCGAGGTCGACGAGCCCGTTGAGGTCGACGAGCTGGACGAGATCGAGCGAGCCGCCCCGCCCGACGAGCTGGTCGAGGGCCCGGTGGTGGCCGACGTGATCGAGGTGGTCGAGGTCGAGGTCGAGGTGGTCCCGGAAGCGACCGCGGCCGAGGTGGGAGGGCCCGGCACCGAGGCGCCGACCGCAGCGCCCACCCCGCAGTCCGGTCGGGAGCCGTCGGCAACCGCGCCGGGATGCAACCTCGGGGCGATCGCCGCCGGGCTCGCCGTCGAAGCCGGTGGTGCGGTCGTGCGGCGGATCCGGCGCGCGCTTCCGCTGGGCTAGGCCGCGTCGGCCTGGATCAGGCGGACGCGCCTTGCGCGATCCCCTCACCGCGGTGCCGGCGGGCGACGACGAGCAGCCCGATGCCGGGCAGCAGCACCGCCGCGCCGAACGTCGCGAGCATCAGCGCGTCGGTACCGGTGAACGGCAGCGCCGAGCTCGGCGCGTTGACTCCGTGCCGCTCCTGCACGACACGCGCCGACAGCACCTGGGCCGTCGGGGCGGCGCCGTTGTCGGGGTACGTCGCCGCGGACGCGCGGGAGCTCCCGTACAGGCACAGCGCGATCCACGGAGTGAAGAGCAGCACGAACAGCCTGTGCATCACGTTCGACCTTCCGCCCCGCCCGCTCTCCCCGCACGATGATGCGCCGAACCGGGTGCACGTCACCAGGGCCGCGCGGCTCATTTTCGGCGCCGGCCGCGCGGCGCCGACACCGGTCCGACGCCGACTGTTCATCGTGCCTCAACACGGACGAAGCCGTGGCGTCGCAAGCTCTCGATACGGTCGCCGCGATGGTTCAGACTCAGCCGGAGACGCACACCGAGACGCCGACACGCACCCGACGCGCCGGATGGCGCGCGTGGGCCGAGTGCGCGGGTCTCGACACCGAGATCTTCTATCCCGAGCCGCTGACCCCAGACACGAAGGCCGACGCGAAGGCCGTCTGCGCACGCTGCCCGGTACGCCTCGACTGTCTCGCCGAGGCCATCGCGGCCAACGAACCGTTCGGGATACGTGGCGGGCTCACGCCGCGGGAACGACGGAGCCTCCTGCGCCGTCTGCAACGCGACGCCCGGCGTGAGGCACCAGGCGACCGTCACACGACGGTGTCGCCGCGGCGCCTCGTCGCCGTCGACTGCGGCTGACGGCCGCAACCGCCGGCCACGCGCATCCGAGCCACAGGCGCGCCGATCGCCGGATCGTCTTATGCTCCGCGCCGGATCGTCGACCGTGGGATCGGTGCGCATGACTCGGCTCGAAACCGTGCACGTCGAGGCACTCGTACCGGAGCGGCTCGAAGCGCTCATCGGCGCGGAACGCACCGATGAATTCGAGAAGACCGCGGCTGCGGCGCGCGAGTTCCTCGCCGGGAGGCGTGTGGTCAACGTCAACTCCACCGCGACGGGCGGCGGTGTCGCCGAGCTGCTGCAGACCTTGCTCGCATACGCACGCGGCGTCGGGATCGACGCGTCGTGGATGGTCATCTCCTGCCATCCCGGCTTCTTCGAGATCACGAAGCGGATCCACAATTTGCTCTACGGGGCGGCCGGCGACGGTGGTCCCCTCGGCCCCGAGCAGCGTGCGGTGTACGACGAGGCGCTCCGAATCAACGCCGACGACCTCCGTTCGGTCATCGGTCGCGACGACATCGTGTTGCTCCACGACCCGCAGACTGCCGGCTTGGTTCCGCACCTTCGTCGCTCCGGGGTGCCGATCGTGTGGCGCTGTCACGTCGGGCGCGACGAGCCGAACGAGCACACCGAACGCGGTTGGGAGTTCATCCGGCCCTACTTGGAGGACGTCGACGCGTTCGTCTTCACGCGCGCCGCGTTCGCGCCCCCGTGGGTTCGCCCTGAGCGGCTGCACGTCATCCCGCCGTCCATCGACCCGTTCTCGACGAAGAACATGGACCTCGACCGGTCGCAGGTGCGCGCGATCCTCGAGTACGTGGGCCTTGCCGCCGACGGCACGGAGCCGTCGGGTGTCACGTTCACACGCCGCGACGGATCACCGGGCCGGGTCGACCGCCGCGTCGACATCCTCCAGACGGGCCCGCCACCCCCGCTCGACGCACCGCTCGTGATGCAGGCGTCGCGTTGGGATCCGATGAAGGACATGGCCGGCGTCATGGAGTCGTTTGCCCGGTACGTCGACGTGAGCACCGACGCGCACCTCGCCCTCGTGGGACCGGCCGTGCACGGCGTTGCCGACGATCCGGAAGCCGAACAGGTGCTCGACGAGTGCATCAACCGTTGGCGGAGCCTTCCTGCGGCGGCAAGAAGCCGAATCCACCTCGCCTGCGTGCCCATGCACGACCCCGACGAGGCCGCGGTGATCGTCAACGCGCTGCAACGTCACGCGACCGTCGTGGCGCAAAAGAGCCTCGCCGAGGGCTTCGGCCTCACCGTGTCCGAAGCGATGTGGAAGCACCGCGCCGTGGTCGCGAGCCGCGTCGGCGGCATCGTCGACCAGATCACCCACGGGCAGACCGGGGTGCTCGTCGACGACGCCGAAGACCTCGCCGCGTTCGGGGCCGCGGTGAACGACCTGCTCGACGAACCGGCCCGCGCATCGCAGATCGGCGAGGCCGCTCATGCGCGCGCCAAGGAGGAATTCCTGGGCGACCGCCATCTCGAGCGGTACGCCAGCCTGTTCGCGACGTTGGACGCGTCGCGAGGCGCGTCCTGACCTCAGACGGGCTGGGGTGCGCCGCTCGGCGTCACGAGCGCGCGTCCTGACAGCGGCTGCGGCGGCCGCCGGCCCAGCAGCGCCAAGATCGTCGGGGGCAGGTCGAGCACCGAGCCGTCACCCCGGTCGCCCGGCGTGACTCCCTCGCCGGTCATCCAGAGGAAGCCGCCGTCGGCGTGCGTGCCCGTGCGGTGCAACGGGAACGGGCCGACGGTGCCGACATCGGGATGGTCGAACGCGTCGATCGGCTCCGTCCAACGGATGATGAGGTCGGCGTAGCGATCGGCCTCGTACGGGTCGCCGGCGGCGCGCTCGATGTCGTACACGACGGGACGGCCGGTGCGCGGGTTGCGGCACGCGCGGATCAGCCGTTCGACGTCGTCGAGTACCTGCTCGTAGTCATCGGCGACGACGATGCCGTCGCGTTCGCGTCCGGCCAGGTTGACCCGGACGTATCCGTCGCCGAACGATGGCAGGACGAACGCGGGCATGCGCCGCCAGTAGGGCTGGTAATGCCCGACGAACAGCATGCGTGCGGTGGACTCACGCATCCGCTCGGCGTCGTCGCGCCCGCCGCGGTATTCACGCGGGATCGGCAGGCCGAGCGCGCCGTTGTGCACGCGTCGTAGACGCGCGATGGCCGCGGTGCTCATACGGCTCTGGCGCAGCGCGTCGTAACCCGGGATCTTGTGCACCCGGGCCCGCAAGCCTCCCGGCTCCACCCGGTGCACGAGCCGCTCGTCGAGGTCGGGGCGCCACGGCCGTCCGCCTCGGGCCACGAGCGGCGGGCAGCCTGCCGCTCGCCACGCGGCCTGATCGGGGTCGTGCACCAGCGGAGACCCAAACTGCACGCGGTGCATGAGCTCGGGCAGCAGGACGATGGAGGGGATGTCCCCGTGGCTCGACTTCATCGCGTCGAGGGAGAACACGAGCACGCTCGCGTCGGCGGGGGCCGCGGCCACCATCTCACCGATCGCGTCGTCGACCGCGCGGTACATCCGGCGCATCAGACCGGCCGCGTGCGCGCCACGCTCGGGCGCGAGCGGATGCTCGTCGTCGATGCCGTGCCACGCGAACTCCGACAGCGAGTGCGTCTCCGACATGACCGTGACGAACAGCTCCCATGGGAACCGCTCCTGGAGATGACGGGCGATCCGGCCCCGCCGGCGGGCGCCGATCTCGAGGGCGTCGGTGAGCGTGTCGAGGCGGGACGGGTCGTGCCATCCGGCGCCGTAGTCGTTGCCGAACGCGGGGTGTGGGCCGAACGTACGGTCGATCTCGTCGAGCAGACCCCTGGGGTTCGACGCACGGGGGTACAGGGGCGCGTGACCGCCCCACGACGTGATCTGCACCCCTGAACGGCCGCACGTGGCCCGGGGAACGTCGAACAGCACCGTTTCCACGCCGGCCCGCTCCCAGAACGGCCCCAGTCCACCGACCTCGTGGTGGGCACTCTCCTGGTACGGCTCGTAGGTCGCGGGATCGAATGTCATCCGCAGCCACTCGCCGCCGATCTTGCCCTCCACGCCCGCGATGAACTGCGGCCAGAGCATCCCGTGCCGGTGGTGGGGGCCGCTGTGCAGGTGATATCGGGCGGCTCGGGGCCGCATGGCGGCAAAGTTCGGCAGTGTGCCCTCGGCCGCCAGGCGCTCGACCACGGCTGCGGTCCCGGAGTCGAGACCGATCGCCAGCACTCGCCCCACTTGCCCCTCCTCGGCCCCGCGACGGCGCGACCCAGCACTTTACGCGTTCGCAAGGGTCCGTTGTGTGCCCGGTTCCTCCCCATGGGCCACAATGTCTCCGTGACATGGGGCGGGGCAGAGAGCCTGACGCGCACCGTATCGGTCGTCATCCCCACGCGGGTCCGTGATCCGGCGTTCCTCCGCAAGGCCATCGCGGCAGTGCACGACGATCCGACGGTCACCGAGGTGCTCGTCGTGCTCGACGGCGACGAAACGGTCGAACGCCACTCGGCGTTCCTTTCGGACCTTCCACCCAAGGTGCGCGCGTGCGTGGTGCCGGGCGCGGGCGGGCGGCCGAACGCGGCACGGGCCCTCGGCGCGGCACAGGCCGCGGGCGACGTCGTGCTCTTCCTCGACGACGACGTGCTCGCAGGCCCCGGTCTCGCCGGCGGGCACGCGGCGCGCCACCAGGAGCATCCCGGTCTCGTCGTGGTCGGCTGGATGCCCGTGGCGGAGCACCTCTTGCGTACCTCGGCCCCCGCGCGGGTGTATTCGCGCGACTACGAACGCGTGTGCCGGCGCTACGAGGAGTCGCCTGACGCGGTGCTGTTCGACCTGTGGAGCGGGAACGTGTCGCTCCGCCGGTCCGACTGCATGCGCGTGGGCCTCTTCAACCACGTGTTCCCGTACCGCCAACACGAGGACCGCGAGCTCGGCTTCCGCTGCCGCGCCGCCGGCCTGCGTGGGGTCTTCGACCGCTCACTCCTCGCGACCCATCACTACGTGCGGTCCGCGGACGACTTCCTCGCGCTTGCACGCCAGCAGGTCCGCGAAAACCACGCGCTCCATGTGCTCCATCCCGACATCGCCGGCCCGTGGCGGCCCGAGAAGTACCGCGCCGGCGCCCCGTGGTACCAGCGCTGGATCGCGGGTCGGTACACCATGACCGAGACTGAACGCGAGCGCCGGGCGACGCTGGCCGCGTTGCGGCTCGCCGGTCGCGCGGGGCGCGCCTTGCACGCGCAACGGCTCGAAGACCGGTCGCTCACGCTGGCGCGCACCGTGGTCCAGCACAGCACCGTGCGGTATCTCGTCGCGCTGGACGCGCAGCGGGCCGCGGCCACCGGTGGCGACGACGAAACGGATCAGCTCGCGACGAGCGACGCGATGCCCGCGACCATCATCACGAAGCCCAGCGCCACGTAGACCATCGTCCGGGCCACGGGCGCCTGGGTGAGCTCAGCCGCGGGCCGCCGGTTCGACGTCGAACGGGGCGCGGGTGTGGGTCCGCGCCGCGATCCCTTTCCACGCGCGCCGCCCCGCGTCGCGGCCGTCCGTTGCGCGTCGGCCCGGCGACGAACGAGCGCGTACAGGTTCCCGAAGAACATCGCCGCGCCGAGCGCCACGAGGAGCTCACGCAGCACCTCGTCGTAGAACGTCACCCGGCGATGGTACCGAGAGCGGTACGCGCCGACGCGATCGCGCCATGCGCGACGGCGCATGCGTCAGGGGACGGCCGGCGCGACGGATGTGCCCGGAGGCAGCGGCCGCACCGGACCCACACCGGCGTACGGCGCCACCAGTGCTTCCAGCGCCGCGTCGTCGACCTCGCGACGCACCATGTCTGCGAGGATTCGATCGTTTCCGTCCGGGCGTTCCACCTCGCGGGCCACCGGGACGCCTCCATTCGAATAGCACAGCGTCGCCCGCGTGCCGTACGGCTGCGACGGGTCTCGGCTGTTCCAGTCCATCCGGAAGCACCGCGCCGCGAGTCCGGCAACCGAGCGCGCCGCCGCGACGCGCAGTGCGTACCCACCCGTGCCGGCATCGGTGAGACGTGCGAGCGCGCCGACATCGGCCGTCGCCGCGGCCGCGCCTCCCGTGCACACGGCGCCGCCGTCGGCCTGGGTGCATTCCAAGGGCTTGCCGTGCAGGACTCCGGTTGCCCCACCGGCGCCGACGACCACATGGTCGGGTGGCCGGTTGACCTCGGTGAGCTTGCTCCTGAGTGTGCGGCCGGCAAGGGTGCGGACGAAGGTCGAATCGACCCACCACACCGCCTGCGACGATCGGGTCACGAGCGCGAGGAACGCTTCGCGGGCGACCGGATCGGTCCTCGGTGCGTCGTGCGGTCGGGGGAGGCGCTCCACGGAGGGCGCGCTGTGGCAGGCCCCGACGAGCACCAGCAGGGTGAGCAGCGCCGTGACGCAGTGCGGGCTCGACGTGCTCAGTGGCGGCGCCCACGCGCGGCGGGTGCGCCCGCGAGAGCACGACATGGGATCGAGGCTAACCCCTGTGCTACAACGCGGCGGTGCGTCTCGTCGTGGCGTGGTGCTCGGTGGAGTACGAAGGTCGCCTCGGAGCCCGCCTGCCACGCGCGCGGCGGCTCCTCCTGCTGAAAGCCGACGGCTCGATCTCCATCCATTCCGATTCAGGCGCGTACAAGCCGCTGAATTGGATGACACCACCGTGCACGGTTCGCGAAGAACCGGGGAGCATCGTCGCGACGAATCCTCGGGGCGAACGGCTGACGATCGCGCTCGACGATGTGCTCCACGATGTCGACGTCGAGCTCGGCGACGATCCCGGGTTGGAGAAGGACGGTGTCGAGGCCGAGCTGCAGGAGCTGCTCGCCGCCCGCGTGCAGTCGCTCAAGGACGACCTCGTCCTGATCCGGCGCGAGTACCCGACCGACATCGGGCCGGTCGACCTGTTGTGTCGCGACGGAGACGGGCGCGCGGTCGTGGTGGAAGTGAAACGGGTCGGCGAGATCGCCGGCGTGGAGCAGCTCCTGCGATACCAGGAGCGGCTCGACCGTGACTCACGCCTCGCGCCCACGCGGGGGATGCTCGTCGCCACGAAGGTCAAGCCCCAGGCCCGCGTGTTCGCCCAGAGCCGTGGCGTCGAATGTGTCGAAATCGACCTCGACATGCTGCGCGACAACGGCGACTCGCCCCTCCGGCTGTTCTGAACCTCGTGGAGCAGCCGTGGTGAGCGAGCCCGCCGGTTCGGCCGGCCCGCGCGTTGCGGCACGGGCCGTGTTGCACGCGTCGATCGAAGCGCTCGGAGGTGAACGGCGCGCCGGCCAGGAGCTCCTCGCCGATGCGGTCTGCGACACCATGGAATCGGGTGGGCACCTCGTCGCCGAGGCACCGACCGGATCGGGGAAGTCACTCGCATACCTCGCCCCCGCGGTGGCCTCGGGCCGGCGCACGTTGGTGTCGACCGCGACCATCGCCCTGCAGGACCAGCTCGTCGGCAAGGACCTGCCCCACATCGCCGCGCACGGCGGTGTCGAGTTCTCGTTCGCGTTGCTGAAGGGCCGCTCCAACTATCTGTGCCGGGCGAAGCTCGCAGCCGCCTCGGCGACGGACGCCCTGTTCGACACTGCGCCCGGTCCCGACTTCGCCGACGAGCTCGAACGGTGCCGGCAGCTCGCCGAGCAGTCCGTGAGCGGTGATCGAACCGAGGCCGGTGACGTGTCCGACGGCACGTGGGCCCTCGTGAGCTGTTCGCCGATGGAGTGTCCCGGTGCGTCGCGCTGCGAGCACGGAAGCGAATGCTTCGCCGAGCTGGCTGCTGCTCGCGCGCAAGAGGCCGACGTCGTCGTGGTGAACCACGCGCTGCTGTGCATCGACCTTGCTCTGGGTGGTTGGCTCCTCCCCGAGCACGACGTCGTGGTCGTCGACGAGGCCCACGCGCTCGCGGACGCCGCGACGAACGCATTCGGACTGATGCTCACTGCGGGAGGTGTGGCGCAACTCGCGGCGCGTGCGCGCCGGCTCGGGGCGTCACGCACCGTCACGGATGCGCTCGAGCGTTCGGCTGACGCGTTCGGCTCGTTGCTCTACGAGCGCACCGGCCGGGTGCTTCCCGGCACCGACGAACCGCTGCGCGAAGCGCTCGGCAACCTCGCGCAACGTCTCGCGGACCTCGACACAACGTTGGCGCAGCACGCGGATGCGACCGCGATGGAGATCGCCCTGACGCGCCGCGTGCTCGCGACCCGCCGCGAAGCCGTGGCGCGGGTCATCGAGCAACGTGACGACGACGTCATCTGGGTCGAGAACGACCGCCGTCCAATGCTGCGTCTCGCGCCGATCGACGTGGCGATCCCGCTCGGTGCCGCGCTCGCTACGCGCACCACTGCGTTCGTCTCCGCCACGCTGGGTGCGGCATCACCGTTCACCGACTTCGCTCGCCGGGTCGGCCTCGACCCGGCGGCGGCCGGCTACTCCGCGTTGGCGGTCGAGCCCGCGTTCGACTGGAACACACAGGCGTTGTTGTACGTGCCCAAGGGGAGACTGCCCGTGCCGAGCGACCCGCGCTGGGTCGACGCCGCGGGCGACGAGCTCTGTCGCCTCGTCGACGCCGCGGGCGGCCGCACGCTGGTGCTCTGCACGGGCAACGCGAACGTGGCCCGGTTCGCCTCCCTCCTGCGCGAACGGCTCGACGTCGCGGTGCTGGCGCAGGGCGAGGGTCCGCGGGCCGCGCTGGCGGACCGGTTCCGTCGTGAAGAACAGAGCGTGCTCGTCGGTACCCGCTCGTTCTGGGAGGGCGTCGACGTGCCGGGGCGCGCGTGCGTGCTCGTCGTGATCGACAAGCTCCCGTTCCCGACTCCTGCAGACCCCCTCCTCGCGGCGCGCCGTGAGCGGGTGGAGGCCGGTGGCGGCGCGGGTTGGCGCAGTGTCGACCTCCCGGCGGCCGCGCTCGCGTTGAGCCAGGGTGTGGGGCGGCTGATCCGCAGCCCGCACGACCGGGGTGTCGTCGCCGTGCTCGACGTCCGCCTGGCCGAGAACCGCTACGCCTATCGCACCGTTCTGCTCGACGCGCTACCGCCGATGCGCCGATGTGTCGACTTCGACGAGGTGCAGCGGTTCCTCGTCGATGCGCTGGCCACCGTTCCACTGAACACCGACCCCGACGGCGCGCCCTCGCGGGCCCTCGAAACCTTTGGTCAGGGCAGTTCCGGCTGAGGAGGGCAGGAGCTCGAGTCGAGCGGCTCGGCCATGTCGACCATGTCGGTGTACGCGCGGTGCGCGTCGGCGGAGGCCACAGCCTGCGCGGCCGCGTCACCACGGCGAAGCGCGTCGCTCGTACGCGAGAGCGCGGTCACGTAGTCGTGGAACTGCGCGAGGAACCGTTGCGCGAGCGCTTTCTCGTCGGCCGGCACGGCGATCTGGTCCTGGCCGCTGTCGGCGTTACGGAGAACGGGAAGCGCCTTGTCGAGGTACCTGCGCAGGCCGGCCGAATCGGTTGGCACGTTGCCGCCCGGCAGCGCCTGCTCGGTCGCGAAGCAACTGCCGTCGATCGCCACCGCGAACTTCGCCTTGGTCGACGCCGATGCCGAGCCGCGCAACAGCACCACACCGCCGACAACCGCCGCGACGAGCACCACCGCGACGACCGCGAGGGGGACGGGCCGGGCCAGCCTGGTGAAGGCGCGCCTCATCGAGGTGGCCGAAGGTTCGTGTGGAGTGCGTTCAATCGCCAGACAGTGTGCCCAATGCGAGGACCGACACCGTGGTCTTGACTCCGAGCAGCACCGCCGACACCAGCACCTTGACCCTTCTCATCCCCGCCCTGCCCATGCCCAAGCCCGCGAATCGGGCACCCGGGGACACTTCACACCGGACGGCACGCGCCGTCAAGACCCGGATTCACGGCACCCATCGGCCGGTCGGGTGCCGTGTGGCCGCGGACACCGCCCGGCCCGCGGGCCGAATGGCTGCTATTCGCGTGCCATGTTCGCGAACCTTGTCAGGTGGTCGAGGAAGGCAAGACGCGCGACACCGGTGGGCCCGTTGCGGTGCTTGGCCACGATGACCTCGGCGGTGCCGCGCTGGTCCGACTCGGGGTTGTACGCCTCGTCCCGGTAGATGAAGCAGACCACGTCGGCGTCCTGCTCGATGCTCCCCGACTCGCGCAGGTCCGCGAGCATCGGCCGTTTGTCGGTGCGGTACTCGAGTTGTCGGTTGAGCTGCGAGAGGCACATCACCGGACACTCGAGCTCTCGGGCGAGGATCTTCAACCCGCGCGACATCTCGGCCACCTCGACCTGGCGGTTCTCGGCCCGTCGTGACGACGACGACGTCATCAGCTGCAGATAGTCGATGACGACGAGACCGAGATCGCCGTAGCGAGCCTTGGTGCGGCGGGCCTTGGCCCGCATCTCCATCACGGTGGTGTGGGGATTGTCGTCGATGAAGAACGGCGCTTCCGCGAGCCGGCCCACCGCGTGACTCAGCCGGTTCCAGTCGCCTTCGGGGATGTTGCCGGTCTGGAGCTTCTTCGCGTCGACCCGGGCCTCGCCCGAAAGGATGCGCTTCGTGAGCTCGAGATGACCCATCTCCATCGAGAAGAACAGCACCGGCTTGCGTACCTCGAGGGCCACGTTCGCGGCCGCGCCGAGGGCGAAGCTCGTCTTGCCCTGCCCGGGGCGGGCCGCGACGACGACGAGGGACGATTTCTGCAGGCCGAGGAGGATCTCGTCCAGCTGGTGATAACCGGTGGGCACACCGGTGATGTGCTCGTCGCGGCCGTAGAGCGACTCGAGTTGCTCGAGCGCGGTGTTGAGCGATGTCGCCAGCCCGACCATCGATTCCGACACTCGCCGCTCGGCGACCTCGAACACGAGCGCCTCGGCCCGATCGAGTGTCTCGGTGACGTCGGCGGGTTCCTCGTATCCGAGCTCCGCGATCTCACCCGCCACCGTGATGAGACGGCGCAACAGCGCCAGCTCGCTGACGATCTGTGCGTAGTGGCCCGCGTTCGCCGAGGCCGGCGTCGCGGCCTGGATGCGCAACAGCGTGGATTTGCCGCCGAGCGGCTCGAGCAGCCCGGCTCGTCGCAACTCCTCGGCGACCGTGACGGGGTCGACCGGCTCGCCCTGGCCGTACAGCGCGACGACCGCGTCGAACACGTGGCCGTGCGCGGGCTTGTAGAAGTCACCGATCTCGACCCTGCACTCGAGCGCGGCGGTGATGGCGTCGCGCGAGAGCAACATGGCCCCGAGCAACGACTCCTCGGCTTCGAGGTTGTGCGGTGGCACGCGCGTCACGCTCGAATGACGCCGTACCTCTTCGATCGACTGAACCACTGTCCCCCGTCCTGGCACCCCGGCCGGGAATCGTCGCGTCCTGTGCCTGTGGGTTGGAAGAGGTGAAACCCTGTGATTTCTCTGTGCGTTGCATGTGGACAACGTGCCTTTCGTCCACAGCATGACGCGCCGGTGTGACAGTGAACGCGGATGCCCGGCGCCTGGCGCCCACAGCACGTCGTCGCAGCCCCCGCGCGAGCTTCTGGCGACGCGGCGACCGGCGCGACGGAGTCGCAGAGGGAGCTCGCCAGCGAGCGAGCGCCCGCGAGCCGGGTATCCCGGCTCGCAGCGAGCGAGCGAACGTTATTGCGAGATGACGGCGACGGTGACCGACGCGTCCACACCGGCGTGGAGACGGATCACCACGTCGACGTCGCCGAGCTCCTTGAGCGGCTCGTCGAGTTCGACGCGTCGCCGGTCCACCTCGACGCGCAGTTGCGACTGGACTGCGTCGGCAACGTCGGCCGCGGTGACCGAGCCGAACAGGCGACCGCCCTCGCCGGCCCGGGCCTTCACCTCGACGCGCTGTCCGCGCAGCTGCGCGGCCACCGCTTCTGCCGCCTCGCGGTCACGCCGTTCACGCGCGTCGCGGTTGCGGCGCATCGACGCCGCCTGGGCGACCGATCCCTTGCTGGCGCGCATGGCGAGACCACGCGGCACGAGGAAGTTGCGCGCGTAGCCGTCGGCAACTTCGAGCACGTCGCCCTTCAGCCCGAGATGGTCCACGTCTTCACGGAGTACGACCTTCACGACTCGCCGTCCTCCGCAGCCGTCGCGGCCGAACCCGCGGTGGGCTCGTCTGCAGCTCCGAGCGTGACACCCTCGGGCACGTCGGTGCGGTCTTCCGCTTCGGTGGGCGCGGGAGCGACGGGCTCGCGCAGCTCGTCGCGATCACGGTCACGGTCGCGGTCGCGACCCCGGCCGCCTTTGCTGCGCTGGGTCACCTGGCGCACGCTGTAGGGCAGGAGTGCCATTTCACGGGCGACGCGAATCGCCCGTGCAACCGCACGCTGTTGTTGCGCGGAGTTGCCGGTGACGCGCCGCGCCCGGATCTTGGCCCGCTCGGACATGAAGCGGCGCAGCAGGTTGACGTCCTTGTAGTCGATCCACGTGATGTTCTCCGACGTGAGGATCGACACCTTCTTCTTGGGCGCCCGCCGCCGGTCGGCAGCGGCGCTCTTGCGCCGGTCGCGGTCTCTCGCCATGGCTCGCTCTCGCTGTCTGCTCGTACGGCCCTAGAAGGGCTCTTCGCCGTAGTCGTCGTAGCTGGGGACGGGGTCGCCCGCCGGGCGACCCCCACCTCCCCCGCCGCCTCCGCCTCCGCCAGCACCGCCGCCGGGCGAGAAGTCACCCCCGCCGCGCCGTTCGTTGCGCTCGACCTTCGCGGTCGCGAAGCGGAGGCTCGGAGCGACGTCGTCGGCGATGATCTCGACGACGTTGCGCTTGTCGCCTTCCTTCGTCTCCCAGGTGCGCTGTTCGAGCCGGCCCGTGACCACGACACGGTTGCCCTTGCCGAGCGACTCGCTCACGTTCTCGGCCAGCTCGCGCCAGCACACGACGTCGAAGAAGCTCGTGGCCTCCTGCCATTCACCGGACGACCGGTCCTGCCAGCGCCGGTTGACCGCGACGCCGAACCGGGTGTTGGACTGCCCGCTCGGCGTGTACCGCAGCTCCGGGTCGCGCGTGATGTTCCCGACGATCGTGATCGTGTTGCCGTTCGCCATGTTTTCGCCTTCCTACCCAACCGCTTCGGCGCCGGCGCCCCGGGGCGGCCCGTAGACCTCCTCGGGGATGCGCAGCACCTTGTGGCGGATGACCTCGTCAGCGAGAGACAACACCCGGTGCAGTTCTTCCATCGCCCGCGCCTCCGCCCTCGCCTGGAAGACCACGTAGTAGCCCTCCCAACGATGCTTGAGCTCGTAGGCGAACCGCCGCTTGCCCCAGTAGTCGATGTAGCCGGGCTCGGCACCCCGCGACTCGATCAACTGGACGAAGCGGGCGACCGCGGCCCGGATCGTCTCTTCCTCCAGGTCCGCGTCGAAGATGACCATGACCTCGTACGGCCGCATGGCCGGTACCTCCTTGTGGACCGCCATCCGGTCGGACCGGATGCCGGGCTCCCAGCTCAGCCTGACGACCGCGAGGAGCAAGATCGGTCGGACGTGGCGGCCGCACCGCCCGGAAGGACGGTGCCCGGATCACGTGCATCGAACCCGGAGAGGCTACCAGACACCTGCGTCGCCGCTCCGGGCCGCTCGACGCGCCCTATCGAGGAGGAGCGTATCGAGGGGGTGTGACAACTATCCCGTGCCACAGCCACCGAGGCCGCCCGACGGCAGGGATCCGCGGGGGGCCTCGATCGCGAGCCGGTACGCCTTGCGGGGCACCGTGAGCGGACAGGCGGAGCGCGCCGCGCAGGGCTCGAGCACATCGCGCTCGAGCGGGAGCCCCGACGGGGCATAGAGGCCGAGATCGAGCGGGAGATCCGTTCCGAACATCGTGAACGGGTCGGTCGTGTCGCGCGGGGTGACGAACAGCATCCCGTCATACGGCCCGAGGTCGCGGCGGCCGATGAGTCCGGTGCGCCGCTCGTCGGTCGTCCGCGCGAGCACCAGACGGAGGCACCTGGCGCCGACAGCCACGCGCGACTCCTTCCACTGCGCGAACGGCGCGACCGCGCGCCGTTCCGATCGGAGCGCGGCGGCGATGGGTGCCGCGAGCGCTCTCCCGGCCGCGTCACCGTGCTGCCCGGCGAGCCCCAGCGCGAGCAGCACCAGACCGATCGCGACGAGCACGGCCGTGGCGAGACGGACCGGCCGCGGCCGCTTCATGTCACGTGGTCGCGTCCGCTTCGGCGTTCGTCGCTCCGTAGATCCCGATCGCCGCGGTGAGGTCGTCCGCGACGTGATAGGTCTCCTTGCTCGACGGGAACGTGCCGTTGCGCACGTCGTTCGCAAAGCGAGCGACGGCCACGGTCGCGTCGTGCTTGAGCTCCGCGTACCGGCGGACGAATCGGGGCGTGACACGGTCGTCGAGGCCCACGAGGTCGTGGAATACGAGGACCTGACCGTCGCAGTGGCGGCCGGCTCCGATACCGATCGTCGGCACGGGGACGGCCTCGGTGACCACGCGGGCCACCGCATCGGGAACGCACTCGAGCACGATCGCGAAACAACCGGCCTCGGCGAGCGCGGTGGCGTCGTCGACAATGGCGCGTGCCGCGTCCAGTTCCTTGCCCTGCACGCGGAACCCACCGAGCGCGTGCACCGACTGGGGCGTCAGACCGAGGTGGCCCATCACCGGAATCTCGGCGTCGACGATCGCCCGGACGGCGTCGAGCCGCTTGCGCCCGCCTTCCAGCTTCACCGCGCCGGCGCCTGCGCGCACCAACTTGGCCGCGTTGCGGACCGTGTCGTCGGTCGAGAGGTGGAAGCTCATCCATGGCATGTCGCCCACGACCAACGGGCGCGGTCGTGCTCGGGCCACCGCGGCCACATGGTGGGCCATGTCGTCGATCGTCACCTGCAGCGTGTCGTCGTATCCGAGCACGACCATCGCGAGAGAGTCGCCGACAAGAATGAGATCCACGTCGGCCGCGTCGGCGACACGCGCGGTGGGCGCGTCGTACGCGGTGACCATCACGAGTGGTGTGCCCGAGCCCTTGCGTTTCCGGACGTCGGGGACAGTGAGCGGGCGCGCGTCGCGCGGTGCTTCCGTGGCCATCTCGGCGACCTCCACCGTCCGGGGCTCGCACGGCTCCCGGCGGCGTCGCGAATGGTAGCGAGCGCCGAAGGCGCCGGCCCAGGAGACGGGCGTGCCGTGCGCGCGTACATTCGCCCCGTGGGCGTGTGTGAGAACTGCGCGGCCGAGGACGACGAGCTCATCCTCGTGCGACGGGTCTACGTCACCCCGGAGCGATGGGATCAGCCCGCCTCGTATCAGGTGGTGGAGCCGCCCGAGCTGTGGTGCTTCTCGTGCGCGAGCCAGTACCCGAACGAGCCCGCGGGGACCGAGTAGGGAGCGGCCGCGAGGCGGGTATCCCGCCGAGCAGCGACATACGACCGTGTGACCGAGTAGGGAGCGGCCGGCGGGTCAGCCGGCGTGGCGCCGTCCCAGCAGCAGGCGGCGAGCGAGGTGGTTCCACCGGCAATCCGGACAGACCTCGACCACGTAGCACGCGAACTCGTCGATCGAGGCGCCGAGCTTCTCGAGCTCGCCCGGGAAGCTGATGCAGCGTCCGTTGGCCGCCTTCAAGGCGTCGCCGTAGACGTACGACACCAGTCGCAGGTCGGTGCCGGCACAGACGGGGCAGTCCCGGCCGGCCTCCTCGCCCACGTTGCGCGCCGCCCGGACCAGCTCCGGGTGGGCGTCGCACACGTCGGGCCGGGTGAGGCCGCCCCGGTTGAAGTCGCGCAACACCGCTCGTCGGGCGAGGGCGTAGTCGACGTGGCGCGCCACGGCTTGGAGTGTACCGACGGCCGGAAGGGGTCGGTTGCCGCCGATTCGGCCCGTCCCGGCCTTTTTCGAGGGTGCTTGCGGAACGTCTGCCGGTGCGCGACACTTGCTCTCGATATATCGGGGCGATATATCGAGAGGACATATCGGCCTGCTGTATCGAACGATGTATCGGTCTGTTGTATCGGCGTGCAACGCCTGTCCCATCGGGTAGGAGCACGGCGACGCCTCACCTCGCCACCCGACCAGGAGCACGATGCTGGAGCTGGCCGTTCTCGGCCTCCTCAAAGAGCAGCCACTGCACGGCTATGAGCTCAAGAAGCGCCTGAGCGACGCGCTCGGGCTGCTCTGGGGCGTGTCGTACGGATCGCTGTACCCCGCGCTCCGCCGTCTCGAGCGCGCGGGGGCGATCGAGGTGGTCGAGGCGCCGCCCGCCGACACGCCGGCCGCCCCGATGCCCGCGACGGGATCGATCGGCGGCGAGGCCGCGGCGGCGCGGATGCGACGCCTCGGCAAGGTGAGCCGGCGTACCCGCAAGGCCTACCGGCTCACGACCCGCGGCGAGCAGATGTTCGGCGAGCTCATGACGAGCGATACCGGGCCCGGCGCCGACGACGAACGTTCCTTCGCGCTGAAGCTCGCCTTTTGCCGTTACCTCCCAGTCGACGCACGCCTCGAGTTGCTCGAGCGGCGTCGCTCCGATCTCGCCGCCCGGCTCAGCCGGGCCCGAGGCTCCCGCAGCGGTGGCGACCACTACGCGCTTTCGCTGCTGGAGCACCGAAGGAAGTCCACCGAACGCGACCTCGAATGGCTCGACGAGCTGATTGCTACCGAGCGTGAGGCGCGGGCGGCCAACAGCCCACAACAAGGAGCCACTGCATGAGTGCCACGGGCGGTCCAATCCGCGTCGCCATCGCCGGGGTCGGGAACTGCGCGAGCAGCCTCGTCCAGGGCATCGAGTACTACCGCAACGCCGACCCGGCCGAGCGGGTGCCCGGGCTCATGCACGTCGTGCTCGGCGGCTACCACGTTCGCGACGTCGAGTTCGTCGCCGCGTTCGACGTCGACGCCGCGAAGGTGGGCCTCGATATCGGCAAGGCGATCTTCGCCGGCCAGAACAACACCATCCGCTTCGCGCCCGTGGGCGAGCTCGGCGTGCAGGTGATGCGCGGACCGACCCTCGACGGTCTCGGCAAGTACTACCGCCAGACGATCGAGGAGTCGCCGGCCGGACCGGTCGACGTCGCCGCGGTGCTGCGCGAGACGCGCGCCGACGTGCTCGTGAGCTACCTGCCGGTGGGCTCCGAGGCCGCGCAGAAGCACTACGCGCAGGCCGCGCTCGATGCCGGTGTCGCGTTCGTCAATGCGATCCCCGTGTTCATCGCCAGCGACCCGGAGTGGGCCCAGAAGTTCACGGATGCCGGCGTGCCGATCGTCGGCGACGACATCAAGAGCCAGGTGGGCGCCACGATCGTGCACCGCATCCTTGCCCGCCTGTTCGAGGACCGCGGGCTGGTGCTCGACCGCACCTACCAGCTCAACGTCGGCGGCAACATGGACTTCAAGAACATGCTGGAGCGCGAGCGGCTCGAGTCGAAGAAGATCTCGAAGACGCAGTCGGTCACGAGCCAGGTGGAGAACGGCATCGAGGCCGACGACGTGCACATCGGGCCGTCCGACCACGTCGCGTGGCTCGACGACCGGAAGTGGGCCTACATCCGGCTCGAGGGCCGCAACTTCGGGGACGTGCCGCTCAACGTCGAGCTGAAGCTCGAGGTGTGGGACTCGCCGAACTCGGCCGGCGTGATCATCGACGCGGTGCGCTGCGCCAAGATCGCCAAGGACCGCGGGATCGGCGGCCCGCTGCTCGGCCCGTCGGCGTACTTCATGAAGTCGCCGCCGGTGCAATACCACGACGAAGACGCCCACGAGATGGTGGAGGCCTTCGCCCGCGGCGAGGGTTAAGAGCTCAGCAGACGAAGCGGCGGGCTTCTGCGCGCACGAGAAGCCCCGGGGATTTCAAGCCCCGGGGCTTCTCGCTATGTTGCGCGCGTGACCACGGTTGGGGAGCTCGCCCGTGCCTACGCGGATCTGATCTGCGAGACGTTCCCGGCTCGCGCGACCTACCTCGGCCGTCACGAACACGACGATCGCCTTGGCGAGTACAGCCGCGAGGCGATCGAAGCCTTCGGCGCGCGGGTTCGGGCGTTGCGTCGTGACCTCGCAGAGACAGGCGACGACAGCCTCGACGCGCAAGGCCTCGACGTCGCGCTCGGCACCGAGCTGCTCGAGGTCGAAGACGAGCAGCAGTGGCGGCGGAACCCGGAAGTTGCGGTCGACACGGCGCTCGGCGCCTGCGCCGCGCTCCTGGTGCGCGAGACGCAGCCCGTCGAGAGCCGTCTCGGCGCGCTCGCCGAGCGCCTCCGCGCGGTGCCTGCGTATCTCGAGGCCGCGCGGCGCACGTGGTCCGACGTACCGCGCTTCTGGAGCGAAGCGGCATACGAGACGGCGAAAGCCGGCGCGGTCTTCCTCCGCAGCGATCTTCCGGGCGCAGTGGAAGACGCACCGACTGGCACTGCCCGCTCGGTGTGCGACGCCGCCGCCACCGCGGCCGACGCGTTCGACGCGCTCGCCGAGCACGTCGCCGCGCTGCCCGATGGCGGCACGTGGGTCGCAGGCGAACGTGCGGTCCAGGAGCGCCTCCGCGTACAACACCGGCTCGACGACACGCCGGCGGGGATCGCGGCGCGGGGAGAGGAACTGGTCTCGCAGACACTGGACGCGCTCGCCGCGCTCGATCCCGATTGGCGCCGCCTCGTCACGCGCGAGAAGGCACGCCACCCCGCGGCGGGCGAGTTGCTCGATGTGTACCGCGACGAGATGGAACGCGCGCGGCGGTTCGTCGAGGAGCATGCGATCGCGCGGCCGCCTTCAGCGGCGCTCGACGTGCGCGCTTCCCCTCGCTTCTGGGCCGACCTCGTCCCGTATGCGGCATACGACCCGCCCGGATTCTTCGACTCGGGCGCGACCGGCATCTTCTGGGTCACCGTGCCCGACGGCGACGACGCGGCCGAGCGGCTCCCGGGCCACGCGCGGCCCTCGATTGTGCTGACCGCGGTGCACGAGGGGTACCCGGGGCACCATCTGCAGCTCAGCCGGGCCAACGAGGCCGGTCTGGTCTCCGCGCTCGTCGAATCGCCACTGTTCGCGGAAGGGTGGGCCTTCTACTGCGAGTCGATGATCGGCGAGGCGGGCTACTACGGCGACGATCGCGTCGTGCGCGCGTTCCAGCTGAAGGACCAGCTCTGGCGCGCGGTACGCGTCGTCGTCGACATGGGACTGCACTGCGGCGATCTCGACGTCGACGCGGCGGTCGACCAACTCGTGCGCGTGGCCGACCTCGAACGGCCGAGCGCGGTCGCCGAGGTGCGCCGCTACACGTCATCGCCGACGTACCAGATCTGTTACGCGATCGGGAAGCAGGAGATCCTCCGCCTGCGCGATCAGTGCCTCGCCGGAGAACCCGACCTCTCACTCGGACGCTTCCACGACGAGCTGCTGTCGTACGGCACTTTGCCCGTGCCGCTTGTCGCCCGAGCAATGACGGCACCGCGTGATCCACAATGAGCCCATGACTGCGGACAGCAACCCGGCCGTCGCCTACGGGCCCGACGCACCCACCGAACAGGAGCTGCGGCTCCTCGGCGACCTGAAGGGCAAGCGCCTCCTCGAGCTCGGCTGTGGAGCGGGTGGGGCGGCCGTCGCGTTCGCGCGGGCCGGCGCGTCCGTCACCGCGGTGGACGCTTCGGCCGCGCATCTCAAGAACGCGCGCGCGCTCGCCGACCGGGCCGAGGTCCGCGTCGAGTGGCACGAGGGAGACCTCGCCGATCTGGCGTTCCTGCGGGCCGACTCGGTCGACGTCGTGTTCAGCGCGCACGCCGTGGGCGAGGTCGACGACATCGGCCGGGTCTTCCGTCAGGTCCACCGGGTGCTGCGCCCGCACGGCGCGTTCGTGTTCTCGTACGACCACCCGCTCGCGCTGTGCGTCGCGCGAGAGGCAGTCTCGGCCGACCGCGAGAAGCCCCCGGAGCTCGCGCTCGGCGGCGTCGAGTTACGGCGCTCCTACTTCGACGACACGCCGGTCGTGCTCGAAGGCTCCGACGGGCCGGTCAAGGTGTACCCGCGCACGATCTCCTCCGTCTTCATGGGCCTCAACCGGGCCGGGTTCAGGGTCGAGGTCCTGCTCGAGCCGGCACCGCCCGGCACCGCCGAGCAGCCACTCCTGCCGCCGACGATCGTCTGGCGGGCCCGCAAGGAAGGGGCGTGACGGAGCACGAGCCGCACCGTTACGTCGCCACGTGCTCGTGGCGCGGCTCGACCGGCGACGGATACGAGCACTACGAACGGCGGCACACCGCCACGGCGCCGCCGGCGGACATCAGCGTCACGCTGTCGTCTGACCCTGCATTTCGCGGCGACCCCACACTGCTGAATCCCGAGCAGTTGCTCGTGCTCGCAGCCGCGTCGTGCCAGCTGCTTTCGTTCCTCGCGGTCGCCTCGCGAGCGCGTGTCGACGTGATCGCCTACGACGACACCGCCCAAGGTGTGATGCCGCACGCCGCGAAGGCGTCCATCACCGAGATCGTGCTCCGGCCCCACATCACCGTCGCGTCCGAGGTCCGCGCCGAGCGCGTCGTCCACCTCTGCGAGGTGGCCCACCGTGAGTGCTTCATCGCGAACTCACTGCACACCGACATCCGCATCGAAGCGACCGTCGCGCACGCGCAACAGCCCGCGTAGCTCTGACTCCGCCCCGAGTTGGGTGCTTCAGTTGTGCGCGAGCCCTCGGGCATCGGCCCACGCGGCGAGCCGCCGGTAGGCCTCGTCCTCCGCGATGGGACCCTCGTCGAGTCGCATCTCGAGGAGATGATCCAGCGCGTCGCCCACGAGCGGGCCGGGGCTGATGCCGAGGAACGCCATCACCTGCCGGCCGTCGAGTGGCGGCCGGATCCTGTCGAGCTCCTCTTGCTCGCGCAGTTGGCGGATCCGCTCCTCGAGCTCGTCCATGCGGCGGGCGAGCATGCGAGCCCGGTTCTTGTTGCGGGTCGTGCAATCGGCCCGCACCAGCTGGTTCAGCTCGTCGAGCAACGGTCCCGCGTCGCGCGCGTAGCGGCGCACCGCCTTGTCGGTCCACCCCATGGCGTACGTGTGGATCCGCAGGTGGAGGTACACGAGCTTCGTGACGTCCTCGACGAGATCGTTGGGATACTTCAGCGCCCGCAAGCGCTCCTGCGTCATCCGGGCCCCGACGACCTCGTGGTGGTGGAAGGTCACGCCTCCCGAGGCGAACGAGCGCGTCTTCGGCTTGCCGACGTCGTGCAACAACGCCGCGAGTCGGAGCCTGAGGTCGGGGCGCGTGTTGCGGACCACCGCGATCGTGTGGGCGAGCACGTCCTTGTGCTGATGGATGGGATCCTGCTCGAGCTGCATCGCGTTGAGCTCCGGCAGGAACTCGTCGCTGAGCTTCGTGTCCGCGAGGAACCACAAGCCGGCCGACGGGTCGTCGGTGAGCAACAGCTTCGACAGCTCGTCGCGGACGCGTTCGGTGCTCACGATCTCGAGGCGGGTGCGCAGCCGGTCGACGGCGGCGACGAGCGCGGGCTCGGGCTCGAGCGAGAAACCCGCGATGAAACGCGCCGCCCGCAGCATGCGGAGCGGATCGTCGACGAACGAGACCTCCGGGTCGAGCGGTGTGCGGAGCCGGTGCGCGGCGAGGTCGGCCGTGCCGCCGAACGGATCGACCAGGACGGGCTCGGGGAGCCGCAACGCCATCGCGTTGACGGTGAAGTCGCGCCGGCTGAGGTCGGTGTCGATCTCGTCGCCGAAGGTCACGTCGGGCTTGCGGCTGTCGGGCCGGTAGACCTCGGCCCTGAACGTCGTGATCTCGAAGCGGGTCCCCTCGATCTCACATCCGATGGTGCCGAACCGCTTCCCCTGGGCCCACACGTGATCGGCCCAGCCCCGCACGAGCCCCTCGACCACGTCCGGACGCGCGTCCGTGGCGATGTCGAGGTCGGTGTGCGGGCGGTCGAGCAGCGCGTCCCGAACACTGCCGCCCACGAGGTAGCACTCGTGCCCCGCCTCCACGAGGCGGCGCGCGACACGCTGCAAGGGCGCGTCCGGCGCGAGCAGCGTCTCGAGTCGTTCCGGGACCGTCACCCGCCCATTGTCGCGGCCACCCCAAGGGCACCGCGAAACAATCACATGAAACCGGGGCTCAGCGCTGGTCCGGTGCGGTGCTCGCCGCCTCGAGCCGGGACAGTTCGAGCTGTTCCATCTTCAGGCGGAGGTCGTGCGGTTGCGTCGCCGACGCCAGCGCGTCGCGCCGGGTCACCTGCCCGTCGGCGTAGAGCGCGAGCAGGCTCTGGTCGAACGTCTGCATCCCGTAGTACTCGCCCTCGGCGATGATCTGCTCGATGTCGTGGGTGCTGTCGGGATCGACGATGCGGTCGAACACCCGGCCCGTCGCGACCAGCACCTCGCTCGCCGGCACGCGTCCCTTCCCGTCGCGACGCTCGAGGAGCCGCTGGCTCACGATGCCCCGCAACGATCCCGCGACGGACATGCGCACCTGACGCTGCTGATGCGACGGGAAGAAGTCGATGATGCGGTTGATCGTGTCGGTCGCGCTGATGGTGTGCAGGGTCGAGAACACGAGGTGACCGGTCTCCGCCGCGGCGAGCGCCGCCCACACCGTGTCGGGGTCGCGCATCTCGCCGATGAGGATCACGTCGGGGTCCTGGCGCAGCACCCGCTTGAGCGCGGAGTGGAAGTCTTCGGTGTCGGTGCCGATCTCGCGCTGGTTCACGATGGACCGCTTGTCGGCGTGCAGCACCTCGATCGGATCCTCGATCGTGACGATGTGGCGCTGCTGGTTCGCGTTGATGTGGTCGATCATCGCGGCGAGCGTCGTGGTCTTGCCCGATCCGGTCGGCCCGGTCACGAGCACGAGACCGCGCGGCTCCTCGGCGAGGCGCCGGATGACCGGCGGCAGGCCCAGGTCCTCGATCGTGGGGATGCCGGGGAGTACGCGGCGCAGCACGAGCCCCACCGACCCGCGCTGGCGGAACACGTTGACCCGGAACCGCCCCAGCCCCGCGACCGTGTGGGCGAAGTCGGCCTCGTTGACCGCGAGGAACTCGTCGGCCCGCTGCTTCGGCATGATCGCGAAGGCGATCCGCTCCGTGTCGGCCGGGCCGACCTCGTCGAAACGCGTGGGCTCGAGCTTCCCGTCGATCCGCAGATACGGCGGCGACCCCACCTTGACGTGGAGATCCGACGCCCGTCGGTCGACCGTCTCTCGTAGCAGCTCGTCCAGGTCCAGCACCGCGCCCTCCTCGTGCCCGTCTATCGGCAGGGCGCGCGGGCCAATTGAGGAGATGGGCGAATTGTGCCGACGACCTGGAGCCGACGGCGCGCCGCTGCTACCCGGCCGGGCTCAGGGGATGAGCTCGGCCCAGAGTTGGCTCGCGGCGTCGACGACGACGTGCCCGGGGCCGCCCGAAGTCGGCGGCTCCTCCCGGGGCGCGAGCGTCCCGACGAGGTTGGGCAGCGTGGCCGAGACGGACCGGGCCAGCGCGTCGAGGTCGTAGCCGCCCTCCAGGAACGCAATGCGCCGGCCGGCCGGCACCAGCGCCGCCAGCCTCGAGGTCATGAGGCCGAAGTCGTCGGCCGACAGCGCGAGGCCCGTGAGTGGGTCGGCGCGATGGGCATCGAACCCGGCCGACAGCAGCAGCCAGTCGGGCTCGAACCGTTCGACGACGGGCACGATCACCTGATCGATGGCCGCCAGGTACACGTCGCCGGTGGCGCCCGGAGGGAACGGAAGATTGCAGGTCGTTCCCGTGCCGGCATCGCGGCCCACGTCGTCGAGCTTGCCCGTGCCGGGATAGAGCGGCCACTGGTGCATGGAGACGTACAGCACGCGCGGGTCGCGGGAGAACGCGTCCTGGGTGCCGTTGCCGTGATGGGCGTCGAAATCCACGACGGCGACACGTTCGCCACCTTCGGCGAGCGCGGCCGCGGTGACGGCGATGTTGTTCAGGAGGCAGAACCCCATCGCGCGGACCGGGGTCGCGTGGTGGCCCGGCGGCCGGAGCGCGAGGAACGCGGCGTCGCCGTCGCCGCGGCGGAGGCCGTCGGCGGCCGCGAGCCCCGCCCCTGCTGCGTGGAGCGCGGCCTGCCACGAGCCGGGTGACACGACGGTGTCCGCGTCGATGGCGCCGCCCTGCTCGCAACGTGAGCGCACGAGCGCGAGGTGCTCAGGCGAGTGCACACGCTCGAGCTCCTCGATGGTCGCCGCTCGCGGGGCGACGGGCCGCAGCGCGTCGCCGAGGCCGGCCCGGGCGACGCCGGCAGCCACCGCCTCGAGCCGGGCAGCACGCTCGGGATGGCCTCGACCGGTGTCGTGCTCGGCGAAGACGGGGTCGCTGACGAGGAGCAGCATCCGCGCGCAGGGTAGCGGCACGTCCGTCTGATCCGGTGGGCGCTCGGGGCGTATGCCTACGAAGAGCGAGGTCCGGACCGGTACTGTCGCCGGTGATGGTCGGCGCCGAGAGCCGCGATCGGCACCAACATCACCTGCTGCGATGGCGGGGCGGTTGGGCGCGTCTCGGGCCCTGGCGGGGCGACCGACACACCGCCTTCCTCTCGGTCGGGGCGCAGCGGCCGCCGGACGCCGAGGTGCTGGCGCGCGCGCTGCAACTCCTGAGCGGCGACGGCTACACGGCCGTGGTGACGAACGCGTTGCCACCCGGCGACGCGCTTCCATTCGTCGATGCCGGCTTCACGGTTCGCCAGCGGCTCCACCTGCTCGCCAACGACATGACCGCCCTGCCCGACACGAGCCGGCCGACGCGACGCGCCCACCGTGCCGATCGGGCCGCGGTGCTCGCAGTCGACGGTGAGGCGTTCGACGCGTTCTGGCATCTCGACGAAGCAGGTCTCGACGACGCGATCAGCGCGACGCCGACCTCGCGCTTTCGTGTCGCGGCGCAGGACGGTCGCGTGCTCGCGTACGCGATCAGCGGGCGCGCGGGTTCGCAGGGTTACCTGCAGCGCATCGCCGTGCACCCTGGTGCGCGGCGGCGGGGCTTCGGACGGGCCGTGGTCGCCGACGGCCTGCACTGGCTTCAGCGTCACGGTGTGTCCCGCACGCTGGTCAACACGCAGATGGGAAACGCCGCCGCACTCGACCTGTACCACTCGTGCGGCTTCTCGGAGTTGCCCTTCGGGCTGTGCGTGATGGGACGGTCGTTGTGAGGCTCGTGCGCGTCGCGGCCCTCTCCCTGGCCGCGGTCACGCTGTTCGGCGCCTACGCCCCGAGCGCCGGCGCCGCGACGACACGGGCCGCCACGTCCGGCCCGCGGATCACGCTCATCGCCCAGCCGGCATTCGCGACGGTGCACGACAACGTGACAATGAGGGTCCGCATCGACGGCGACCCCAACCGGCTCAGCGTGCAGGCCGCGGTGCACGGTCCGATCGGTACCCGCAGCGGCTTCGACGAGACCCTGCAGGGCCACACCACCCGAGGTGCGACCTACTCGCCCCTCACGAAGGTGGCCGACATGCGCGGGGTGGCGGGCGTCTACGACATGGGCTTGACCGCACCAGCTCACACCGGCGTGTTCCCGCTCGACGTGACGCTCTACGACGGCAGGACGCGGGTCGACGGCTTCACCACGTACGTCGCGACGGTTCCCGTCGGTACCGCCGCCTCCGGCCAGATGGGGACGCCGTTGGGCCTCGTGTGGATCTGGCCCTTCGCGGCCAACCCCGCGTACCTGCCCAATGGGACCCCCGACCCGGCGGTAGTCCGGGCGCTGCGGCCCGACGGTGGGCTGGGCCGAGTCGCGTCGCTGCTCGCGAACACCGACCTGCCCGTCACGGTGGCGCCGAACCCTGAGACGGTGGAATCACTGTCGGCGCTCGCGCAGGACGACGCGCAACTCGCGGCAACGCTGGCCCGGCTGCGCCGAGCTTCGAAACCGGCGCTCGCCGGACCGTACGTTCCGATCGACGTGCCGTCGCTCGTGAACGGTGGCATCCGCACCGAGATCGGCACGCAGTTCGCCGCCGGGGCCCGCGCGCTTGCGGCCGCCGGTATCCAGGCCGACCGCGCCGTCATGCCGGCCCCGCTCGACCGCGCGGGACTCAACCAGCTCGCCGCGCTCGGGGTCGACCGTCTCGTCGTCGACCCGGCCGAGCTCCAGCCGGTGCCGATCAGGTTCACGCCGGCGCGGCCCTTCCAGCTCCAGGCCGACCCGCACAACGTCACCGCGGCCGTCATCGACCGCGGTCTCGGCGACCTGCTGCTGCAGCCCAATGTGCCGCCGGCTCTGCGGGCTCAGCAGTTCCTGGCCGGCCTCGCCGTCGTGCAGAGCGAGCAGCCGGGAGTGCCCCGCGCCGTGGTCGTCGCGATGCCGCCGCGGTGGACCGACGACCCGTCGGCCGTCGAGGCCGCGTCGATCACCGCGACGGCGCTGCACGGCGACCCGTACGTCGACGTGGTCGCACCCACGAAGTTGTTCGACTCCGTGCAGCCCGACGTTCGTCCCGGAACGCGCCGCACTCCGCTCGTACGGCAGATGAACGACGCCGTCCGGAGCGGGTCGCCACCCGTATCGGCACACGACCTGCGCGATGCGCGCACGCGCCTCGATGCCTTCGGTCGGCTCGTCCCGGCCGATGACCCACGCGTACAGCGCGGCGAACGTGCGCTCCTCGTGTCGATGAGCTCCGTGTGGACGGGTGCGCAGGGCCGCCGGCGCTCGTCACAGGAGCTGGCCGTGATCGACGCGTCGATCTCCCAGTACGCACGTCTCATCAGCGGGCCCCAGCAGACGACGATCACCATCACCGCGCGCCGCGCCGCGATCCCGATCTCGTTCCAGAACGCGAGCAGCGAACCGATCACGGTGCGCGTGAAGCTGTTCAGCGAGAAGCTCTTCTTTCCCAACGGCTCCGAGCACCTGATCACGCTCCCGCCGCACAACACGACCACACGCTTCGCGGTGGAGACGCGTGCGTCGGGCACGTTTCCTCTCACCGTCACCGTCTTGTCCGCCGACGGCGGGATCACGTTCCAACACATCCGCTTCACCGTCCGCTCCACCGTGGTGAGCGGCATGGGCGTGTTCCTCACGGTCGGAGCGGGGCTGTTCCTCGCCGGCTGGTGGGCCAACCACTACCGGCGCCGGCGGCGCGCACAGCGGGCCGCCCGTTCGTCGGGAAGCGTCCCCGTGCTCCCGGCGCCCGAGTCGATGCCGCGCCCGACACCTACCGGTGGCGCAGTCAGGTGAGGGGGCCGGCGTTCACGCGTCGTCCCCTCCGCTGACCGAGCCGGGCGTGGCCCGACCCGCAGAGCCCGCAGAACCGGCAGGAGCCGCAGACACGCGTGAGCTCGTTCGCTCGTCGGCCGTCGTCGGCCTCGGCACGGCGTTGTCGCGCATCACTGGGTTCCTGCGCGTGTCGGCCATGGCTGCGATCGGCTTCGGCCACCTGACCGACGTCTACAACATCGCGAACTCCACGCCCAACATCGTGTACGAGCTCCTGCTCGGCGGGATCCTCACGGCGACGCTCGTGCCACTGTTCGTCGAGCAGCTCCACCGCGATGACGAGCACGCCACCGACGCGATCAACTCGGTAGCGCTCGTCGGCCTCTTCGTGGTGACCGCGCTCGGTTTGGTGGCGACACCGTGGATCATCCGGCTCTACACGCTGCGCCTGCACGGCGCCGATCGGGTCGTGCAGCAGCGGCTGGCAACGGATCTCCTGCTGCTGTTCATGCCCCAGATCCTCTTCTACGGCATCACCGCGCTGGCAACGGCCATGCTCAACGCGCGCCGGAGGTTCGCAGCCGCGGCATTCGCCCCGGTGGTCAACAACCTCGTCGTCATCGGCGTGTTCCTCGCGCTTCCCCAGGTCACGTCGGGACGTCTCTCCGTTCAACACGTCCACGACAGCCTCGGTCTCACGTTGTTGCTCGGCGCGGGCACCACTGCAGGCATCGTCGCGATGGCGATCGTGCTGCTGCCCGCCCTGCGGCGGGCCGGCGTGCGGTTCCACTTCACGACCGACTGGCGTCATCCGGCCGTCCGCCGGTTGGCCCGTCTGTCCGGATGGACCTTCGGCTACGTCGCCGCGAACCAGATCGCATTCCTCGTCGTGCTGTTCCTGAGCTACGGCCGCACCGGTGACGCGTCGGTGTACCTCGCTGCGTTCACGTTCTTCCAACTCCCACACGGGTTGTTCGCGGTGTCGCTCATGACGACGCTCGTTCCCGAGCTCGCAGCGCGCGCGAGCCGGGGCGACATGACAGGCTTTCGCGTGCAGTTCTCGCTCGGTCTGCGCCTGATGGCACTCGTGGTCGTGCCGGCCGCGGTCGTCATGGTCGTCCTGGCGCGTCCCATCGTGAACGGCTTGCTGCTCTACGGTCACTTCACGACGCAGTCCGCGTCCCGTACGGCGGCCGCGCTCGCGATGTTCGGCATCGGGCTCTTCTGCTTCTCCGTGTACCTGTTCGCGCTGCGCGGCTTCTATTCGCTGCAGGACACGCGAACGCCGTTCTTCCTCAACTGCTTCGAGAACGGTGTCAACATCGTCATCGCCCTCGCGCTGTATCCCCTGCTCCACGTCACCGGTCTCGCCCTCTCGTGGTCGGCGGCGTATTTCGTCGCGTCCGTTGCCGCGGTCGTAGCGCTGCGGCGGCGGCTCGGTGCCCTCGACGGAGCGCGCACGGCCCGGTCCCTCGCGCGAATCGCCGTCGCCTCGGCCGCGCTCGGTGCCGTCGGTTGGTTGGTCGCGACCGCCGTCGGGTATGGCTCCGCGCCGCGGGCATTGCTCGCGCTGTTTGCGGCCGGCGTTGCCGGTGTGGGCGTGTACGGCGCGGTGTTGGTCGGGCTCCACGCCGACGAGGTGACAGAGTTGCGGGACGCGTTGCGCAGGAGGCGACCCGCCGAAACCCCTTCGGCCGTGGGACCATAGGTTCGGGATACGACCTGCAGGCGATGGGGCGCGCCGGGATGAGGAGGCTGTGATGGGGGTTCGAGTCGTCACCGACAGCGCCTGCGACCTCCCGGAGTACCTGGTCGAGGAGCTCGGCATCGAGATTGTTCCCTTGACCATCCGGTTCGGCAACGAGGAGCTGGTCGACCGCAAGGAGCTGGGCACCGACGAGTTCTGGCGCCGGCTCGCCCGCTCGCCCGTGCTACCCGAGACCTCGGCGCCGTCCGCGGGCGCGTTCGAGGAGGTCTTCCGGCGGCTCGTTCGCGAGGGGGCGGACGGGATCGTCTGCATCAACCTCTCGTCGAAGCTGTCGGCCACGATGCAGGCGGCCCAGGTCGCGGCCAACACCGTCACGCCGGACTGCCCCGTCGAGGTGATCGACTCCCTCCACGTGTCCGCCGCGATCGGATCCCTGTGCGTCACGGCGGCTCGCATGGCGGACGCCGGCGCGGACCTGCAGACGATCACCGAAGAGGTGTACGACCGGCGCGGCCGCACGAAGCTGTACGGCACCCTCGACACGCTCGAGTACCTGCGCAAGGGCGGCCGCATCGGGGCGGCGCAGGCACTGCTCGGGTCGATGCTGTCGATCAAGCCGGTCGTCGAGGTGCGCGACGGCGTGGTCGCGGAGGCGGGAAAGGTCCGCACCCGGTCGAAGGCCCTGCGTCACCTCGCGGAGAAGCTCAAGCCGGGCCAGTTCGAGAACGTGTCGGTGCTGCACGGCGACGCTCCGGACATCGAGGAGTTCCTCGACCTGATCGCTCCCGTAGCGCCGCGTGACGAGATCGTCGTCAGTCAGATCGGTCCCGTGATCGGTACGCACGCCGGACCGCGCGTGATCGGCATGACCTACCAGACGCCGCACTGATCGCCGGATGCGCGGACCGCGGACACGGGAGCGATGAACGATCTGCTCGCGGCCGGGCGTGTGCTCGGCGGCCGCTACCGGCTCGTGGAGGAAGTCGCCCGCGGCGGGATGGCCCGGGTTTGGGTGGCGGAAGACCCGATTCTGCGCCGGCGCGTCGCGGTGAAGATCCTCGAGCCGACCCTCGCCGACGACGACCACGTACGCCAGCGCTTCCGTCACGAGGCGATCGCCGCAGCCCGTCTCACGCACCCGGGCATCGTCGCGACGTACGACACGGGCGAAGACGACGGCGTCGCATACATCGTGATGGAGCTCGTGGAAGGTACGACGTTGCGACGCGTGCTCGACCAGCGCCGGACGCTGCCGGTCGGAGAAGCGGCCGACATCGGCGCGCAAGTCGCCGACGCGCTCGAGCACGCGCACTCCCGGGGCCTCGTCCATCGCGACGTGAAGCCGGGCAACGTGCTCGTCGAACGCGACGGGCGGGTGAAGGTCACCGACTTCGGCATCGCGAAAGCCGCGGGCACGAGCGAGCTCACGCGCGCGGGGGCCGTCGTTGGTACGGCGCGTTACCTCGCGCCCGAGCAGGTCGAGGGCGGCCCCGTGGACGCGCGCACCGACGTGTACGCGCTCGGCCTCGTGTTGTACGAGATGCTCTGCGGCCAGACGCCGTTCAATGCCGACAACGAAATCGCCAATGCCGTCGCCCGTCTCCGTGCGGATCCGGTTCCCCTGTCGGTCGCGCGTCCCGATGTTCCGCGTGCGGTACAGGAGGTGGTAGGCCGCGCGCTCACTCGCGACCCCGGCGGACGGCCTGCGTCCGCGAGCGAGCTGCGTGATGCCCTCGCGCCGTTCCGCCGAGACGCAGTGCCCGACCTCAGCATGAGCGGCGCGTTCGCACCGCCCGCTCACCCGCCGGCGTCCGATGCGATGCGCACGCCGCCGCCTGCACCGGTCACCACCGACGTCACGGCGCCCGACCACGCGTTCACGTCGAGCGCGCCGCACGGTGGGCATCGCATCGCGCGGTCGATCGTGGTCGGCCTGCTCGCACTCGTCGGCGTCGTCGTGTTGCTGGTCGCCTTCGCCGGCCGGGGTGACGGTCCCGGCCGCGTCACCGGAGCCACGAACGCTCCCGCGGCCACCGCGCGCTCGGCGCCGGTGCGCATCGCGAACGTCGAGGACTTCGACCCGCCTCCCGGCGACGGCGCCGAGCACCACGCCGACGTCGGCAAGGTTGCAGACGGCGACCGCAACACGATCTGGTCGACGGAGGGCTACAAATCACCCGCTTTCGGCGGCAGCGGGAAGACAGGTGTCGGCCTTGTCTTTCAACTCGCGCGCCGGTCGTCGGTACGCACCGTAACCGTGCACGCCCTCGACCAGGGCTGGAACGCGAACGTGTACGTGCTGGACCAGGCTCCGCAGTCGGCTCCGACGCTGGCACCCGACGCGAGCGGCCAGAACCTCGGTACGGACGCGACCCTCTCCATGAATGCCGCGAAGACGGGCCGCTACGTGCTCTTGTGGTTCACCCACCTCCCCGCGGGCGGACGACTGAGCATCGCCGAGGTCGAACTTGCCTCCTGACGACGGGCCATCCGACGAGCAGCTCGCGTCGCGGGCTGCAACGGGCGATCGTCACGCGCTCGACGCGCTGCTCGACCGCCACGCGCAACGGGTCTACGCGCTGTGTGTGCGCATCGTGGGTAACCGCGAGGACGCGCTCGACGCGACACAAGAGGCGCTCGTCGCGATCACACGTGGCATCGGCCGGTTCAGCGGGGCATCCGCCTTCACCACGTGGCTCTATCGCGTCGCCACGAACGCAGCCCTCGACGAGGTGCGCCGGAGGTCGCGACGCCCCGTGCCCGCGGACATCCTCCCCGAACGCCCCACCGAGACCTCGATGGAGTCACGCGTCGACGATCAGCTCCTGATCGACGCGGCGTTGCGCGAGGTGCCCATCGATTTCCGGGCCGCACTGGTGCTCCGGGACCTCGCCGACCTCGACTACGCGCAGATCGGCGCGATCCTCGACATTCCCGCCGGGACTGTTCGGAGTCGCATCGCGCGCGGGCGCGCCGCGCTCGCGCGCGCATTGTCGGGAGCACAGCACGCCGGCCGAACGTCGGAACCCTCGGAACCACGATGAGTGATACTCCTCCCTTCGGCGACGACACTGACGAAGCGGTCTCGGCCGCGATCGACGGCGAGCTCGCCGACTTCGCCGCCGAGCGCGACCAGTCACTGACCGAGGTCGAACGGCGCCTCTCCGCTTGGAGCGGGTTCGACGAACGGCGCCGGGAGCTCGATCGGGCACGCGCCGCGGTTGCAGTCGGCGCGCCGTCCCTCGATCGCGCGACCCGCCGACACCTCGTGCTCGAGGCGAAGGACCGTCTCCCGGCGCCGCGCGAGCGTCGTACCCAGCGCGTGTGGCGCCCGCTCCTCGCCGTCGCGGCCATCGTCGCGGTTCTCTTCGGTGCCGGGTTCGCGCTCAGCCGGGTCGGCGGAGGAAGTGCGGGCAAGGCGTCGAAGTCGGTTGCAGGTTCCGCGGCGCAACCGTTGATCGAGAACGGTGCATTCGTCGGCGCGGTCGGCGACGTCAGCGATCCCGCCGCCTTGCGCATGGTGCTCTCGAACCGCCTCGCCGGCCTGCCCGCCCACGCCAACGACGAGCCGCCCGCGGGTGCGGCCGCGGCGAACCAGCAGGCGAGGAGCACGTCGCCGGCACCGACCGCGCCCGCGACGCCCGACACCGCCGGCCGCGATGCGGCTCTGAGGTGCGCCGCTCTCGTCGACCCGGGGCGTGCGGGCTCGTCCGACCGCGTCGTCCTGCTCGCGACTGCGACGTTCCAAGGCCGCGACGTCGTGGTGATGGGAGTGCATCGCGGCGTACGGTCGATCGTCTTCGTCGCCGACCGGGCCACCTGCGCGGTGTTGACGTCGCAGTCGACCTGATCACCATGACAACAGTGCGGACCGTGGGCGATGAAGGTCCCGACCTGTACGCTGCCCGGCGCCGGTTGACCAGCGAGGAGCGGTGATGAGCGACTGGACGAGCGAAGCGGCGGACACCGTCGAGCGTGTCGTCACGACGGTCCGCGACCGCGCGGTCGTCCCCGTGGAATCGGCCGCCCGTGCCGTCGTCTACGGCCTTCTCGCCTCGTTCTTCGTGATCACCGCTCTGCTGCTGCTCGCGATCATGGTGTTCCGCCTGCTGTCGATCGCACTGCCCGTGTGGGCGGCGTGGCTCATCGTGGGGGGAATCTCCGTGATCGCCGGCGCGTTCTGCTGGTCACGCCGGTCGCCCCGACCGGCCTGAACGGCGAGGGAACATGACTGTTCGCAACGTCATCATCCTGGGATCCGGGCCGGCGGGGCTCACGGCCGCGGTCTACACGGCCCGCGCCGACCTCTTGCCGCTGGTGATCGAGGGCCTCGGAGCGGGCGGTCAACTCATGCTCACGACCGAGGTCGAGAACTATCCCGGCTTCCCCGAAGGCATCATCGGTCCCGAGTTGATGGAGCGCTTCCGGGCCCAGGCCGAACGATTCGGCGCCGAGTACCTCACCATCGACGCCGACCGCGTCGACTTCTCCTCGCGTCCCTTCAGGATCTGGGCGGGCGGCCAGGAGTACCAGGCGGAAGCCGTCATCGTCTCCACGGGTGCGTCCGCGCTGATGCTCGGCCTCGAGTCGGAGCAGCGCCTCCTCGGCCACGGTGTCTCGACCTGCGCGACCTGTGACGGATTCTTCTTCCGCGACCAGGAGATCGCGGTCATCGGCGGCGGCGACTCCGCGATGGAAGAGGCGATCTTCCTCACGAAGTTCGCCACCAAGGTGACTGTCATCCACCGTCGCGACGAGCTCCGTGCGTCGAAGATCATGCAGGATCGTGCCTTCGCGAACCCGAAGATCGAGTTCCGTTGGAACACGGTCGTCGACGACGTGATCGGCAACGGCAAGGTCGAAGCGCTCGCGCTGCGCGACATCGAGACTGGCTCGACGTGCGATCTCGAGGTCGGCGGCATGTTCGTGGCGATCGGCCACACGCCCAACACCGCATTGTTCCACGGTCAACTCGACCTGGACCCGAACGGCTATGTGGTCACGTACGACGGCACGATGCGGACGTCGGTCGACGGCGTGTTTGCGTGCGGCGACGTGCAGGACCACGTGTACCGCCAGGCCATCACGGCCGCGGGCACCGGGTGCATGGCCGCGATCGAAGCCGAGCGCTGGCTGGAAGCGCAGGCCCACGGCAAGCATCACGGTTGACGCGGCGGGCTGCGCCGGGCGGAGCCAAGCTCCGTCCGCGCCGCTCCGTCCGCACTGTGCAGGAATGTCGACCCCCGCTGTGGTGTTCGAGCCGTCAGTAGAATGCAGCGTTCCCGCGGGGCACCCCGGTGACGCGACTGGAAAGGAACCCGTTCGTGTCTGAGCAGATCCTCACCGTGTCCGACGCGACCTTCGAGGAGACCGTCGGCGGGTCGACGACCCCGGTGATCGTCGACTTCTGGGCCGAGTGGTGCGGCCCGTGCAAGATGATTGCGCCCGCGCTCGAGGAGATCGCCGCCGAGCACCAGGGCAAGCTCACCGTCGCGAAGCTCAATGTCGACGACAACCCCGACACCGCGCGTCGTTTCGACGTGATGAGCATCCCCACCTTGCTGGTCTTCCAGGAAGGTCAGCCGGTGAAGCGCCTCGTCGGTGCGAAGGGGAAGGGCCAGCTCCTCCAGGACCTCGCCGAGTTCATCGCTTGACCCAGGTCCTCCGTCGCGGTGACGGCGGCGAGCCCGTTCGGGACCTCCAGCAGAGGTTGAGCCGCCTCGGCCACTCGATCGACGACGAGCCGGGTGAGTACGGAAGCGGTACCGAGGGTGCTGTAAGGATTTTCCAGGAACAGCGGGGGCTTCGGGTCGACGGTGTCTGCGGGCCGCAGACCTGGAGCGCGGTGGTGGAAAGCGGTTTCCAGCTGGGTGATCGCCTTTTGTACCACCGGCAGCCGATGCTCCGGGGCGATGACGTCGCCGTGCTCCAACGGCGCCTGAACGCGCTCGGCTTCGACGCCGGTCGCGAAGACGGCATCCTCGGAAAGCAGACCAACGAGGCCTTGCGAGAGTTCCAACGGAACGCCGGCGTCGCGGTCGACGGCATCGCGGGCCCGGAAACCGTCGCCGCGCTCGCTCGTCTCGGCGCCCCGGGTACGGGCTCGATCGCCGCGGTGCGCGAACGCGAGTCGCTTCGCTTCGGGCGGCCGCTCGCGAGCAGCCGCATCTATCTGTCGACCGTGCCCGGCCTCGAGGTGCTCGGCACGGTTGTCGAGCGTGGGCTGCTCGACTACGGCGCCACCGTGGTGTACGACGCCGCGACCTTCGACGACTCCGAGGTCGCCGCGAACGCGAACAAGTTCGACGCACACGTGTTCCTCGCCATTCGGCTCGGTGAAGATGGGGAATGCCGCTGCGCCTATTTCGCCACGACGACGTTCCGGTCGGAGGGGGGCTACCAGCTCGCTCGGGCAATCCAGCACGAGCTCGCCGGCGTCATCATGCCGGCTGCACCGGAGCCGTTCGCGAGGACCTACCCCTTGCTCCGCGAGACCCGCATGGCCGCCGTCGTGTGCGAGCTCGTGCAGCAGGGAGACCTCGAGGCGATGCGTCGCCTCGTGCACGACGTGAGCGTCGTCGGCCGAGCCATCGTACGCGGCGTGCGCCGTGGACTCGAAGAGCCGCCGGGCGCCGACGGCTGAGGCGAGTGCCCGCGATCAGGTTGCGCGCGGCTCACTCGCGGGCGCGGGCGCCGGTTCGGTCATCTGGCGATAGATCCGCTCGAGGTCCTCGAGCGTCGAGAACTCGATCACCACTCGACCCTTCCGCGCACCCATGTCGACTTTGACCCGCGTATCGAGATAGTCGCCGAGAAGGTCCTCGAGCTCGAGGAGCCCAGGCGGCCGGAGCCGCTTGGTCGCCGAGTTCGTCCGAACCTTGTCGGCGCCCGGGTCCTGCTGCCGCGCTCGGATCGCCTCCTCGACTGCCCGGACCGACAGACCTTCCGCCGCAATGCGACGGGCCAGCTGCTCCTGGTACGCCCGGTCGGGCGTCCCGAGCAGTGCCCGGGCGTGGCCCATGTCGAGCTGCCCCTCCTGGACGAGCTTCTGCACCGCGGGCGGCAGTTGCAGCAGCCGGAGCTTGTTCGTGACCGCGGCCCGGCTCTGGCCCACGCGGGTTGCGATCTGCTCGTGGGTGAGCTGGAAGTCTTCGATCAGTTGCTGGTACGCCGCCGCTTCTTCGAGCGGGTTGAGGTCGGCCCTGTGGAGGTTTTCGACGAGCGCATGCTCCAGGGAGGCCGTGTCGTCGGTCTCGCGTACCAGCGCAGGAATCGTCTGGAGACCGACCCGCCGGGCCGCTCGCCATCGACGCTCACCGGCGACGAGCTCGTACTGGTCGCCGATGGGACGCACCAGGATGGGCTGAAGGACGCCCACCTCGCGGATGGACTCCGCCAGCGAGGTCAGCTCTTCCTCGTCGAACCGCGCACGCGGCTGGAAACGGTTCGGACGTACTGCCGCAACCGGGACCTCCTCCAGACCACTTGGGCTCTCGATAACGGAGCCCGTCGGGATGAGCGCCCCAAGCCCCTTACCCAACCCGCCTTGCCGCGCCACGGCTGACCTCCTTCGCAAGCTCGCGGTAGGCGATCGCGCCGCGAGACGTGGGATCGAACACGATGATGGGCTGACCGAAGGACGGTGCCTCCGAGAGTCGGACCGTCCGCGGCACGACTGCTCTGTAGACCTTCGCACCGAAGTGCTCACGCACCTCCTGCTCGACCTGGTCGGCGAGCTTCGTTCGGGCGTCGTACATCGTGAGCACGATGCCGCGGACGTCCAGGGTCGGGTTGAGGTTCGTGCGCACGAGCGCGACGTTGCGCAGCAGTTGACCGAGGCCCTCGAGCGCGTAGTACTCGCATTGGATGGGAACGACAACCGCGTCGGCTGCCGCGAGACCATTCACCGTGAGCAAGCCGAGCGACGGTGGACAGTCGATGAGGACGAAGTCGTAATCGTCCCGCACCTCCTCGAGGGCGCGACGGAGCTTCAGCTCTCGACTGAATGCGGGAACCAGCTCGATCTCCGCCCCTGCCAGGTCGATGGTTGCGGGCACCACGAACAGGTTCTTGAGGCTGGTCGGCTCGACACAGTCCTCGACCCTGACGTCGTTCATGACGACGTCGTAGATCGAGCTCTCGAGGTTGCGCGGGTTGATGCCCAGTCCGGTTGTCGCGTTTCCTTGCGGGTCGAGGTCGACAACGAGGACACGATGGCCCAGCTCGGCGAGCGATGCGCCGAGATTCACCGCCGTCGTCGTCTTGCCGACGCCGCCTTTCTGGTTCGCGATCGCCAAGATGCATGGGAGCTCGAGCGACTCCGGCGCGTCCTCCGTCGTCTCGTCCTCGACGTCGCCCGCGGTTCCGTCCGCGGTCGTGACCAACCCGGGCTCTGCATCGCTGGCCGCGACCGTCTGCGAGACAGTTTCCGGCACGGCGGGCTCCGTTCCGGCCGCGGCACCATCGGCCTCCGTCGTGCCGGGCGGCGTCACGACGGCCGGCGCGGGTGCCGGTGTTGGCGCCGGCGCGGCCACTGACGGAGGCTCGGCCGGGGTCGACGGCGTTGCCGGCGCTTCGTTCGGGACGAGGCGCACATGCCCGCTCAGGCCCACGTGCCCTCCGTATCCCTCGGTGGGCGTCGCCTCGCCGTTTACGGAGCCGACGCGACGCTCAACCGTTCCGTCCGAGGGCTGTGTCACGTCACGGGTGCGTTCCGAAGCGGCATCGTGCCGCTCGACGGGGTCCACTGCAGCGTCGCTCCTCGTCTCGTCAGCGGACGACCGTGCCGCGTCGTCCGGATCTTCGAGCTCACGACCGGTCATGGCGGCCTGCTCCTCGGCCACGCCGGGCTCGAGCCTGCGCCAGGAGCCGAACAATCCTCGCCGCCGTCGGGGTTCCGGCCCTTCGGTACTCATCCCGGGCTCCTCTCGTCGCCCCGACGCGCTCATCCTCCGCCCGCCCGCGGAAAGCGTCAAGCAATGCGCGACGCTTGGCACACGCCAACGGGAGAACGGGGCGCATGCTACCCGCACTTGCGATTCGGCCGAGCCCGACTCGCCGCGGTTCTCCCCGTCAGTCTCGAGTCGACACGACGCGGTGCTCTTTCACCTGAACCAACGCGCGTGTCCTCACTTCGGTATGACCCGACACGCAATCGCTCAGCCGCGCTCTGCGCTGCCGGTGTGCTCGATGTTTCACGTGGAACATCACCAAAGGTTTCGACATCCCTTGTGACAAGCGGGGAGATGTTTCACGTGGAACGTCACCAGAGAGGCCGCTTCGATGGTACGCCGGTTCGCCGAGGCCACTGCGGGGCGGGTTCGCCCACCAGCCTGAGCTCGACGAACCCGGCATCGTGCACCCGTTCCGTCCGTACGTGCTGCAAACCCAGGCGTGAGAGCCCATCGTCGGGCCAGCGTTCGGCGCGGGGCTCCGGGGGCTCGCTGACGACCAAGCGGCCGCCGGCGCGGAGAAATCCCGCCGCACACTCGGCGGTCACAGCGGGCGGCCCGAACCCGCGGGCCACGACCATCGCGAACCCCGACCGCATGGAGTCCCGGCGGGCGAGTTCCTCAGCCCGCCCTTCGCGCACGGTCGTGCGCGCGGCAAGCCCGAGTTTGCTCACCGCCGTCTCGAGGAACACGCATCGGCGGTGCATGGCGTCGAGCAGCGTGACGCTCTGACCCGCCCACGCTTCCGCCAGCACGAGCCCCGGTACGCCACCGCCCGCACCGAGGTCGAGCACTGGACCTTCGATCTCGCCGATGAAGTCGGCCATCGCTGCCGCATGCGCGATCTGATCCCGAACGCGTCCCGGCCCGAGGAATCCCAGCCGGCGCGATTCCTCCAGAACCTCGAGGAGCGCCGGACTGGGGCGCGCGGGCGATGGCCGCCGGCTCGTACTCACTCCGGTGTCGCGCCTCGCGGACCGGGCGTCGCGTCAGGCGGGACGGATGACGACCCGCCGTCGAGGATCCTCGCCCTCCGAGATCGTCTCCACACCCTCGATCTCGGCCGCCACGTCGTGAACGACCTTCCGATCACCCGACGACATCGGCTCGAGTGCGTGGTCACGCCCGGTCTCGATGACCCGTCGGGCGACGTCGCGCGTGAACTCCTCGAGCGCAGCGCGTCGCTTCGCCCGGTACCCCGCGACATCGACGTTGATCCGGACCCCGTGGCCACCGGTCTGGCGCTGCACCACCGTCCGCACCAGCTCTTCGAGCGCCTGGAGGGTCGCACCCTTGGGGCCGACGAGAAGGCCGAGATTCTCACCCGTGATCTCGACGGTGACGTTGCCGTCGTCGGGCGTGACCTGTGCCTCTACCTGCGCCGGGGTGCCGAAGGCCTCGATCACGCCACGCGTGAAGATCTCGGCCGCCTCGGCCTGCTCCTCGATCGGGACTTCGGCCTCACGCTCCATTGCTGCTCCCTCATCGCCTGTTGCCTCGACCCGTGCGGGCTTCCGACGACGACGCCGCCGCTTGGCGCCGACCGGGCGCTCGGGTTCGCCATCGTCTGCGTCCTCATCCGCCACCGTCGCCACGACCGCGTTCCCACCGTCGGCGTCCGTCTTTGGAACCGCGCGTTCCGACCCGTCCCCGCGGCCACCACGGCCGGCCCCGCGCCCACCCGACCGCGCGCGTTCGGTACGCGCGGTGCGGCGGCGCCGCTGGGGATTCGGCTTCTCGCGCGAGATCGGCTTCACGCGGGCCCGGATTCGGGCCTCGCTGCCGCCGAACCGACCGAAGAGCCCGCTTCGGGGTTCGGCGACGACGGAGTATTCGACCTCTTCCTCGTGCACACCCAGCCGGTCGAGTGCTGCGTCGAGTGCCTCTTCGATCGTCCGGCCGGTGGTCTCCACCCACTCCATGTCACCGCCGCCGTTTCCGGCGTCGTTGTTGGCCCTGGGGTGGTCGCTTGGCACCGGGTGCCTTGGCAGCCGGTGGCTTGGCCGCGGGCGACTTCGGGTTCGGAGTGCCGCCCTTTCCGTTGCCACTGCTCGAGGCTTTGCCGGCACCGGCTTTCCCATTGCCGGGCTGGGTCGGCGGGTTGAGCAAGCGGTCGAGGAACCCGCCCGGCTTCTTGCCACCCGGCTCGACCTCGATCACCTCGTCAGTGGGAATGCTGGTCTTCAGCGGCGGGAGTTTGTCGGGGTGGGCGATCTTGCGAAGGATGACCTCCTGCTGCCCGACGCGCCAGAGGTTGCTCACGAAGAAGTAGAGGGCCAGGCCGGCCGGGAACTCGAGACAGATGACACCGAAGAAGACCGGCATGATCTTGCCGACCATCGCCATCTGGGGGTTTCCGCCCGCAGGCTGGTTCCGGCTCGTCTGCTTGGACTGCAGGTAGCCGGTGAGGATCACGAGCGCGACGAGGACGTAGTACGGCAGTGCGTTGGCGAAGCCGTGGACCTGGGTCGGCTTGAGCGCCAGGTCCAACGACAAGAACTTGAGGTGGTGCACGCCGGACGGGAGGTGTGCGCACGCGGCCACGGTCTTGGCCGGATGGCAGAACGCGTTGAACAGCTTCGAGTCGAGGGGGACGTACTTGTACGGCGAACGCAACGTGCGGTACAGAGCGAAGAAGACGGGAAGTTGCACCACGAGAGGCAGACAACCCGCAAGCGGGTTGATCTGGTTCTCCTTGTAGAACTTCATCATCTCTTCGTTGAGCTTCTGGCGGTCGTTCTTGTATTTCGCCTGCAACCGCTTGATCTCCGGCTGCACCCGCTGCATCGCCAGCATCGATTTCGCCTGCTTGGCAGTGAGCGGGAAAAGGATCAACATCACCAAGATGGTGAGGAGGATGATGCTGACTCCGAGATTCGGGATCGCGGAGTAGAAGAGCGCCAGAAGCCAGCCGAATGCTTTGTAGAGCGGGTCCATGGCTCAGTGCCTGCTCTCCCGGCCGATCGTCGTCGTGGCGGCCGTTGTCGAACGTATGTTCGGTTGGGGTACGGGGTCCACACCGTGCCCGCCCCACGGATGGCAGCGGGCCAGCCGGCGTGCGCCGAGCCAACCACCGCGAACTGCGCCGTACTGCTCGATTGCCTCGAGCGCGTACTGCGAACACGTGGGCCAGTACCGGCAACGAGGTGCGCTGCCTCGCGCGAGGTGCTGGTACCCGCGGATGCACCCGATCATCGCGCGCGCGCCAGGTGAACGACCACGCGTCACCGCCGGTCACCCGCCCGTTGGCCACAGGCACTGCGCACGAGTGCCGCCAGGTCGGTGAAGGACAGGTCCGAGGCGCCGGCCCGGGCGCCGATCAGATACGCCCGCCCCTTGCGCAGCACGTCGCGCTCTTCGTGCACCACCGCGCGCAGTCGCCGGCGCAGGCGGTTGCGCTCGACCGCGCCACCGACCGCGCGCCCAACTGCGTAGGCAACACGCGGCGGTGCGTGCGGATCACCCGTCTCGACAACGCGTACCGTCACGGGTCCACGATGTGACGGACGCGCGCGCTGCAACGCACTGAACGTCGCACGGTCGCGGATCCGCCAGATCAGGCCGCGAGCCGCGACCGGCCGCGGAGGCGGCGTGACTTGATGATCGCCCGCCCCGCGCGCGTGCGCATGCGTGACCGAAAACCGTGCTTCTTCTTGCGCCGGCGGTTGTTGGGCTGGAACGTGCGCTTCACGCAATGGCCTCCTCGAGACTGGACGCCCTCGCGACAGCGAAACGACGGCGCGAACGCCGCGCGCCGGCAGAGGGCGGACGAATCATTCTAAGACTCGGCCGGGGCGGTCGCAACGCGTCGCGAGCCTGGTGACCCGCCGTTCCCAGCCTCGCTCTCCAGATGTTTGTCGGTGCAACAGGTGCAACCACCGGGACGCTTTCGACGCCGTCGTTCGGATGTGGACGACTCCCCGCGCCACGCGAACCGTCCCTGAGCAGCGCCTTTCGGCTCCCCTTGTCGGTGTTCGAGGCCGGTGCTACGTTCCGCGCTCTCGCCCACTGCAACGGCCTCGGTGAGGCGAACTTCCCCGGGGGCCGCCAGGTCCGGAGGCCGAACCAGCCGCCTTGTGGGCCGGGGACCGCTCCGGACTCTTCTCCACAACTGTGGACGCCTCTGTGGAAAACGCTGGCAATGCCGCGCCGACGGCCGAAGAGACCTGGGGTCGATCAACCGAGCTGTTGCGCGCGCAACTGGCCGAGGCGACCTGGGTGACGTGGTTCCAAGGCGTGCGGCCCGTGAGCTTCGGCGAGGGCGTCCTCGTGCTCGCGGTACCGAACGCACTTGCCCGCGAGCGGATCCGGTCCAGCTACAGCGGTCTGGTCCTCGACACGCTGCGCGACGTCACGGGTGCCAACGTCACGCTCGAGCTCGTCGTGGACACCACGCCCCGTGAGGACGATCTCTTCGTCGCCCCTGCCGAGCCGTTCTCGGAGCTGCCACTCAGCGCGGCGGGCAACGGTGCCGCCGACATGGGTTCCAGCTCGGTCTGGGCCCCCGGCACGCTGAATCCGACGTACACGTTCGACCAGTTCGTGATCGGCGCGTCCAACCGGTTCGCACACGCCGCGGCACTCTCCGTCGCCGAAATGCCGGCTCGGTCCTACAACCCGCTGTTCATCTACGGCCCCGCCGGTCTCGGAAAGACCCACCTGCTCCAGGCCATCGGCCACTACGTGCAGACGATGCACCGCATGAAGCGCGTGCGATACGTGTCCACCGAGGCGTTCATGAACGAGTTCGTGGACGCCATTCGCTCGAAGTCGATGCCGGCGTTCAAGCGCCGCTACCGCGACCTCGATGTCCTGCTCATCGACGACATCCAGTTCCTCGAGCGCACGCAAGAGCTCCAAGAGGAGTTTTTCCACACCTTCAACGACCTGCACCAGGGCGGGAGCCAGATCGTCATCTCGTCCGACCGGCCGCCGAAGTCGATCGCGACACTCGAAGACCGGCTGCGCACCCGGTTCGAGTGGGGTCTCATCACCGACGTGCAGCCACCGGAGTTCGAAACTCGCCTCGCGATCCTGCGCAAGAAAGCCGAGGCGGAGCACCTCGACGGCATCCCGACCGAGGTGCACGCGTTCATCGCGTCGAACATCACCGACAACGTTCGCGAGTTGGAAGGCGCGTTGATCCGTGTCGCCGCGTATTCGAGCCTCAACCACTCGCCGCTGTCCGAGGAGATCGCACGCACCGTCCTCGCCGATCTGCTCCCTCCGTCGAAACCACGGGTCATCACGCCACAACTGATCCTCGACGAGACGGCCAAGATGTTCGGCTGGACCGTCGACGATCTCTGCGGCAAGAGCCGGCGGCGGCCCCTCGTCACGGCGCGGCAGATCGGCATGTACGTGTTCCGTGAGCTCACCGACGCGAGCTACCCGAAGATCGCCGAGGAGTTCGGCGGTCGGGATCACACCACGGTCATGCACGCGGTGGAAAAGATCAAAGGACAGATGGCGGAGCGTCACACCATCTTCGAGCAGGTCAACGAGTTGATCAGCCGCATCAAGCTCGGCACCGGTGGATAAGGCTGTGGACAGCTGGGGATATCGGCGTCCCTTCTCCGGAAACCGCGCCATGCCGGAATCGTCACCAGTGGTTGACTGTGGATGGCTGGGGATCACGAGTGGATGTGCATCTGCCGAACAACCAGCGACGACGGCATGTCATCCCCAATCCACAGGACCTACGACAACGACATTCAAAGAAGACAAGATGAAACACAGGAGGGCATGCGGTGAAGTTCCGGTGTGAGCGCGACACCCTTGCCGATGCCATCTCGACTGCACAGCGTGCCGTGGCATCGCGCAGCGGAGCGCTGCCCGTGCTCTCCGGCCTACGCGTCAGTGTGGGACCCGACAACCTCGAGCTCGTCGGATCGGATCTCGAGCTCACCATCCGGGTCCAGGCCCCGGCTCAGTCGGTGCAGGAGGGCGTGGCTGTTGTTCCTGCGCGCTTGCTCGGTGACATCGTGCGCGCCCTCGAGCCGGGCCCGGTGGACCTCGAGGTGCGTGACGAGGAAGCGCACATCACGTCGGGGCGGTCGAGCTTCTCGCTGCGGGTGCTCGCGGCCGACGACTTTCCGCGCCTGCCCGACGTCGGCGGGTCCGCCGTGCAGGTCGAGGCGCCGGCCCTCGCCGAAGCGTTGCGCCAGGTCGTTCCGGCGGCGTCGCGAGACGACGCCCGGCCGATCCTCACGGGCGTGTTGCTGACCGCGGTTGCGGGGGGGCTCCGGCTCGTCGCCACCGATTCGTACCGCCT
>JAMXLJ010000112.1 GCA_024281095.1 Acidimicrobiia bacterium | reverse complement strand
AACGGAGCCTCGTCCACTCGCAGCGTTTCGCAGCGTTCTCCGCTGTTTGGCACCACTTTGCGGCCAAGTTGCGGCCAACGCGCGGCCAGGCGGGCCAGGCCGCGGCCGTGCCCTACCCCTTCCGCGTGCGCCGACTGTCCCGGCATCCTGCCCCCGGGACTGGCACCCACGAGGCCGCGTACCGACATTGCGGCCGGCCATCCTGAGTAGAGACAGCCTGATGTCGGTGCCCGACGGTTCGGAAAACCACGACGCGGGCGAAGCCGCGCTGCGGGATCCGTTGGGCCAACCACCGCCTACTGGGGAGACTTTCCCTAGCACGTCGCACTGGCCACCCGTCGAGCCAATGGCGGTTCCATGCGCTTTCCCCGACGGAAGGCGGCGGAGTCGGTGTGGTTGGCAGGCCGGAGTGCCGCCACGTCCGAACCGCGACGATCCGTCCGCGCGCAGGTGAAGATGGCAGCCGAGAAGCTGGCGTCCGGTGAGACCGACCTCGCCGTCCCCTGAACAACCATCTCGGACAGGCCCGTTCATGTTCCGGCAGGTCGGAGCGCGTTCCCACCGTTGGAACCTTGCACGTACACGGTGCCACCACTGATGATCGGGTAGTCGGCCGTGTCGGTAAGGAAGGGCGCAGGGGTGATCGGGAAGGCGGCGAGTTCGCCGCCGCTTGCGAGATCGAACGCGCTGAGGTGCGCGCAACAGAAGTAGGACGTGTCGCGGCTGCTCTTATCCACATACGAGGAGACGAACGCCATCCCGTTCGCGATCGCGGGCCGGCTGTAGATCCGTGACGCGGGGCCCAGAACCGACCACAGCACCCTGCCCGAGGACGGGTCGAGTGCTGCGATCGCGCCGGTTCCGGTGGTGACAACCGTGGTGTCGCTGACCGCGACCTCGCTCACGTTCATCCCGGTCAGAGTCCAGCCTGGGGTGCCGGTCTTTGGGTCGAACGTCGACAAGGTCTGTGCCGGGATGAACAACCGGCCGCCCGAGACGACGGGCACGCCGGCGGCGAAGAGGTTTCCGTTGGTCGTGCGCGACCACACCAGCGCGCCGGTGTGTTCGTCAAAGGCGTAGACGATCACGGTGGGGTTGAGGGTCGCGGGATTCTGTGTGTAGGTGAACACCAGACCGTCCGCGACCGCGACGACGTCTTTGACAAAGTGTCCGAGTGCGACGGTTTCGGACCACACGACCTTGCCGGTGCTCGCGTCGACCGCGCAGATCACATTGGTCGAGCTGTCGCCGAGGAACACGAGCCCGTCACTGACCGTCGGCGGGTCGAACAACGGCTGACAGGTCGGCAGGACGACGCTCCAACGTTCCGCCCCAGTCGTCGCGTCGAAGGCGTACAACCTCGCGAAGATGTCGGGCGGGAAGACGACATGATTCCCTGCCGCGTACACGGTGTTACCGAAAACGACCGGGGGGCCGAAACCCGCGTTTTCATCCGAGGCCGGCGGACGCGTCCATCGGAGCGCACCTGTCGCCGTGTCGCGGGCCGTGAGGGGCCCGGGGACGCCCGGCACCGAAAACACAAGCCCGTCTCCCACCACGGGCTGGCCACCAAAGCCGCTCCAACGGCTGGTCAACGTGGCCACGTTCTGCACCGTGATCGCGCGCTCGCTCGGGTTCCAGCCACCGTGGGTCGCGTCAAAACCGAGCTGCGACCAATCGCAGCCCGCCGCGACGACCAGCATCAGCGCAACGAGGACACCGAGTCGGCGAAACTTCATCAGAACCCCCTTCGCGAGCCGTGCTACTCGTCGACCCGACGAGGTACGCGACTCCGGGACGCTTTTCGCGTCACAACGCCAGCGTGAACGTCGCAATCCGAGCAGTCAACCGCCGCGACGAAGTCCTCAGGGCGCGTTCGACGCGGCCGGGGTTAGCGGCTGCTCGGGCTCCCAAGACGTGCGTGCCCCTGTGGATCGGTGGCACCGGCGGACCGGTGTCCTCGTAACCAACCCCCGCCGGGACCATCGTGTACGCCGGCTCCACCGACGGGAAGCTGTACGCATCGAGCGCGACACCGCGTGGCTCCGTGGCGCGGCCTCAATGCACCGTGGCCCTTTGCCGCGTGCGAGGAAATGGCTTGCAAGGCATCGCGCTGACGCGAGGCGCCGCGACGCCCGGCATTCCGCTGGGTCAGGTTGGTCAGGGTCGTCGGCCGTCGGGTGTCGCTCCGTCGCCCCTTCTTCTGGTGGTGTGGCACGCCTTTGCGGGCCGCCAGGGACTCGAACCCTGAACCCCAGTCGTCGGCGCGCGCGATCGACGCGCGATGGAGGTGCACGCCGGGGGCAGCCCGGCGAGTCCTTCTCGACGGCTGACCTGCGGCGATGGGTGGTCGGGATGCCGGGATTTGAACCCGGGACCTCAGCGTCCCGAACGCTGCGCGCTAACCAAACTGCGCTACATCCCGAAAGGTCAGGATTCTATCGGGGCGCTCCAGCTGGGCTCTGGCCGAGGCGCACCGGTGGCGGTCGCGCCGAGGAGACGCTTCGCGGTGCGGCGCAGTGTTCCCGCGTCGACCGGCTTGACCAATTCGGCGTCGACCGCGGCACGCATGGCGAGGAACCGGTCTGCCGCGCGGTCGAGCAGCAGCATGATGGGGATGTGCGGGAGCCGGCCCGCGGCCGCCTCGAGATGGAGGTCGAGGGCGACCGCGACACCCCCCATGTTCCCGATGTTGAGGTCGAGCACGATGAGGTCGGGTGGGTCCGCGGCCACCGTGGGCCGCACGTCGAACCCGTTCGCGACCTCGACGACGCGTTGACCGCGACCGACGAACGCGGCTCGTGCCTGCTTGCGCACCCACTCTGCGTCAGCGGCGACGAGGATCGTGGTGGGTCGGTCGTCGGACACGGTCGCAGGCTAGCCGCGCACTTCCGCGGGCTCGAACAGGAGCCGGCCGACCTCGCGCAGGCCTTCGAAGTCGTGCACGTCCGTTGCGAGGAACGGCACGTGTGCGATCGCGGCGCCCCCCACGCGGCCTTGTACGCCGGTGAGGTGGGTCGCCTCGCGCTCGGAGATCTCCTGGAAGTCGGCGAGGTTGTCGTACAGCGCGGCGAGCCGGCTGCCCGCGTCCTTGACCGCGGGATCGGCCGCCGCGCCGGCGCTCGCGGCGAGCTCCGCGGCCCGGCGACGCAGACCATCCGGGTTCTCGTCGCCGAAGCGCGGGTGCACGCGGTTGACGATGAGCGCGTCGACGTCGATCGAGGTCTCCGCGAGTCGTTGCGCGAAGAACTCCGCTTCCTCCACCGCGTCGCGGCGCGGCGTCGTGACGAGCACGAAGCGGGTTCCGCTATCGGCGAGAAGCTTCATCACGCGCTCGGCTCGCTCGCGGAACCCTTGCTCCATGCCTTCGAACGCCCGGAAGAACGCCACGACGTCTTCGACCACCTCGGTGCCGACGACCTTGGAGACCGTGCGCAGGAACATCTGCACGGCAACGCTCGCGACGCGCAGGTACGCGCGCGTCGGCATCATCAGCAACCGGAAGATGTGGTTGTCGAGCAGACGCAGGAGCCGCTGCGGCGCGTCGAGGAAGTCGAGCGCGTGCCGTGTCGGTGGCGTGTCGACGACGATGAGCTCGTAGCCGCCGTCCTCGTGCAGCTCGTGGAGCTTCTCCATTGCCATGTACTCCTGCGTGCCCGACAGCGCGCCGGAGATGTTGCGGTAGAAGCGGTTCGCCAGGATGCGCTCCGCCTGCTGCGGTGATTCCGCGTAGCGGGTCACGAGCGTGTCGAACGTCGACTTCGTGTCGAGCATCAGCGCCGCGAGCCGCCCGTTCGAAGGAGCCCCGCCCTCCGGATCCCACAACGCGCGGTCGATCTCGTGCGCGGTGTTCGAGAGCTCCGCCAACCCGAGCGCATTCGCCAGCCGCTTCGCGGGATCGATCGTGACGACGACGGCGTCACGGCCACGGCGCGCACCCTCGAGCGCGAGCACCGCGGCCGTTGTGGTCTTCCCGACCCCACCCGTGCCGCAGCAGATGACGATGTGACCGTGTTCGACGAGATCGTGCAACGAGTGCGTCATGCGTTCGGGAGTGCCTCGATGCCGGTAGTGAACGCGTCTGCCAGCACGTCGAGCTCCGGTCGCCCGAGCTCGGCGTGGAACAGGAACGGCAGTCGCACCTGTGGGAGTGGCAGGCGGTCGGCGAGACGGTCGGCCTCGCTCGCCTGGAGCTCCTGGCGCCGGGCGCGGAACTCCGCGGCGCGGGCGAGATCGCGGGACTCGCGCTCGCTCACGAACACGTCGGCGAGCTGCGCGTCGCGCTCGATTTCGTCCTCGTCCTCGATGACCTCGAGGTGCGGATAGCAGCCGTTGACCACGATCGGCCCGAGCGACACACCGACGCGGTCCTCGATTGCGAACGCGGTGTCGACGAGCTCGTTGACCGGCGTCTCCTCGGGAAGGGTGACGAGCACGACCTGGCATCGCACGGGATCGGACAGCATGTCGATCACGTCGGCCGCCTGTTTGCGGATGGGCCCGACACGTACGGCGTCGAGCAGCCCCCGCGGCGACAACAGGAACGACACCGCATGCCCGGCGGCGGGTGCGTCGAGCAAGATCACGTCAGCGGCCCGGCGCAGTTCGAGCTGCTTCACCTTGCCGAGCACGAGGATGTCCTTCATACCCGGCACCGCGGTCGCCACGACGTCGAGCGCGCCGGAATTCACGAGCCGCTTGCTGATCCGGCGCAGGCCCGCGTTGTGCAGATAGTCGAGCAACGCCTCGTCGGGCGTCAGCGTCCGGGCACGAATCCCCGGCGCCAGCTCCATTTCTTCGTACGTCAACGGCGGTCGGCCGAACATCGCAGACAAGCCCGATTTGCCCTCGACCTCGAGGATCAGCACGCTCATGCCCGTCCGGGCGGCAGCGAGCGCGAGAGCCGCGGTCGTCGTCGTCTTCCCGACGCCACCCTTGCCCGCAACGATCACGACCCGGGACGTGGAGCAGAAGCGAGTGAGCTCCATTCACGCTCATGCTACGGGAGCCCAGGCACCACTCCGTCGGAGGGTGCTGCGACGGGCGCTGTGCGTGCTCGGCACGACGGTGGCGGCAGGCATCGCCCTCGCATCCGTGGTCGTGACGCCGGCGGCCGCAACGCAGCCGGCCGCGGCGCCGGCTGCAGGACGGCACGGCATCGACGTCGTGCAGGTCAACGGCGCGCTCGACCCGCCGAACGTGTCGCTCCTGCGCTCGCTGATCCGCGACGCGAACCGCAAGCAGGCAACGCTGCTCGTGATCCAACTGGACTCGCCGGGAGCCGTCGACAGCGACGTGCGTCCCGTCGTCGAGGCCATTCGCACCTCGGGCGTGCCCATCGCGGTGTGGGTCGGTCCTGCAGGCTCCAACGCCAAGGGCGCCGCAGTGGAGCTCGTGGCCGCGGCGCCCGTCGCGTCGGTCTCACCCGGCTCGCACATCGGCCCGGCATATCCGCTCGCGCTCGATCATCCGCACGCCACGCCGCGGGCCGAGGTCGCCACGCGGCTCGAGTCGCTCGCGTCCGCCGCCCACCGCAACCCACAAGGGATCGCCGCCGCGACGAGCCGGCGGCTCTCGTCGGGCGACGCCCGCGCGCTCGGCGCGGTCGACGCGGTGGAGCCCACCCTCGTCAGCCTGCTCGGCCGGCTCGACGGCCAGACGGTTGTCACACCCAGCGGCCCGCACCGGCTGTCGCTCGCGAAGGTGCAGCAGACGGCGAATGGGCCCCGGCGCGTCCCGAACCAGGACGTCCACTTCCACAAGCTCGACCTCGTTCAACAGGCCATCCACACGTTGACGAGCCCGTCGATCGCGTACTTCCTCTTCGTCGCGGGGCTCGCGCTGATCGTCTTCGAGTTCTTCACCGCCGGCGTCGGGTTGGCCGGTCTGGCGGGTGCGGGCGCGGTCGTGGGCGCGTTCATCGGGTTCTCGCACCTGCCGGTGCATCCCTGGGCCGTCGCCTTGCTCGCCGTCGGGATCCTCGGCTTCGCGGTCGACGTACAGGCCGGCGGCCTGGGCTTCTGGACCTTCGCCGGCTTCGGCTCGCTGGTTGCCGGTTCGTTGACGTTGATGGGCGGCACGCACCTGCAGCCGAAGTGGTGGGTGCTCGTCGTCGTGTGCGCGGGCACCACCGTGTTCATGCTCGCGGGCATGACCGCGGCGGTCCGCTCGCGCTTCTCGACTCCGACCGTCGGTCGCGAGGCCATGGTGGGAGAGATGGGGCAGGCCGAGGTCGACGTCGCGCCCGATGGGGTCGTGCGCATCCGCGATGCGTTGTGGCGGGCCCGTACGAACCGCGCCACCCCGATTCGGGCCGGCGACGCGGTGCGGGTGGTCGAGGTCCAGGGTCTCGTGCTCGAGGTCGAGCCCGAGGCAGGCGGAGCGCGCGATTACCGGCACGGCTCGCGGTCGACCTAGCACCCGGCCGGTCCCGCACCGCTCCGAATGACCCCTTGTACCCAGGCTGACCAGGGATTACGTTCGTTTGCGCGCTCTCATGAGCCACTGGTTCACGAGCGCGTCCGGGTGGGAATTGGGCGAATCCGGAAGGGGGGTCGTGAGCCTCCGCTCCACGTACGACGTTTGGCAGGTCCGGGCTGCATGCCGAGGCCCCGGCGCTCGGTTGTTCTTCCCGCCTGCGTACCAGGAACGCAAGGACGAGCGCGAGGAACGCGAGCGTCGCGCCAAGGACATCTGCGCGAGTTGTTCCGTGCAGCGCAACTGTCTCGACTACGCCATGTCGATCCGCGAGCTGCACGGGATCTGGGGCGGTCTCACCGAAGCCGAACGGCGCATGCTCCTCACACAGGAAGCCGGCTGACATCTCCCTTCGCAGCGGCGTCTGATCAGCCCGCGGCGGGCCCGAGGATGCGGTCGTCACCGCGGCGGCGTGTCACACCTTCTGTGTCGAGCCGTGTGAGGAGCGGGAGCACGTACTTGCGTGTGGAGTGCAGGACGTCGCGTGCGTCCGCGACCGTGAGTGTGCCGCGCTCGTGGAGTGCGGCGACGATCAACGCGCGGGCCTGATCCAGCGCGTCGGCCGCGAACAGAACGCCGTCGAGATCGACCGCTTCACCCTCGCGCACGAGTGCCCGTGCCACCGCCGGCGCCACGCCGACCTCGGCGGGGGCGGGTGGAGCAAACGGTGACGCGACGAGCGCGGCGAGGAGACGCTGCGCCTCCGGGTCGTCGGAGGCGCGGCCGCGGTGGTCGACGTGTCGCACGAAGCCCCGCTCGATCCGCAGCAGACCGTGTCCCTCGAGCGCGAGGCGCAGGCGCTCCGGAGCCAGCCGCAGTTGGTTCGCGAGCGCGGGCAGCTCCATCCCGGGCTCCAGCGGGTGCTGTGCATGATGCTCGCGTACGAGCGCCTCGGCTCTCGCGGTGACGTCGTCGACGTGTTCGCGCGCGACCAGCCACGGGCCCAGGCGCTGCGCGGTCCCGGTGGCGACGACCGCGTCGATTGCGACGTCGGCGTCTTCGGTCGCCAAGCCCGTCAGCGGGCCGCGCACGTCGTCGATCCGCAGCCACGGCTGCGCCGCGAGGAGGCGGGGTAAGAGCGGCATTGCGAGGCGCGCCGCGGCCTCACGAGCCGTGCCGGCGACCGCCACGTCCAGTACCTCCGCGCCGCCGACCGTGCGTTTCGAACCCGGGTCGCGCAGCACGAGGCGGTCGCCGGGCGCGAGCGGGACGCGCACCTCGAAGCGCAATCGAGCGAAGCGGGCGGCGTCATCGAGGGCTCGGAAGAACACGTTGTGCTCTCCCGAGCCGGCGTACACCTGTAGGCGCGCTCGCTTCCGGATGCGTTCGCCCGGCAGCATCGACACCGCGACGTCGACGAGTGAGGTGCCGTGCCACTGGCGTGGGCGCACGACCGCGTGCCCGCGCGCGACGTCTCGGTGCTCGACGCCGACAAGGTTGAGCGCGACACGGCTTCCCGGCTCCGCAACCGCGAGCTTCTGATGTCGCGACTCGACCCCACGCACACGCGCATGCTGTCCGCCGGGCTCGATCACGACCTCTTGGTCGACCGCAAGCCGTCCACCGGCGAGCGTGCCCGTGACGACCGTGCCGGCACCTCGCGCCGCGAACACGCGGTCGACCCACAGGCGCGGCCGGCCGCGATCGGTTGCCGGCGGTGCCGCTGCGAGCACCTTGTCGAGCGCGTCCCGCAGGTCGGGTAGGCCCCGTCCCGAGCGCGAGTCGACCGCGACGATCGGCGCATCGGCGAAGGCGGTCCCGGCGAGGTGGTCGTCGAGCTCGAGGTGCGCGATCTCGAGCATCTCGTCGTCGACGACGTCTGCCTTGGTCAGCACCGTGAGACCGTGACGTATGCCGAGGAGCTCGAGGATGCGCAGGTGCTCCTCGCTCTGGGGCATCCAACCTTCGTTGGCGGCCACGACGAGGAGTGCGATGTCGACCGCGCCGACGCCCGCGAGCATGTTCTTGATGAAGCGCACGTGGCCCGGCACGTCGACGAAGCCGATCTCCGTTCCCGACGGCAACGTCGTGAACGCGAAGCCCAAGTCGATCGTCAGGCCGCGTGCCTTCTCCTCGGGAAACCGGTCCGGGTCGGTGCCCGTCAGGGCGAGTACGAGTGACGACTTCCCGTGGTCGACATGGCCGGCGGTAGCGACGGTGCGCATCGTCGCGGCTATGTGCACGGTTTGCACGCGTCGAGCAGCGCGCGGGTCAGCACGTCGTCGTCGTGCGCTTCCACTGTGCGCAGATCGCACACCACTGCACCTGCGTGTGCGCGCGCGACAACGCCACGGTCGCGGAGCGCCTGCAGCATCACGTCGACGGCGGCGGTCTCGATCGCGACCCCGGCCGACGGTATGACGAGCCCAGGCAGCGACCCGCCGCCGGCCGCCGCGTCGGTGTCGACCACCTTCGCGTCCGGGATGCGCGCCGCAAGTCGCTCGGCGCGACGGCGGAGGTCGTCGACCGGCGTGGTTGCCATGCGCCACAGGGGGATCGCGGCAGCGTCGCCGGAGAGATACGACAGGGCAACGGACTGCATCGCCGCCAGCGTCAGCTTGTCGGCGCGCAGGGCGCGCGCGAGCGGGTGACGGGAGACGCGCTCGACGAGCTCGCGGCGTCCGACGACCACGCCCGCCTGCGGGCCGCCGAGCAACTTGTCGCCGGAGAACGTGACGAGTGCCGCTCCCGCCGCGACGGCCTGCCGGATGCCGGGCTCGCCCGACAGCCACGCCGGCCGGTGATCGAGCCAGGGCGTCGTCTCGTCCAGGAGTCCCGAACCGGCGTCGAGCACGACCGGCGGCCCCACGCGCGCGAGCTGGTCGATCGTGGCCTCTTCCGTGAACCCGATCATCCGGTAGTTCGACGCGTGGACTTTCAGGAGGATCGCGGTGTCGTTGCCGAGCGCTCGTTCGTAGTCGGCGACGCGCGTGCGGTTCGTCGTGCCCACCTCGACGAGACGGCAGCCTGACTCCCGGATGATCTCGGGTACGCGGAAGCCGCCGCCGATCTCCACGAGCTCGCCACGCGAGACGACCACGTCGCGACTGCGCGCCAACGCGGCCAGGGTGAGCAGCACCGCGGCGGCGTTGTTGTTCACGACCAACCCGGCCTCGGCACCCGTCGCCTGCGCGAGGAGCGAGCCGGCATGGTCGTGGCGCGAGCCACGAGCTCCACGGTCGAGCCGGTACTCGAGGTTCGAATACCCGCTTCCGATCCCGGCCGCGGCACGCAACGCGTCCGCGCCGATGGGCGCCCGGCCCAGGTTCGTGTGGAGCAGCACACCGGTTGCGTTGACCACGGGGCGCAATTGCGCCGTCTGTCGTCGCTCCAGATGGCGGCGCGCGCTGGCCACCACGTCGTCGTTGCTGACCGCGACGCCCTGTTCCACGAGCCGGCGAGCCTCCTCCACCGCGGTGCGGGCCGCATCGGTGACGAGGGCGGCCGGCAGGTCGCTCTCGTTGCGCAGGGCCTGGAGCACACGCTCGACCGCAGGCAGTGAACGCCGGGGATCGCCGGTCATGGCCCGAGCGTACGGCTCGACCGGGCCCCGGCGGGGCCGAGCCGGGTCACAGCCCGAAGCACGTACAATTCGTGCATGGGATCTCGCGGCGATTGGAGCGGTCTGGTGGCCGCGCCGCCGCCCACGCCGCCGCCGCGATGGTGACGCCGAGGGACGCGGCCACGGTGATGCTGGTGCGGGACGCGCCCGACCTGCACGTCTTCATGTTGCGCCGCAGCCTCGACGCCGACTTCGTGGGGGGCGCCCACGTGTTCCCGGGCGGGGCCGTCGATGCCGACGACCGCCTGGCCGAGATCGAGGCCCGGGCGCCGGGCCGGTCCGACGCGGACGCCAGCCGGCTGCTCGAGCGGGCGTCGGGCGGCCTCGGGTTCTGGGTGGCCGCGATCCGCGAGACCTTCGAGGAGGCCGGCGTGCTCCTCGCCCACCGGCGTGCCCCGAGTGGGCCGCTCGACCTGGACGACCCCGAGATCGCCGGTTCGTTCGAACGCGCGCGCGAGGCGTTGAACCGTCGCCGGCTGCGCTTCGTCGACTTCCTCGCCGACGAGGACCTCCTGCTCGACGTCACGTCGCTGCACGTCTTCTCGCACTGGATCACGCCGGTCGGCATGCCGCGCCGCTACGACACATGGTTCTTCGTCGCGCCGGCACCCGAGGGACACGCCTACCTCCACGACGACGTGGAGACGATCGAGTCCGCGTGGGTCCGCCCGTCCGATGCCATCGAACGTTCGCGTCGTGGCGAGGTCGAGCTCATCTTCCCGACGTTCAAGAACCTCGAGGCCCTTACACGCTTCGAGACCGCGGCCGAGCTCGTCGAGTACGTGCGCACCGCCTCCGATGTCGAAATCGTCCCGCCCCGAGTCGTTCGCGACGGCAGCGGTACACGGCTGCTCCTCCCCGGCGACGAGGGTTACGACGACACGGTCGAGCCCAACGACGGTGCCGTCGACTCCCGGCGGATCGCCGACGTGGTGACGTCGACGCCTCGAGAAGGCACGGCCTGATGCCCGACCTGACCCCCGGCGTGCCGAGTGCACTCTCGCCGCTCGTTCGACGGATCGTCGCGCCCAATCCGGGTCCGATGACTGGCTCGGGCACCAACACGTACCTCGTCGGCATCGACGAGGTCGCAGTGATCGATCCCGGGCCCGACGAGCGCGGCCACGTCGACGCGATCGTCGGTGCGTCGATGCGCGAGCGTGTGCGTTGGGTCGTGCTCACACACAGTCATCCCGACCACATTCCGGCGACGACACGCCTGGTCGAGGCGACCGGTGCGGAAGTGGTGGCGTTCAGCAACAAGGTCCAGCCCGGAGCGAAGGAAGACGAGCCGATCGTCAAGGTGGATCGCACGATCGGCGAGGGCGACGTGCTGGAAGGCACGGAATGGGGCCTCGAGGTTCTGCACACTCCCGGTCACTCGCCCGACCACATCTGCCTGCTGCTCGAAGAGGAGCGCGTGGTCTTCACCGGTGACACCGTGTTGAACGGCACGACGAGCGTCGTGAACCCGGCCCGTGGCGGCGACATGAAGCAGTACCTCGCGACGCTCGAGCGTCTGCGCAAGATGCGCATCAGCCGCATCTGCCCGGGCCATGGCGATGTGATCGACGAGCCCCGCCCGTATCTCGACGACTACATCAAGCACCGGCGGGCGCGCGAACGTCAGATCCTCGACGTGCTCGGCGCCGGTCCCGCGCGCATCCGCGACATCGTCGAGAAGCTGTATCCCGACGTCGTGCCGGAGTTGCACGACATGGCGGGCAACCAGGTGTACGCGCACCTGTTGAAGCTGCGCTCCGAGAGCAAGGCGTCGGGCCGCGACACTCGCTCGATCTGGAAGCTCGCCTGACGCGGCCATCCCCACGATCAGTCGGGACGCTCGGCAGCGATGTCAGCCGGTGCGCTTGGCGGCGAGGTTCGCGGCCGCGGTCTCGAAGATTCGGGCGGTGCACCCGGCCATCTCGATCGGAGGCAGCACGTCGGCGGTGATCCGTTCGGCGAGCGCGCGAAACGCGAGGGCCGCCGCGCCGTCGACCCGATCGAGCACGACCGGACGGCCGTCGTCGCCGGCCGCGGACACCGCCGGTTCCAGCGGGATCTCGCCGAGCAACGGCGCGTCGATCTCCTGCGCGAGCGCGGCCCCGCCGCCGCTGCCGAACACGGCGAACGACTCGCCTTCGGGTGTGACGAAGGCACTCATGTTCTCGACCACGCCGCACACCTTCATGTACGAGCGCCGCGCCATGTCGGCGACGCGTACCGCGACCTTCTGTGCCGCGCGCGCGGGTGTGGTGACCACGAGCATCTCGGCCTGCGGGAGCAGGCGGGCCAACGCCATCTGGATGTCACCAGTGCCGGGAGGCATGTCGATCAGGAGGTAGTCCATCTCGCCCCAGCGGACCTTCACGAGGAACTCCTCGACCGCCTTGGCGAGGATCAGGCCGCGCCACATCAGCGCGGTGCTCTCGTCGTCGACGAGCAGGCCCATCGAGACGACCTTCAATCGCCCGTCGGCGCCGCCCGGGTCCGAGAGATTCGCGACCGTCCGCTCGGTCGGATGGATCTTGCCGTCGCTGCCGGCCAGGCGACCTTCGACGCCGAGCATGCGCGGCACGCTGAAGCCCCAGATGTCCGCGTCGAGCACACCCACGGTGCGGCCCTGTGACGCGAGTGCCGCTGCGAGGTTCACGGTCACTGACGACTTGCCGACCCCGCCCTTGCCGCTCGCGACGGCGAGCACGCGCGTCGTCGCGGGGACTTCGGTGTCGGGTGCGCCGGCGCGTGCGTTCCAACGTGCGCGTTGCATCGCGGCCGACTTCTGCTCCTGGGTCATCTCGCTGTAGGTGACCGCCACGTCGGTGACGCCGGGCATGCCGCCGACCTTCGATTCGACTTCGGCCTTGATCTGAGCCCGCAGCGGACAGCCGAGGGTCGTGAGCGCGACCCCGACCGCGACGGCGCCATCGGCACCGACCTCGATGCCGCGGATCATGTCGAGCTCGACGACGCTGGCCCGCAGCTCCGGGTCGATCACCCCGCGGAGCACCTCGCGCACCGCCGCAGCCGACGGCGGGGCGCCCGCCGTGCGGTGCACCGGTGCTTCCGGGTCGTTGGGGTCGATGTGCTCGGTGGCGTCCATGAGCAGAGCCGTTCATCGGGAGGAGCTCGGGAGAGCTCGGGGTACCGAGCGTGCTCCGTCGAATAAACACAGCCTAGCTCTTGAAAATATGCCCCAGCAGCGGGTACGGTCAACCCGTGGACCTGGAGGTTTTGAAGGCGCTCGGCGACGAGACGCGGTATGCGATGTACCGCGAGCTGGCGTCCGCCACCGTCCCGCTCTGCGCGCAAGACCTCGCCGATCGGCTCGGGCTTCATGCCAACACGGTCCGGCTGCACCTCGAGCGCCTGCGTGAAGCGGGCCTCGTCGACGTCGAGGCCGTGCACCGCGGCACCGTCGGCCGGCCGCAGCACCGCTACTCGCTGGCGCCGGGCGCGCCCGGGCTGGGTCTCGACCCCCCGGCACACGTCCTGCTCGCCGGCCTCCTCGCCGCGCTGGCCGAGCGTGTGGGCGCCGTGCCGGACGACGCGGCCGACACCGGGTTCGCCTGGGGTGTCGAGGCCGGCAAGCGAACGCGTTCGCGCAGTTGTCTCCGCGCCCTGCAGTCCGAGCTCACGCAACTGGGCTTCGAGCCGGCCACCGACCAGGAGTCCGACACCGCCACGCGGATCGATTTCCTCCACTGCCCGTTCCGCGAGCTCGCGGAGGCGTACCCCGAGCTCGTGTGCAACCTGCACCGCGGGTTGTGCGAGGGGGTTGTCGACCAGGTCGGCGGGGGAAGGGTTGAGGAGTTCGCGGCGTTGTACGACCACGAGCCGTGCCATGTCGTGGTGTCGGCCGGGTATCCTGACGCCGCCGAGTGACCTCGTCTGGAGGTATTTCGATGTTCACCGTCACCGACGCCGGAGCGCTCTTCTCGCTCACCGACGCCGCCGCGGCCAAGGTCAAGGACCTCATGGCGGCCGAAGACGACGCCGAGCAGCTCGTGCTGCGGGTTGCGGTCCGTCCCGGTGGCTGCTCCGGATTCACCTACGAGATGTTCTTCGACGCCGACGTGACCCCCGACGACACGGTGTCGGAGTGGGGCGGCGTCCGGGTCGCCATCGATCCCGCGAGCGCGCCGCACCTCAAGGGCGGCTCGCTCGACTATCGCGACGGCCTGCAGGGCGCCGGCTTCGCGATCAACAATCCCAACGCGCAGCGCAGCTGCGGGTGCGGGCAGTCGTTCTCGTAACGCACGACCACGCGGAGTCCCACCGGCCCCGCTTCGGCGGGGCCGCTTCGCGTCGTGGGCCGGCATCGCTCGTCCTACCCTGACCCGCATGGCCGACCGGATCACGTTCGTGTGCGACGGCGGCGCGGTCGACGTCGACGTGGAGGCCGGCGAGTCGCTGCTCGTGGTGCTGCGCGAGCGCCTCGGCGTCATGTCGGTGAAGGACGGATGCGCGCCGCAGGGCCAGTGCGGGTGCTGCACCGTGCTGGTCGACGGGCAGCCCCGTGTCGCGTGTGTCACGCCGGCGAGCCGCGTCAGTGGCCGGAGTGTCACAACGGTCGACGGGCTCGACCCGACGACGCGTGATCGGCTGGTGGAGGCGCTGGTCGCGACCGGCGGGTCGCAATGCGGGTTCTGCACGCCGGGCATCGTCGTGCGCTGCGCAACACTCGTCGACAAGGCGACCACCGAACGCTCCGCCGTCGACCGCGCGCTTGGCGCGCATCTCTGCCGCTGCACCGGCTGGCAGACGGTCCATGAAGCAGTCTCGGTCGCGGCCGGTACGTTGCCCTCGCCGACTGGTGGTCGGGCGCTTGACGCGGCAAGGCGCCGATCGACGCTGGAAGGCGGCGCGAGCCAACGCGTCGGCGCCGAGGTCCCACTCGGACGGGCCGGTTTCGCTGACGACACCGCGCCGCGCGACGCGCTCGTCGCGGTGCCGCTCCCCCCGGGGTCGACCGCCGGCGCGGTCGACGCCGCGGGCATGCAATGGGTCGTCGCCGAGACGCTGCACGAGGCGCGAACACGCGCGGGCAAGGTCCAGGGGCGGCGTACGACCGTGGCGGACGAGCCGCCGTTACCGCTGCCCGCGGCATGGCCGGGCGGCGTGCGCCTCGCGACGAGTTGGGTCGAACCCGCCTACCTCGAGCCCGACGCGTCGTGGTGCGAGCCCGGCCGTGAACCCGCGACGCCGCTCGCGAACGGTGGTGCGTTCGGCGGCAAACGTTCGTCGGTCGCGCCTGCTGCGGCGCGTGAGCTCGCACAACGACTGGGTCGGACGGTCCGCGTGCTGCTCTCACGCGAGGACACCGTCAGGCTGGGTCCGAAACGGCCGCCGATCGCGGCACGGGCGCGGTTCTCCCAAGGCAAGGCATACATCGAGGGTGTCGTCGCGAAGGGCGGCCTGGAGGCGTACTCGACCGCGACCCCGCCTTCACCGTGCCGGTTTCCTTACGACGCGAACTGGGGCGAGGTGGCGGTTGCCGGCCCACCTGTCGCCCCGAACCTGCGTGCCGCGGGGTTGGCCGAGCGGGCCGTGTTGCTTGCCGGTGCGCTCGCGGAGGCCGGGGCCGACCCGTGGCTGCTCGTCGACAGCGACCGCGCCGCCGGCGTCATGCTCGACAGCATCGTGCGTGCTCCTGGCGATGCGCTCGCCGGCGCGCGCCTCCAGATCGCTGCAGCAGACACCCCGCGAATCGAGCGCGTCATCGTGTCGGTCGCCGCGGGCGACGTGCTCGACTGGGTCGCGCTGCGCTCGTACGCGATCGGTGCTGCGCACATGGCCCTCGGATGGGTGTTGTCCGAAGGCGTCGCGGTCGACGCGAGCGGCGTGGTGCACGACCTCACGATTCGATCGTTCGGCATCCTTCGCGCGCGCGACATGCCCGTCGTCGACGTGAACATCCTCGACGATCCCGGGCCGCCCCGAGCCGCGTCCGACGCGGTGTTTGCAGCCGTTGCTGCGGCGGCGTGGAACGCCGTCAGCGTGATAGAAGGCACCCGGCCGGAGGTCTTCCCGGCCCGAGCGACGCGCGTCGCGAAGCAACTGCGACGGTGACGAAAGGAATCGCATGGCGGTCGAGCCTCAGTCCACGCCGAGCGCGCCACCGGTCGCCGGGCCGTACTCGCCGGCGCTGCGGGCCGGCAACTGGCTGGTGCTCGCGGGTCAGGTCGGCATCGACCGCGGCGGTCGCCTCGCCCACGGTGTCGAGGCACAGGCGCGCCAGGCGTTGCAGAACATCGAGGCCGTCCTGAGCGACTGCGGCGCGAGCCTCTCCGACGTCGCGAAGACGACGGTGTTCGTCACCGACATGGCCGACTTCGCCGCAGTGAACGCCGTGTACGGCGCCGCGTTCGGTGATCACCGCCCGGCCCGCAGCACCGTCCAGGTGGCCGGGCTCCCGGCCGGCGCGTCAGTGGAGATCGAGGTCTGGGCCTACGTCGGCTCCTGACGATGGGTCACGGTAGGATCCGGCCGTGGCCGGAGTCGTGCTGATCGTCGTTGCGATGGTGCTCGCGCTTCCCGTGGGGTTCTTCCTCGTCGGTGCGTTGTGGAGCGCGTTGCTCGGCTGGCTGCTCGCGGACGACGCCGACGAACGGGCCGAGGGCCAACCCGCCTGAGACGCGGTCAGTCGCCGCCGCCACCACCGTGGTCGCCACGAGTGCCGCCGTGCCCGCCGCGGTGTTTCGGGCTCGGTTTCGGCACACTGGCGTCCGGGTTCAGTACCACCGACGGGGTGGACGTCGTCGTGTCGTTCACGATCGGCGGTGCGGTGCTCACCACGCTCGCAACGGTGGTCGATGTCGTGACGCTCGCCGAGCCGCCGCCCGAGCTGCCACCGCCGGCCACGGCCGCGACCACACCCGCGAGTGTGGCGGCCGCGAGCGCGCCGAGCACGATGAGGTTGCGCCGCCGCGGGCGGCGCGCCGGCGCCGCGAGGCCCACGGGCAGCACCGCGGTCGGCACGGCGTCGGTCGCAGTGCCCGTGTCGAGCGCGGCGAGCTCGACGGCGACGCGGGCCGCGGCCGGGCGCAGCTCCGGGTCGCGTGACGTCATCGCGCCGAGCAGTGCACGCCAGCCCGGCGGGGTCGACGGTGGAAGGTCCGGTCCGCGCACCAACCGCGCGGTCGCGACCTCGGCCTGCGTGCCGGAGAATGCCGGCTCACCACTGAGGCATTCGATCATCACCAGCGCGAGCGCGTAGACGTCGACGGCCGGCGTGACGTTGCCACCCGTGACCTGCTCGGGAGCGAGGTAGCGCGCGGTGCCCATCGTGAACCCCGTCGCCGTCAACGAGCCTGCGCCGGCAACCCGCGCGATCCCGAAGTCGGTCAGGCGGGTCGTGTCGTGCTCGTCGACGAACACGTTGCCGGGCTTGACGTCGCGGTGCACCACGCCGCGCTCGTGCAGATATGCGAGCGCCTCGGCGAGGCCGCGCGCAATGGTGAGCACACGTTCGGGCGCGATCGGCCCGTGGGAGAGGCGCGTCGCGAGCGTCGGCTCACGGCGGAGCTCGAGGACCAGGAACGGCGTCCCCTCCGCCGTGCTGCCCGCGTCGAGCAGCGACACGATGCCGGGATGCCGCAGGGTGGCGAGGGTGTGCATCTCCCTTTCGAAGCGCGAGGCCTCCGTGGCGTCGCGCAACAGCTTGATCGCGACCGGCCGCTGCAGGCGCGTGTCGGTGGCCCGGTACACGTCGGCCATGCCGCCACGCGCGATCAGGCCCTGGAGCTGATAGCGGTCCCCCAGGAGTGTCGCCGTCGTTGCCACGGATCACAGTCTTACCCGCACCGAACGGGCCCCGGAACGCCGCCCTCACAGGCTCGGTCGCCCCGTACGGCGGGGCGTTCAGGCGTCGGCGCCGCCCGGTGACCAGCGGGGCTGACCGAAGCGGTACCCGACCGAGCGCACGGTCTGAATCAGCGCCGCGTGCTCCTCACCGAGCTTCGCCCGGAGCCGCCGCACGTGCACGTCGACCGTGCGGGCGCCGCCGTAGTACTCGTAGCCCCAGACACGTGAGAGCAGCTGCTCGCGGGTGAACACCTTGCCGGAGTGCAGCGCGAAGAACTTCAGCAGCTCGTACTCCATGTACGTGAGGTCGAGCGGGCGGGTGTCGAGTGCAGCCTGGTACGTCTCGAGATTCAGCACGAGGTCGCCGTACTCGACCAGTTCCGCGCGCGGTGCCCGGCCGGCGCGCCAGAACAGATGCCGCAGGCGTGCTTCGAGCTCGCGCGGATGGAACGGCGAGAGACAGAAGTCGTCGAACAGGTCTTCACGCAGCTCGAGCTCCGACAGTTGCGCGCCCGACACGAGCAACAGGATCGGTTCGAGCGGCGTGTCGCGCTTGCGTAGCACCCGGCACACCGCGAACGCGTCGTCGGGGTCCGTCTCCGCGCACACGACCGCACCGAGCCAGCCGTCGCTGGGCTCGTGTTGGGTGGCTACGGCGGCGTTGCCGACGGCCTTCCAGCGGTAGCCGCCGAGATCCAGCGTCTGCGCGAGGAGCGCAGGGGGCGGATCGGGGAACACCACCAGGAGATCACCCATCGCTGGCCTCCATCACAGGACCCCGAGGTACTTTTCGATCTCGTACGGCGTGACGTAGGTCTTGTAATCCTCCCACTCTTCACGCTTGTTGCGAATGACGTAGTCGAAGACGTGCTCTCCGAGTGCCTCGGCCACGAGCTCCGACGACTCCATGACGTCGATCGCCTCCTTCAGCGACTGCGGGAGGGCACCGATGCCTTCGGCGACGCGTTCTTCGGGCGTCATCTCGTAGATGTTGTTCGTGGCCTCCGGCGGCAGCTCGTAGCCCTCTTCGATTCCCTTGAGGCCGGCCGCCAGCATCACCGAGAACGCGAGGTACGGGTTGCAGGCGGGGTCCGGGGAGCGGAACTCCACCCGGGTCGAGCTCTCCTTGCCCTTCTTCGGCACGGGCACGCGCACGAGGGCCGAGCGGTTGTTGCGGGCCCAGCAGATGTAGACGGGCGCCTCGTAGCCCACGACGAGCCGCTTGTACGAGTTGACCCACTGGTTCGTGATGGGAGTGATCTCACGCGCGTGGCGCAGGAGCCCTGCGATGAAGCACTTGCCGACCTTGGACAACCCGAACTCGTCGCCGGGATCGTGGAACGCGTTCACGTCGCCCTCGAAGAGCGACAGGTGGGTGTGCATGCCGGAGCCGAACGCGCCGCTGATGGGCTTCGGCATGAAGCTCGCGTAGACACCGAGATCCTGCGCGACCTCCTTCACGACGAGCCGGAACGTCATGACGTTGTCGGCCATCGTGAGCGCGTCCGTGTAGCGGAGGTCGATCTCGTGCTGGCTGGGCGCGTTCTCGTGGAAGCTGTACTCCACGGGGATGCCCATGGCCTCGAGTGTGACGATCGTCTGCTTTCGCAGCTCGCTCACCATGTCGAGCTGCGTCAGGTCGAAGTAGCCCCCCTTGTCGAGAGGGATCGGCTCGTCCGACGAACGGAAGTAGAAGAACTCCATCTCCGGCCCGGCGTAGAAGGTGAAGCCCTTCTCGCGTGCGCGGTCGAGGTTCCGTTTCAGGACGTAACGGGGATCGCCGTCGAACGGCTCGCCCGACAGCGTGCAGATGTCGCAGAACATCCGCGCGACCGGTGCGTCCTCGCCCCGCCACGGCACGATCTCGAAGGTCGACGCGTCCGGCCTCGCGAGCATGTCGGCCTCTTGCACGCGGCTGTAGCCCTCGATCGCCGAGCCGTCGAACGTCATCCCCTCCTCGAGCGCGACCTCGAGCTCGGCCGGCGTGATCGCGAACGACTTCAGCTTCCCGAGCACGTCGGCGAACCACAACCGCACGAAGCGCACACCGCGCTCCTCGACGGTGCGAAGGACGTAGTCGAGCTGGCGTTCCATGAGTGCTCCTCGCCAGGGCCGCGGGTCGAGCGTGTGTGCCAGTTTGGCACCGCGTCTTCGCCCGTCGGGCAGCCGAACCGCCGTCGTGAGGTGCCTTAACAGAGCGTTCATGTACGTGCAACGGCTGCGAAATGGCTGGCTGGGAGCGTCCTGGCTCGGCAGGGGCGCAGCTCGTCCCCCTGCGGCAGCAGAGGACTCGGCCTATTGTCCCGCTGCCCTGAGACGTGGTGGACGGAGGTAGCCGAACGTGGAGCAGCGCACACCGAGTGACGTCGTGCGTCTGGTGAAAGACGAGAAGATCGCAGTCATCGACGTGCGGTTCTGTGACCTGCCGGGTCTGATGCAGCACTTCTCGATCCCGGCGCACGAGTTCACGGAAGACGTGTTCGAAGACGGCCTCGGTTTCGACGGCTCGTCGATCCGTGGGTTCCAGGAGATCCAGGAGTCGGACATGTTGCTCATGCCCGACCCGAACACCGCGGTCGTCGACCCGTTCCGCCAGCACCCGACGCTCAACATCAACGCCTTCGTGCGCGACCCGGTGACGGGGGAGTCGTACACGCGCGACCCGCGCTACATCGCGAAGAAGGCGGAGGACTACCTGCGCGGCACGGGCATCGCGGACACCGCGTACTTCGGACCGGAGGCCGAGTTCTACATCTTCGACTCGGCCCGCTTCGACCAAAACCAGTACTCCGGCTACTACTTCCTCGACTCGGTCGAGGGTGTGTGGAACTCCGGGCGTGAGCGTGAGCTGAACGGCTCGCCGAACCTGGGCTACAAGCCGCGCTACAAGGAGGGCTACTTCCCCGTCCCACCGATGGACCACTTCCAGGACCTGCGTTCGGAGATGGTCCGGGTCCTCGAGCAGGTCGGTGTCGAAATCGAGGTGCAGCACCACGAGGTCGGCACCGCGGGCCAGGCCGAGATCGACATGCGCTTCGACACGCTGTCGGTGATGGCCGACAAGCTGATGCTCTACAAGTACGTCGTGAAGAACGTCGCTCGTCAGGCCGGATACTCGGTGACCTTCATGCCGAAGCCGATCTTCATGGACAACGGCTCCGGTATGCACGTGCACCAGTCGTTGTGGAAGGGCGGCGAGCCGACCTTCTTCGACGAGAAGGGGTACGCCGGCCTGTCCGACAACGCGCGTTGGTACATCGGCGGCCTCTTGCGCCACGCCCCGTCGATCCTCGCGTTCTCGAACCCGACGACGAACTCGTACAAGCGTCTGGTCCCCGGATACGAGGCGCCGGTGAACCTGGTGTACTCGCAGCGGAACCGTTCCGCTGCGGTTCGCATCCCGCTCTACTCGAAGAGCCCGAAGGCGAAGCGGCTCGAGTTCCGTTGCCCCGACCCGTCGTGCAACCCGTATCTCGCGTTTTCCGCGATGCTGATGGCGGGCCTCGACGGCATCGCGAACCGTATCGAGCCCCCGACTCCGGTCGATCGCGACCTGTACGACCTGCCGCCCGA
>JAMXLJ010000111.1 GCA_024281095.1 Acidimicrobiia bacterium | reverse complement strand
TGGTCGGGTGAACCCGCGGCCGGCACCGCCATACCGAGACCCCAACTCTCGTGCTCGCCGAGGAAGATGCCGGCCGCATCGTGCTGGGCGCGCGTGAGGCGGTCGGTCGTCATACGCCCGACCGTCGCCGACGACAGGATCCGCCGGCCGTTCCCGGCGCCACCGGCGAGGAGCATCGAGACGAACCTCCAGTAGTCGTCGATGGTGGACACGAGCCAGCCACTCGCGTCCGGAAACGACGGCGGTGCGCTCCACCAACTGTCGCGGCGGTCGTCGACGACCGACAACGCACCCGTTTCGATGTCGCGTTCGTAGAAGGTCGTGAGCCGGCTCTGTTGATCGCGAGGAACCGTGAAGCCCGTGTCGTGCATGCCGAGCGGCTCGAACACGCGCTGGCGGAACACCGACGGCAGGTCCCGGCCACACGTGCGCGCGATGACGACGCCGAGCACCTGGGACGACGTGTTGTAGAGCCAGCGCTCACCCGGCTGATACATCAGCGGCAGTGACCCGAGTGCGGCGATCCAGCCGTCGACGTCGTGTGGCACCGGCGGCCACGGTGGGCCCCCGATGCTTCGGAGCACGAGCTGGTCCTCAGCGCGCTGGATCGGATGGCTGCCGGGCGGGGCCATCACGGATCCGAAACCGAGCCGAGAAGTCAGGAGGTCTTCGACCGTGATCGGCCGCTTGGCCGGCACGGTGTCGTCGAGCTCCGCGTCGATGGACCGCAGGACGCGCCGGCGACTCAGCTCGGGCACGAGATCGTCGATCGGCTCGTCGAGCCGGAGGCGACCTTCCTCGACGAGCGACATCGTGACGACCGCCGTCACGGGCTTGGTCAACGAGGCGATACGAAAGATCGCGTCCCGGCCCAACGGGGTGTCATCGTCGAGCGACGGCGTGCCGACGGTATGGACGTGTACGTCGTCACCGAGCGCAATCAGCGCGACCAGCCCCGGTAGACGGCCCTCCTCGACGTGTTTCCTCAGCGTGTCGTGCAGCCGCGCATGCCCGTCGCTCGCGATGCGGCGGGTCGAACGTCCGCCGGCAACCGGCTCGTCGATACCCATGCGTCGCAACTCCCCCGTTGGTGGGCCGGATCCGTTCCACGTAAAGACCCCGAAGCGGCACGGCATTCATCGCGGATTTCCCCGCCCGGGAATCAGGATTGCGTCAGCGGAAACGACCCTCCACTGCCGCTCGCTGCGGCCGTGAGTTGGTTGACATACGTCTCCCTGGCGCGACGCCCGTCGACGCGGAAGGTGATCGGCGCGCCGCGGGTGCAGCCGGGGACCGAGTCGGGACCGACTACTGCAAGGACGTAGCCGGTGAACGTGTCGCCGGCTTGCCGGACCGATGCCCGGCCGCACAGCGTCGTGCCGACCAACGCCTCGACGCTGGTGCCGACAGGAAGCTGATGTTGCGCATTGTCGAAGGCTTCACCGGATAACTCGGTAACGGGAGGCGCGGCACCGCTCGGGGTCGCGGTCGAGAACCGGGCGTCGAAGTTGGCGACCCGTCCGAACCGTGGCCAGGCCACCGCCGACGTGCTGTACAGCTTCGTCCCGTTCACGAAGGTCCACAACACGACTTCCGCTCCCGGTGCGCCGCAACCGAGCCCCTGGCTCTCCGTGAGGACACCGATCTGGTACTTCCCTTCGTTGACCGGCGGAATGTCGGACTGGCACGGCGTGATCAGCCGATCGCGACGAACGACCGCACCGAGGAACTGCGCTTGCAGCGGCACGCCGTCCAGGGTTGCGTTGCCGAACACGAACACCTGCTGGCTTCCCGAGGCGACGCCACTCGTGGTCGTGCCCTTCGACCGATGTGTCGCACTGCCTCCGGTGCACGCCGTAACCGCCATGCAGACCGTGGCCAGCACACCGACGAGCGCTCGTCCCAGCACAGAATCGTGGTACGTGCAAACGCGGCATTGGTCAAGTGCGTTTCCTCGAACCGTGCTTCGTGAGTGCTCGAGGACGCGCGACCATGCACCGTGCGCATCCTCCTGACCGACGGGTCGGGCCTCACCGCACGGCAGGTTGCGACCCAGCTCGCCGCGGCAGGACACACCGTCGAGGTGCTCACCCCGGACCCGCTCGCCCTGACGCGGTTCACCGTGCACGTTCGCCGCCTCCATCGAGTACCGCGATACGGCGCCGACCCGTTCGGGTGGCTCGATGCGGCCCTCGCGGTCTACGCGGCCGGCGATTTCGACGTCATGTTCCCGACCCAGGAACAGGTAGCCGTGCTCTCACGGTCGCGACACCGGCTCGCCGACGCCGGCGTCGTCACCGCGGTGCCGGCGTTCGAGGCCCTCCTCGCGGTGCAGGACAAGGTGGCCGCGTATACGACGCTCACGCGGCTCGATCTGCCGACGCCGCCCACCGACGTCGTGGCAAGTGGCGCCGATCTCGCCGCGTACGATGCGCTACCGGCGTTCGTGAAGATGCCGATCGGCACGGCGACGAACGGTGTGATGTACGTCGCGAACGCGCGTCAGCTCGCGTCGGTGGCGTCGGCCTGCAGTGCCGCCGGGGCATTCGCCGACGGTCCCCTTCTTGTGCAGGCACCGCTCGCAGGGCCACTCGTGATGGTGCAATCGGTCTTCGACAACGGTGAGCTCGTCGCGTCGCATGCCAACCTCCGTGAACGGGAAGGCACACGAGGCGGCGCAAGCAACAAGCGCAGCATCGACCTTCCTGCCGCGCGCGAACACCTCCGCTCGCTCGGCGCGAACCTCGCGTGGCACGGTGCACTCTCCGCCGACGCGATCCTCACCGACACAGGTCCGGCCTACATCGACGTCAACCCCCGATTGGTGGAGCCGGGCAACGCGTGGCGCGCCGGTGTCGATCTCGTCGACGCTATGTTGCGCGTGGCGCGCCATGACGTTCCGGTACCCCAGCCGCCGGGAAGGCGCGGTGTCGCGACCCATCAACTGCTGCTCGCGGTGGGCGGTGCCGCGCAAGGTCGACGGCCGCGTCGCGCCGTGATGCGGGAGCTCGCCAGCGCGGCGCTGCACCGCGGGGCGTACCACGACAGCCGTGAGGAACTGACACCCGTCCGCGGTGACGCGCGCGCCGCCGTCCCGGTTGCCGCCGCTGCGCTGGCAAACCTCGTGCATCCCGCGGTCTGGCGCGCGCTCTCGTCCGACGCGGTCGACAACTATGCGCTGACGCCGGCCGCGTGGCG
>JAMXLJ010000110.1 GCA_024281095.1 Acidimicrobiia bacterium | reverse complement strand
CGCTGCGGGTGCACGGCGGGTGCAATCCGCACGAGGCGTGGAAACGTAGGTACAGCGTGTGGTCTGTGTCGGACGACGCCCTCCTTGCGGGGTTGGCAACCGGCGATCCCGAAGCCGCGGCCGCCTTCGTCCGGCGGTTCCAGCGACGGGTCTACGGGCTCGCGCTTGCCGTCGCCGGCGACGCCGCGCTCGCCGAGGACATCGCGCAGGAGGCGTTCCTGCGGGCGTGGCGCCACGCTGGCGCGTACGACTCCCGGCGGGGCACCGTCACGACCTGGCTGCTCGCGATCACCCGCAACCTCTCGATCGACGCCCTCCGTCTGCGCCGGCCGGTCGCGATCGATCCCGAGTCGCTGCTCGTCCTCCAGATGCCGTCCACGAGCCGGACGCCCGAGGATGCGGCAACCATGAAGGACGACGTCGCCCGTCTGCGGGCCGCGCTCACCGATCTCCCGCCCGAGCAACGTCGCGCGCTCATCCTGGCCGCCTTCCACGGCCAGACGGCCCGGGAAGTCGGTGAAACCGAGGGCATCCCGCTCGGCACCGCGAAGACCCGTATCCGAACCGCGATGATCCGCCTCCGGGCGGCGCTCGTTTCGGAAGGTCAGGCCGAATGAGGACGGCACGGTGATGAGCGTGCTCGGCTGCGCAGAGGTGCGCGAGTTCGCGCCTGAGCTCGCGCTCGGCGTGCTCGGTGGTCCCGACCGCGCCGAGGTGCTGCTGCACATCGACCGATGCCCCGCCTGTCGCGCCCACGTGAACGAGTTGTCGGAAACGGCCGACGCGCTCGCACTCCTCGCACCCGAGGCGGAACCTCCGGCGGGCTTCGAGAAGCGCCTGCTTCACGCGATGGGCGTAGAGCGGCACCGGGGGTGGCGCGCGGTCATGTTCTCGCGCTGGGCCGCGGCCGCGGCTGTCGCCGGGTTGCTCGTCGCCGGGTCGGTCGTGGGTGCGCTCGCCGGCCTCGGCATCATTGGCGGTCACAAGAGCCGGATCAGCACCGAATATGTCCGTGCGCTCGAGAGCCTTGGTGGTACCTCCCTCAAGGCGGCGCCCATGGTGGACGGCACCGGGAAGCGCACCGGTGAGGCCTTTGCCCTCCAAGGCAAGCGACCCTGGGTGCTCGTGATGGTCGACTACAACACGATGCCGTCCGGCACCTACAAGGTGATGCTCGACGACACGATGGGTGCGCACGCGTTGGGCACGATCACGGTCGCCAACGGCCACGGCGCGATGGGTGCCGCGGCACCCCCGGGCAAGAGCGAGGCCAACGCGGTCCGTGTCGTCGACGCGCAGAATCGCCCCGTGTGCGAAGCCCTCTTCACGAGCTGAGTCGTCTCCACGGGGCCGCGGGTCCCTCCGAAGTGACCGCTCGGTCAGGCCTCCGACGGGCTGACGTCGTCGAGGCCCCGACCCGCCGTCTCCGGCAGCTTTGGTGCGAGGAAGATCGCGGCGAGCAACGGCGCGATGCCGCACACCGCGATCGCGCGGCCCAGGCCGCCGAGCGGGTCGGTGAGCAGCGCCGCAAGCCCCAGTCCGGCCGCTGAGCCGGCGACGCCGCACACGAGCAACAGTGAGTTCGACGTGCCGCGCGTCTCGGTCGGGAACAACTCGGCGTCGAGCGTGCCGAGCGTCAGCGTCGACGCGCCCGTCCCGATGATGGCGAAGGTCGACGTGATCCAGAGGGCGACGCCCGACGACAGGAAGAAGATGACTTGGATCACGGTCGCGACGAACAGGGCCACGACGGTGACCGGCCGTCGCCCACGGCTCTCCGCCAGGCGGCCGCCGAGCACGAGCCCGACGACGCCGGGAATGCCGTTGGTCACTGTGCGAAACAGCGCGACGGCCGAGTTCGAGAAGTGACGTTCGTCGTGGAGGAACGTGTTCGTCAACGAGGCGGAGGGCGCGCTGAACATGCTCGTGAGGAACGCGAGCGCGGCGAGCAGCGCGAAGCGCGGCCCGTACGAGCGGTCGACGAGCTCGGCCATTCGGCGCCGGGGCCGGCCCGCGTGCAGCTCGCGGAAGCGGCGGGTCTCGGGCATTGCCCGCATCACCACGGGCAGCAGGACGATCGACAGCCCGCTGATCGCGAAGAGGATGCGCCACGCGTCGCCGGCCAGATCGGCGAGGGGCAGCAACACGACGGAGACCGCGAACCCGGCGCCGGCGGCGAGGCCGAGCATCATGGCCGAAAAGGCGCGCGCGCCGTCGGGCGCATCCTCGACGGCGGCGATGCCGGCGACCACGAGCATCGCGTTCACGAACGCGCGCGTGAGCAGCTGAGTGGCGGTGAACAGCTCGATGTTCGGGGCCACGGCCGCGACCGCGTTCGCGAGACAGAGCCCGGCGAACGAGACGGCAAGGATGCGGCGCCGCCCCCGACGGTCGGCCGCCGCGCCGAGCACGAGGGCGATGAGCGCGCCCGGGCGGGTGATGGCCAGCGCGAGCCCGAGGTCGGCCTTCGACGCGTGGAACGACGCCCGAACCGGCCCGCCGACCTGGGCGAACAGCGCGGAGCCGTACGACGTCAGCGCGGCCAGCGCGCACACCGCGGCAAGCAACCGCATCTGGTCGTCGCTGAACTCGACCGCGGGCAAAAACGTCGGCGAACGCGGCGGCGGGGGCGGGTCCGCGCCGGCGACGACGGCTGCCAGGGTCTCGCCGGCGTGTCGCACCAGTCGCCCGAGCGCGAACCTGAGCACCGGCCCGAAGAACCACTGGAAGAACGGGACCCGCATCTCGTTGCGCCCGTACAGCTCGACCGTGGAGCCGCCCCCGGCGCTCCCCGACACGTCGACGCGAAGGGTGGCGCCTCCCGTCGTGTCGTGAGGAAGGCGCCCGGTCAGGGAAACGACACCTTCGTCGGCGCCGTTCGTCTCGAGCGTCTCGAGGTGAAGCGCGCCGCGCGCGGCCTCGTGCACCTGCTCCGGCGGCGCGGCGAGGCGAAGCAGCAGGCGCCGGTGCACGTGCGGCATGCTACGGCTTCCTCATCCGACCCCTGGAGGCAGTGAGATGGCGCAGCTGAAACCGGGCGACAAGGCGCCCGAATTCGCGCTCGTCGACCAGCACGGCAAGAAGGTGCGGTTGAAGGACCGTCGCGGTCGCAAGACCGTCGTGTACTTCTACCCGAAGGCGAACACGAGCGGCTGCACCGCACAGTCGTGCGCGTTGCGCGACGCCGAGCCCGATCTCGGCAAGCTCGGCGCCGACGTCATCGGCATCAGCCCCGACCAACCCGGCGCGCAGTTGAAGTTCGACGAGAAGTACGGCCTCGGCTTCCCGCTGCTGTCCGACGCGGAGCATGCGACCGCGGAGGCGTGGGGCGTGTGGGGCGAGAAGTCGCTCTACGGCCGGAAGTTCATGGGCATCATCCGTTCCGCGTTCGTCGTCGACGACAAGGGCAAGATCGCGGCCGCGTTCTACAAGGTCAGCCCGAAGGACACCGTCGCCAAGGTGACGAAGGCCCTCGAGAGCTGACCCCGGAACACCCCACGAAAAGTCTTCCTCAGTTGGGATGGGTCAGGCGCCGACGGCGTGGAAGCCGCCGTCGACGTGCACCATCTCGCCGGTCGTGGCGGGAAACCAGTCCGACATGAGCGCGACGCACGCGCGCGCGACAGGCGTGGGGTCGCGCAGGTCCCACCCGAGCGGCGCACGCTTCGACCACACGTCCTCGAATTGGTCGAAGCCCGGGATGCTCTTCGCGGCCATCGTGCGCACGGGCCCCGCGCACACGAGGTTCACGCGGACGTTGCGCGGCCCGAGATCGCGCGCGAGATAGCGGGTCGTCGACTCGAGTGCGGCCTTGGCCACGCCCATCCAGTCGTACACGGGCCAGGCCTGCGTCGCGTCGAAGTCGAGCCCGACGACCGAGCCGCCGCCGTCCATGAGTGGCAGCGAAGCGCGCGTCAGCGCGGCGAGCGAGTAGGCCGAGATCTGCAATGCGACCGCGACGTCGTCCCATGGTGCGTCGACGAACCCGCCGCCGAGACAGCTCTCGGGCGCGAACGCGACCGCGTGCAACACACCGTCGAGACGGCCGCCCACTGCACCTGAAAGCCCCGCGAGGTCGTCCTCGTTGGTGACGTCGAGCTCGACGAGCTCCGGCATCTTCGGAAGCCGCCGCGCGCTGCGCTGGGTCAGGCTCATCTGACGGCCGAACGAGGTCAACACGACCTCGGCACCTTCGTCCTGGGCGAGCTTGGCCACCGCGAACGCCAGTGAAGCGTCGGTGAGCACACCGGTCACGAGGATCCGCTTGCCGTCGAGGAGCATGCCGGCGTGTTCTCCTGGTTCGAGTCGTCTGGGTCGGGGCCTACAGAGGCGAGTTGGAATGGGCGCGGGTAGCGACGAGCTCGCGCTTGGTGTGCAACCGCGCCAGCGCCCCGGCGAGCGCGACGCGCGTGGCCGCCGGCTCGACGACCTCGTCGACGAAGCCCCGTTCGGCCGCGACATACGGGTTCGCGAAGCGGTCGTCGTACTCCTGCTCCAGGCGCAGTTGCTCTGCCATGCGCTGCTCCGGATCTTCGACGGCGGCCAGGCGGCGGCCGTGCAGGATCTGCACCGCGCCGGAGGCGCCCATCACCGCGATCTCGGCACCCGGCCAGGCGATGCACCAGTCGCTGCCGAGCCGCTTCGAGTCCATCACGATGTACGCGCCGCCGTAGGCCTTGCGGACGACGACACAGAGGCGGGGCACCGTCGCGGCTGCGTACGCGTGCACCAGCTGCGCGCCGTGGCGGATCATCCCGCGCCACTCGAGATCCTTTCCCGGCTCGAAGCCGGGGGTGTCGACGAACGTCACGATCGGAAGGTTGAACGCGTCGCACCATTGCACGAAGCGTGCCGCCTTGACCGACGCGTCGATGTCAATCGTTCCGGCGCGGTGATGCGGCTGGTTCGCGACGACGCCGATGCTGCGACCACCGAGAAACGCCAGCGCCGTGATGATGTTGGGTGCGTGCCGCGGCCGCAGCTCGAGGAACGAGCCGTCGTCGACCACGTCCTCGATCAGCGCCCGCATGTCGTAGGACGCGCTGGCCCGTCCGGGGACCACGCCGGCCGCCCGCCGGCACGGCCGCTCGACGTCGTCGTCGCATTCCACCTCCGGCGGGTCCTCGAGGTGATTCGAGGGCAGGTACGAAAGGAGGTGGGCGACGGCGTCTTCCACGTCGCTGTCGTCGTCGACGACGAACGTCGCGACGCCACTGCGCGAATCGTGCATGGATGCGCCACCGAGACCGGTGCGTGACACGTGCACGCCCGTGAACTCGACAACCGAATCGGGCCCGGTGACGTAGGCGAACGCGTTGCTTGTCATCACGACCTGGTCGACCAGCCCAAGGAGCAGGGCAGGCCCGGAGACGCACGCGCCCGTGACTGCGAGCACGGTCGGCACCGCGCCGGACGCGTCGGCGAGGGCCCGCGCAACCTTGCCCCACGCGTGCAGGCCGACGACACCCTCACCCAACTCCGCGCCCGACGTGTCGAGCACGCCCACGACCGGGACGCCGAGCTCGGTGGCGGTGCGCACCAGCGCCGCGGCCGCGTCACCGCCCGCTTCACCGATCGCGCCGTGGTGCTTCCCGCCCGCGATGCGGAACCACCCCACCGTGCGGCCGTCAACCTCACGCAGCGCCGCGGTGACGACGTCGCTGCGACGGCCTGCGATGACGACTCCCTGCTCGGGCGACCCGAGCCACGCGGTCACGTCGTCACGCGGGGCCGATGATGAGGCTGGCGTTGTGGCCCCCGAAGCCGAACGAGTTCGACAGCACCGGCAACGAGCCGATCGTACGAGGGTCGCCGGCGACGACGTCGACCTCGATGTCCTCGCCCCGACGTTCGTGGTTCGCGGTGGGCGGCACGACGCCGTCGCGCACCGACAGCACACCGGCGATGGCCTCGATGGCGCCCGCGGCGCCGATCGTGTGGCCGATCACGCCCTTCACCGACGTGACCGGTGGCGCGTCGTCACCGCCGAACACCTTGCGGATCGCCTCGGCCTCCGCGGCATCGTTGAGCGGCGTCGACGTGCCGTGCGCGTTGACATGGCCGATCGCCGACGGGCTGAGACCTGAGTCGTCGATCGCGAGCTGCATGCATGCCGCCGCGCCGGCACCGCCGGGGGAGGGAGCGGTGACGTGATGCGCGTCGTCGTTGCGTCCGTAGCCGAGGATCTCGGCTTGGATATGGGCGTCGCGCGCACGGGCCCGATCGAGCCGTTCGAGCACGACGAAGCCTGCGCCCTCGCCCATGACGAACCCGTCGCGGTCGGCGTCGAACGGACGTGACGCACGCGCGGGATCCTCGTTGCGCGCGCTCAGGGCGCCCATGCGCGCGAAGGCGGCCATGCAGATCTGGGTGATGGCGGCCTCGGTGCCCCCGGCGAGCACGACGTCGGCACTCCCGTCGCGGAGGAGACGAGCGCCTTCGCCGATCGCGTGCGCACCCGCCGCGCACGCGGTCGAGATGCAGAGGTTCACACCGGTCCAGCCGAACCGCATCGCGATCTCGCCCGCCGTGCGGTTCGCCATCATCATCGGCACGAAGAACGGGCTGACCCGCGAGGCGCCCTTGCTGTGGTACACCTGCTCTTGTTCCTCGAGCGTGCCGAGACCGCCAACGCCGGTCGCGGCGATCACCGCACAGCGCGCCGGATCGGTGCGCACGTCGCCGGCGTCCTCGAGCGCGTCCACCGCCGCCGCGAGCCCGAGGTGCGTCACCCGGTCGAGCCGCCGCGCTTCCTTCGACCCGTAGTAGGGGTCGGTGTCGAACTCGGGAACCTCGCACGCGAACCGAACCGGCAGCTCCGTTGCATCGATGTTCCGGATCGGTGCGGCGGCCGATTCGCCGGTGAGCAGCCGCGACCAGAACGACGCGACGTCGTTGCCGGCCGGACTCTTCAACCCGATGCCGGTGACGACGACGCGCGGCCGCCCGCGGTGGTCGGTCGTCTCTGACGAGCTCGCGGTGGTGCTCATGCCGAGGCGCCGGCTTTCGAGAGGACGAGGTCGACCGCCTGTCCCACGGTGGCGACACCCTCGAGATCCTCTTCCGGCACGGTGATGTCGAATCGTTCCTCGAGACCCATCACGAGCTCGACGAGGTCAAGGCTGTCGGCCTCGAGATCCTCCTTGAACCGTGCTTGCTCCGTGACGGCATCGGGCTCGACGTCGAGCACCTCGACCGCCACTTCACGGATGGCGTCGAGGACCACGGGACGCTCCATCGCATTGCTCCTCTCGATCGCTACGTTTTCCTGCGCTCAATGCCCCATGGCAAGCCCGCCGTCGACGGGCACGAGCGCTCCAGTCACATACCCCGCCGCCTCCGAACACAGGAAGGCGACCACCGCGGCACACTCGTCGGCGGTACCGAGCCGCCCGAGAGGCACGGCACCCTGGGCCCACACCCGCCAATCGTCGGGCATGGCGTCGGTCATCGACGTCACGATAGGCCCGGGTGCCACCACGTTGCAGGTGATGCCCCGCGAGGCGAGCTCACGCGCGACCGATCGGGTCAGGCCGACGAGACCGGCCTTCGCGGCGGCATAGTTCGCCTGTCCCGGCGCGCCGAGCTGGCCGCTCGCCGACGAGATGTTCACGATCCGGCCGTAGCGTGCCTTCATCATTCCCCGCGTGGCGCGCCGGATCGTGTGGAACGCGCCGCCGAGGTTCGTCTGCAGCACGACGTCCCATTGCTCGTCGCTCATCCGCGCGATCAACCCGTCGCGCGTGACCCCGGCGTTGTTCACGAGGATCTCGACGGGAGCCCACGCGGCCTCGATCTCCGCGAACGCGCGATCGACCGCGGCCGTGTCGGCGACGTCGGCCTTCAACGCCAGCGCGTCGCGACCGAGCTCTTCGATCGCGGCTTGGGTCTCTTTCGCGCCCGCCTCGTCGCTCGCGTAGCAGAACGCGACCCGATGCCCGGCACCCGCGAGCGCGACGGCGATCGAGCGCCCGATGCCCCGCGAGGCGCCCGTGACGAACGCGACGCGTCCGGCGTCGCTCACAACGCACCCCACCGCAGCAGTGCACTCGCCCACGTCATGCCGGCACCAAAGCCCGACAGGAGCACGAGGTCGCCTTCCTTGATGCGGCCGCCCTCGGCGGCTTCGGCCAGGGCGAGCGGGATCGAGGCGGCCGACGTGTTGCCATAACGATCGATGTTCACGACCGTCCGCTCCCGGGAAACGCCGAGCTTCTTCGCCGCCGTGTCGATGATCCGCAGGTTCGCCTGGTGCGGCACGAACCAGTCGACGTCGGCCGCAGAACAGCCGGCCTTCTCGAGCGTCGTCGTCGCGGACTCGACGATGATCCGCACCGCCCGGCGGAACACCTCCTGGCCCGCCATCTTCAGATAGTGCTGCCCGCCGGCGACCGTCGTCGCGCTGGCCGGCAGCCGGCTCCCGCCCGCGGGCACCTCGAGCAGGTCCGCGGCCGAGCCGTCGCAACCCAGGTCCCAGGCGAGCAGGCCGCCGGTCTCGTCAGGCGTCTTCGACAGCACGACGGCCGCGGCGCCGTCACCGAACAGCACACAGGTGGAGCGGTCCTCGGGATCCGTGATGCGGCTCAGTGTCTCGGCTCCGACCACGAGCACATGGTCGAGATCTCCTGCGACCAGGAGCGAAGAGCCGACGACGAGCGCGTACACGAAGCCGGCACACCCCGCGCCCAGGTCGAACGAACCGCAGCGGAGACCCAGCCGGTCCGAGACGAAGGCGCCGGTGTGGGGGATGGGCTGCTCCGGCGTCGCGGTCGCGAGCACCATCAGGTCGATCGCGTCGGGTGTGAGACCGGCGTGCTTGATCGCGTTCGCAGCGGCCGCGACTCCGAGCGAGGCCGTCGTCTCACCGTCACCGGCGATGCGGCGCTCCCGGATGCCCGTGCGTTCGACGATCCATGCGCTCGACGTGTCGACCCGGCGTTCCAGCTCCTCGTTGGTCAGACGGCCCGAAGGGAGTGCGCAACCGATGCCTGCGATCGTCGCCTGCATCACGCGACCCGCAGCCACGCAACCGGTTGGCCCTCACGCAATCGCTGACCGGGCGCCGCCAGCATGCCCATCAGGAACCCGCGGAAGGGGCTGCGCACGAGCACTTCGGTACCAGGTCCGAGCAACACGCCGATGGCCTGGCCCTCGTCGACGAACTCACCCTCGCACGTGAAGATCTCCGGCTCGAGCGGCCGGAACACTCCGACCGCAGGCGCGACGATCATGCGCTCGGGAACGAGCAGTCGCTCGCCTTGGACGAGCACGGCCTCCATCTAGTCCTCCTCGGACCTCGTCCGCGAGTCGTGGCTCGCGTCGAGGTCAGTCGGGGCTGCAATGTTCACGACGGCAAGGTCGGGGACGGTTCGCTTCGCCAAGGCGGCGAGCATCGAGCCGTGTCCCACTTCCACGAGTTGCTCGGCGTGGAGTGAGGCGAGCGTCAGCTGAACCTCGCGCCATCGCACGGGGACCGACACGTGCGCGGCCAGCCGCGCACGCCACCCCGCACCATCGGTGTACGCACACGCGTCATCGTTCGACACCACCGGCACCGTCGTGTCCCGAAGCTCGACGTCGCGCAGCTCGCGCGCGAGCTCGTCGGACGCGTCGCGCATGAGCGGCGTATGGAACGCGCCGCCGACGTTCAACGGAGTGGCGCGCCGTACACCGAGCTGCTTCGCGCGCGCTACACCGGCTTCGACGCCGGCGGGCGTTCCCGCGATCACGACCTGTCCCGGCGCGTTGTCGTTCGCGACCCAACATTCGTCGGGCGCGGCTTGGCAGGCTTCGGCAGCCTGCTCGGGTGTCGCACCGAGCAACGCCGCCATACGTCCGGGATGCCGGTCGGCCGCGGCCTGCGTCAACTCCGCTCGTCGGGCCGCGAAGCGCACGCCGTCTTCCAGCGGGATCGCACCGGCGGCGATCAGAGCCGTCACCTGACCGAGCGAATGGCCGGCGAACGCCACCGGGGCGTCGACGACGTCGTGCGCCGCCTCCCATGCGACGAGCGAGGTCAGCAGCACCGCGAGTTGTGCCTCGCGGGTGCGGGCCAGACGCTCGGGCGGCGCGTCGACGATCAGGTCGGCGAGGGGCTCGCCCAGCGCCTTCTCGGCCCGCTCGACCACGGCCCACGCCGGGTGGTCACGCCATGGCGCGGCCATGCCGGGGGCCTGGGTGCCCTGACCTGGGAAGACGACCGCACGAGCCACAGGCGCGCTCCATCAAGGGGGAAGGGTGGGGGTCCTTGGGGGTTGGACCGGTCGGCGAACCCGAGGGTTACATCCCCGCGTGTCGGCAGCATGAATCCGCCGTAACCATCCTGAGGCGCCTTGAGGTGCTGGGCCAGACTGACCGGCCATGCCGCCGGTTCCGTCTGATCCCGACTCTGTGGCCGCCGCCAACGATCCGGTGGCGCTGCTCCCGCACCGCCCGCCGTTCCGCTTCGTCGACCGGGTCGCCAGGCTCGAGCCCGGCCACAGCATCGAGGCTCGATACCGCGTCACGGGGCAGGAACCGTTCCTCGCCGGTCACTTCCCGGGCAACCCGGTCTTCCCCGGTGTGCTCCAGCTCGAAGCGCTCGCGCAGACCGGCGCGATCGCGGTGCTGTCCGACGAGCGGTACGCCGGGAAGCTGCCGCTGTTCGGCGGCGTCGAATCGGTACGGTTCCGCCGGCTGGTGCGCCCGGGCGACGAGCTCGTGCTTCTCGTCGAGCTCGAACGGCTCAGCGCGCGCGGCGGATGGGGAAGGGGTCGTGCGCTCGTCGGCGACGAACGGTGTTGCGAAGGGCGACTGTTGTTCGCACTCGGCTGAGCCTCAGCGGTCGCGGCGACCGTCGGGCAACGAAGGGTCGGCCGCGTCGGCTGTGTCGACCGAATCCTCGTCCGACAGCTGATCGGGATCCTCACCGAGCAAGAGCGCGGCTTCGGTGTCGGGGTCGAGACGCCGTTCCGCCCGGATGCGCCGCGACGGCCCGACGACGATGACGAGCACGGCCAGCCCGCACAACGCGAGCACGACGGGAACGACGACGGCGAGGCTCACGGACGACACCAATCCGATCGGGAGAACTGTCCGATCCGGAGTTGAGTTACGCAGCGGATCCGGGGAGACAGCAAGAGCTTACCGGTGGAGCGACGGATTCGAACCGTCCGAGGCGTACGTTCTGGTCATGAGCACCACGGTCGTGCTGACCAGGGCCATCGGCGCGTTCGTCGCCACGAACCTCGACGGATTGGTGCTGCTGGCGGTGTTGTTCTCCGTACGACGGGGCGCGCGCGCCGGCCCGCGACACGCGGTAGTGGCCGGCACGTTCCTCGGGTTCGCGGCGCTCGTCGCACTCAGCGCGGCCATCGCGACCGCGCTGAGCGGTGTGTCGACGCACTGGTTCGCGCTCTTCGGCGTCGTCCCGCTCGCCGTCGGCATGTGGGGGCTGGTACGCCTGGCCATCCGGGCATCGACCGAAACGCAGCCAATGCTCGCCGGCGCCGGGGTCATGACGGTCGCGACGCTCACGGTCGCGAGCGGTGGTGACAACGTGAGCGTGTACGTGCCGTTGTTCCGTCAACTCGACCTCGCCGGGGCCTTGCTCACGGTCGCGGTGTTCCTCGTGTTGCTCCCGTTGTGGTGCGCGCTCGGAGCGACGATCGCCGGTCGGACCCGTGTGGTGGACCTCGTCGAACGGGCGGGACAGATCGCAGTTCCGGTCGTGTTCGTCGCGGTCGGTGTGCTCGTGCTGACGTCGCTCCTCCACTGATCGTCGCGAACGTACGAGGGCCGTCACCAGGTGACGGCCCTCGGGAGGATGCATCGGCACCCGTGCTACTTGCCCTTGCCCTTGCCCTTGCCCATGGCTCCTCCTTTCGGTGCACGCGTGATGGAACCGGTCGAACCGATCCGAAGGTGCACTCTAGAAATATCGGTCTCGCCTGCCCATAGGTCATCCGGCCCAACTCACGACAGCGACAGCTCGCACGCCGGGCGTCAGACGATGCGCCGCAACGACACCTGCGCGGCGTCGTCGCGTGCCTCGACCTCTGCCTCGTCGACGAGGCCCAGCACGAGCTGCGTCGTCCAGCGGCGGGGATCCTGGAGGGGCGGCGTGGCGACGTCGTCGGTTGCAACCAACGTGACGGTCACTTCCCTGCCGTCGTATTCGCCGTGGACGGCGAACCCGTCACGCTCGGGTGCCGCCGGCTCGAGGCGGCCGGCGAGCTCGAGCCCCGCTTCGTGCGCCGCGATCAGCACGTCGCCGACGCGGTGTTCTTCCAGGCCACACTCGTCCACCAGCCACTCGCGAAGCACATGACGCATCAGCGCGAGCTCGTCGGGCTGCGCAAGGAACCACGCGTCGAAGGCGCCAAAGGGCGTGGTCACCTCGTGTGCCACGACAGCGGACGCCGGGTTGGTACGCATCACCGCGCCTCGGGAAGCGACCCCCGCCCCGCGTCATCCTGACAGTGGTGGCTACCGGCGCCTAGAGCGAATTTCGTCCCGCGCGTCAAAAGCCGGCGCGATCCCACGGGCGGCGGCTCAGGTTCGTGAAGACACGGGTCACGTACGCCTGCGCGTCACCGTTGTTCCAGGGCACCGGGTTGTACCAGGCGCCGATGCTCGCCGACTGCTGTCCCGCGCCGTACCCGCTTCCGCACCAGGCGCAGAGCCCGTCGTAATAGAAGCGGATGATGGAGGCGTAGAAGTCCAGGTTGAACGCGGTGCTCTTCCAGCGCAACGGCTCGGTGCCGTTGCCGACCCACCCGTCGGGGCGCCAGCGCACCTGCATCAGGCCCATCGACTCGTACGCGTCCGTCGTGTTGGGAACGCGAGCCTGGGGCGGGTACTGCATGTACCAGGCCGCGGGCTCCGTGGTGCGATCGCCGAGTTGCGACTGCCGCCACCACGACTCCGTTGCCATCTGCGCGCGCACGAGGTCATCGGGGATTCCCCACTTGTGCGCGGCCCACTGCACGAGGTCGTCAGTCGAGGGATTCGCGAGGCCGGGCCTACCCGTGACGTATCGCGCGAGCGGGTTGAACTGGTCCGGCGTGCGGCCGTACTTGTCGCGAGCGGAATGGAACGCCTGTAACTCCGCGTCCGACGGGATATAGCGATTGGCCGCGGCATTCTCGGGACGGACCTCGGCGCGATGCGCCACGAGGGCCGCGGCCTCAGCGTCGGTGAGCGGCTTGCTGCCGGGCGCGGTCCACGTCGCCGGTGGGCCGCTGTTCAGGCCTGCACCGCATGACACGCCGCACGCGGCGAACATCACGGAGGCGACGAGCGCGACCACCACGGCCCGAGGGCGCATGACGGGAGTGTACGGACGGTGTTCGGCGGAACTTGAGCTGGTTCCCGAAGAGTTCGCGAAACCGAAATGTCGGCGGCATCGGTCGCCGCGGCTCGCCCCGACCGACGCGGTGCCCGGAGTGGGACTCGAACCCACACGCCTCGCGGCAACCGATTTTGAGTCGGTCGCGTCTGCCGATTCCGCCATCCGGGCCTGGTCGGGCGAGGTTACCGTCCACCCGGCGGCACGGGGCGGCCCGTCAGCGCCGGGTCGGCCGACGTGACCTCGGGGCGCCCTGCTGACACGGGTTGCCTTCCCAATAGACTGCTCGGACCTATGAATCCGTCGATCCTCCAACGTCGCCTGGTCGACGTCGCCGAGCGCGTGAAGAAGGTGCGGGCCGAGCTGGCCGTCACCGAGGAGCAGCTCGCCTTCCTCGAGGAGGAGGCCGACGAGGCCCGCCTGCGGGCCCTCGTCTCGGAAACCCCCATCGGCGACGTCGAGGCCCGCGACGCCCGCCGCCACGCGGATGCCCTCGCCCGTCAGCGCGAGGCACTGCTGCGCACCGTCGCCGAGCTGGTGCGCGAGCAGGACCGGCTCCTCGACCGCATGTCGGCGGAGCTGTCCGCGCAGTGACAGAGACCGGAGCCACTTCCATGTCCGACAGCGCCGTCGAACGCTCCACCGCCACACGCGTGGTGGTCGCCGAGGACGAGGCGATCATCCGTCTCGACTTGAAGGAGCTTCTCGAGGAAGAGGGCTACGAGGTCGTGGGCGAGACCGGACGCGGCGACGAAGCCGTCGAGCTTGTCCGCAAGCTGCGTCCGAACCTCGCGATCCTCGACATCAAGATGCCGGGGATGGACGGCCTCTCGGCCGCCCGGCACATCGCCGGCGAGCGGCTCGCGGCCGTGTTGATCCTCACGGCGTTCTCGCAACGCGACCTCGTCGAGCAGGCCCGCGACGCCGGTGCTCTCGCGTATCTCGTCAAGCCGTTCCAGAAGAGCGACCTCATCCCCGCGATCGAGGTCGCGCTCGGGCGGCACTCGGAGATGCTGTCGCTCGAGCGCGAGCTCGGTGACCTCGCCGAGCGGCTCGAGGCCCGCAAGCTGATCGACCGGGCGAAGGGCCGGCTGATGGACGAGCACAGTCTGAGCGAGCAGCAGGCGTGGCGGTTCCTGCAGACCAACGCGATGGACCGGCGCCTCAAGGTGCACGAGGTGGCCAAGCTCGTCATCGACGACCAGCTCAACCCGTAGCCCGGAGCCCTCCGAGAGCGCCCTCGGTACCATCGAGGAGTGAGCAAGCTGCTCCTCCTCGACGGGCACTCCATCGCCTACCGCGCCTTCTACGCGCTCCCAACCGACCTCGCGACGACCTCCGGCACCGTCACGAACGCGGTGTACGGATTCACGTCGATGCTCGTGAAGGTCCTGGGTGACGAGAAGCCCGACTACATCGCGGTGTCGTTCGACACCGCGGCACCGACGTTCCGCAACGAGCTCGACGCGAACTACAAGGCGAACCGCAAGGAGACCCCGGACCTCTTCCGCTCGCAGTTGCCGCTGATCCGTCAAGTGCTCGACGCGCTGCAGATCCCGGTGGTCGAGGTGGAAGGTGTCGAGGCCGACGACGTGATCGGCACGCTCGCGCGCAATGCGGAAGCCGAGGGCATCGACGTGGTCGTCGTCACCGGCGACCGCGACACCTACCAACTCGTGCGCGACCCGCACGTAAAAGTGCTCTACAACCGCCGGGGCGTGTCCGACTACGTGCTCTACGACGAGGCCGGCATCCTCGAGCGCACCGGCGTCACCCCGGCGCAATACCCCGACTACGCGGCGCTGCGTGGCGACACGAGCGACAACCTTCCCGGCGTGCCGGGGATCGGCGAGAAGACCGCGGCCAAGCTGATCACCACCTACGAGAACCTCGAAGGCATCTACGAGAACCTCGACTCACTGCCACCGCGCCAACGCACGAACCTCGGGGAGTGGCGCGACCGCGTGTTCCAGAACCGGGCTATGTCGCGTCTGGTCTGCGACGTGGACGTCGGCGTGGAGCCGGAGGATCTGCGGGAGGGCGCGTTCGACGCCGAAGGGGTGCGCGTCCTGTTCAACCAACTCGAGTTCCGTACGCTGCTGCCCCGCTTGTTCGAGGCCATCGGCGAGACCGCGGCCGCGCCCGAAGCCGAGGTGCTCGAGGTCGACGTCGAGACGCTCCGCGACGCCGGCGCCGTTGCAACCCGCCTGCGGGACCTCGCGGCGGCGAACCAGCCGTACGCCCTCGAAGCGCGATGGGCGGGTGCCGCGGGCCGGTCCGCGGTGCTGGGCCTCGCCCTCGCGGACGACACACCCCGGGTCACGTATGCCGATGCGGAGCTGCTGCGCGATCCCAAGGTGGCCGACGCGCTGGACGCGCTGATGCGCCCGGAAGGGCCGCCGCTCGTCGCGCACCGGGCCAAGGAGTTGATGCACGGCCTGCCCGTCGACATGCGCTCGCTCGCGTCCGACACCGCGGTGATGGCGTACCTCCTCGACCCCGGCGAGGGCCGCTACCTCCTCGAGGACCTCGCGCTGCGGTATCTCGGCATCGAGATCACCTCGCCCGACGCGACCGAGGGCCAGCTCGATCTGGACGGGGGCGCCGAGACCGACGCAACCGGTCGACGGGCGGTTGCGGTGCTGCGCCTTGCGGGCGCGCTGCAGGAAGCACTTGCGCAGCGCGAGCTCACCGATCTCTACGAGCGCTTCGAGCGGCCGCTCGTGCGCGTGCTCGCCCGGATGGAGGACGCGGGCGTGCGCATCGATCTCCGTTTTCTCAACGAGCTCCGCGACGATCTGTCGAAGCAGTGCGACGAGCTCGAGCGGCGCATCCACGCGCACGCGGGCGAGCCGTTCGTCATCAACTCGGTTCCGCAACTACGGCGGGTGCTGTTCGACCAACTCGGCCTCACGCCGGTGAAGAAGACGAAGACGGGCGCGTCCACCGACGCCGATTCGCTGCAGAAGATGGCCGCGGTCAACGCACACCCGATCCTCGAGGACCTCCTGCGCTACCGCGAGGTGGAGAAGTTGCGCAGCACCTACGCCGACGCGCTGCCGCCGCTCGTGCAGCCGGACGGGCGCATCCACGCGACCTTCAACCAGATCGCGACGACCACCGGACGGATCTCGAGCGAGAGCCCGAACCTTCAGAACGTGCCCGTGCGCACGGCCGACGGTCGCGAGATGCGCAAGGCGTTCATCGCTGACGACGGGTGCGGCCTGCTCACGGCCGACTACTCGCAGATCGAGCTGCGCGTGCTCGCGCACCTCGCCGACGACCCGGGCCTGATCGACGCGTTCGCGCGCGACGCCGACGTGCACACCACCACCGCGTCGCGGGTGTTCGGGGTCGACGAGGCCGATGTCGACGCGTTCCAACGCCGGTTCGCGAAGGTCGTCAACTACGGGCTCGCGTACGGCATGGAGGCGTACGGCCTCGGGCAGCGTCTCGACATCCCCACTGACGAGGCCCGTGAGATCCTCGATGCGTACTTCGCCTCGTTCCCGAAGGTGAAGACGTACATGGAGGAGACGGTCCGTGAGGCCCGGCGGCGGGGGTACACGACCACGATCTTCGGCCGGCGGCGCCAGATCAGCGAGCTGGCGTCCGACAACTTCCGCATCCGCCAGATGGGGGAGCGGATGGCCCAGAACGCCCCCGTACAGGGGTCGGCGGCCGACATCTTCAAGCTCGCCATGATCGAGCTCGATACAGCTCTGGAGGACGGCGGTCACCGCAGCCGGATGCTGCTCACCGTCCACGACGAGCTGGTGCTCGAGGTGCCGCTCGACGAGCGTGACGCCGTGGAAGACCTCGTGCGGCGGGTCATGGAGAACGTGTGCGAGCTGAAGGTGCCGTTGCGGGTCGACGTCGGTTTCGGGCCGACGTGGGCCGACGCGAAGTAGCGCACCCTCCGTTCTTCTCGCGCACCGCGCTGGTCTTCGGGCTCCTCACCACGCTGGCCGCCGGCGTGGTGCTCGCGTGCTCGGCGATCCGGAGCGGGCGGCTGTACATGCTGCAGAGTGACGGCGCTTCCTTTGCCGCCGTCGCGCGTGACCCGTTCGGCAACGCGGCGACCCTGCATCAGTTCGGCCATGGCATCGACGGGACCGCGTACCGGTTCGGACGGGTGCTGGTACCGCTGCTGGCGTGGTTGCTGGCCGCCGGACAGGCGGCCGCGACGACGGTGACACTGCCGATCGTCGTGGCAGCCGGCTTCGGCTTGTCGGTCGCGGCGGCAGCTGAGCTCGCGCGTCGTCGAGGCAGGCCCGCGGCGCTCGGCCTCGTGGTGCTCGCGGTTCCGTACACGTTCGCGTGGGTCGGGACGCCGCACCTCGTCTCCGATCCCGTCGTGACCGGGATGGTGCTGACGACCTACCTGCTGCACCTCGACGGCCGCGCCCGTGCGACGCGTGTCGGCACCGCGCTGACCGTGTTGGCGCGCGAAGCCGCCGTGCTCGCATTCCTGCCGCTGGCGTGGCACGACGTGCGCCGCCGCGGACGTGTCGCGGTGCGGGACTGGCTCGTGACCTTGTTGCCGTACGCGATCTGGTGCACGTGGCTGCATTTCCGCACCGGGTTCTTCCCCTTCACCGATCCCGCGCCCGCTCGGCGCGACGCGCTCACGCTGCCGTTCGTGGGCATCATCCGGATGTACGACAGATCGAGCGCGCCCGCGGGGCCGACCCTCGTGCTGGTGGTCGCTTGCGCCACGATCGGGGCAGCGTGGTACCTGGCGCGACGCGTTCGCTGGTTCCCCGTGCGCGACGGCGCGCTGTGTCTCGCCGCGCTCGTCTTGTGTTACGGCACGTCGGTCTGGGGCTTGTGGGGCGAGGCACTGCGCGTGATGAGCACCGCGCAGGCGTGCCTACTCGTCGCACTCGTATTGGGAGATCGCCGCGGCACCTAGCTCGTGTCGGGTTTTGGTCGGTTCTTGGGGTGGCGGGGGTCGTGTGGGGGGACCATCTCGCGTTTGCCGACCCCGTCGACGAGGGCCCAGCCGTCGTAGCTCTTGAGGTCGTGGTGGTACTTGCACAAGGGGTCGAGGTTGTCGAGGCGCGTCTCGGGGTTCTTCGCGTAGGGCTCGCGGTGGTCGACCTCGCGGGCCGCGTGCGCACACCCCGCGACACTGCACATCGGTGACGACCACAACAGGGCGATCTTCTGGGCCGCATTCGGACCACGGCCGAGGTGAGTGACGTTCAACACGTCGACCCCCTTCGTGATCACCAGCTCGAGGATGCTCTCACCGAGCAGCTCCCGTGCAGCGATCGCGGAGATGGGCCCGAGGCCAGGGATGTCGCACCTGTCGCCGTCCTCCACTGTGCCGCGGCGCAGGGCGTCCAGCTCGACCCGCACGATCGAGGTGAATCGCAGGTTCGGCTTCTTCGATTCCGGGTCCGCGGTTCGCTCGGCGAGGGCTATCACCGCGTCGAACGCGTACGCCTCGCGCGGCTCGTGTCGTCCCTCGGCGCGCGCCTTGGTGAACTCCTCGTCGATCAGCGCCTTCCACCGCCCCTCGAAGCGGGCACCGGCGAGGGCGGTCCCGTGCAGGGCCCGCGTGCCAGCCGCCTTCGGCGTCGAGCCAGCTGCGGTACCCGCGGCGCGAATGAATGCGCCGCTGGGTCGTCTCCGGATCGGGATCCGCAGCGGCCCGGACCCGCAGCACCTCGTCGCGCAACTCCTTCAACGAGCCGCGCTCCGCCTGCTCCAACAGGCGAGGCACCGCATCGGGATCCGCGCTCCCGCCCTCAGTCACCAACGCGGCCTGCGCTCCGGACAGTCTTCCGTTGCGGAGCGCGTCGGCGACCTCAGGCAGCGCCTCCACTTTGCGGGCCGTCTCGAGCTGCACACGCGCCGCGGCCACCGACGTGCCGGCACGCTTGGCGATGAACTCAGCCGCGCTGCGATGCCCGGCCCGTGCCCACGCCCGCGACGCATCCACCCGGGGCGTCAGCAATGTCACCGCCGCGTTCATCCATCGCGCGACCGCGAGAAACGCGTCGCACATCGCCGCGACATCCGGCAACGGGATCGCGTCGGGCTCGAGCGCACCGACGATCGCGTGCGCCTCCGCTTCGAACTGCCGAGCCTCCGCCAACCCGATCACACGCGAATCGTATGACGGGGGTGTGACAGTTATCGCGGTGGGATCGTCGCAGCTATTGGCGTGCGGTGCGGG
>JAMXLJ010000109.1 GCA_024281095.1 Acidimicrobiia bacterium | reverse complement strand
GCCGCATTCGGCACGACCACGGGTCGGCACGCGAGGCGTAGCGAGTCCGCCCGAGCGAAGGGCGCGAAGTCGTCCCGTGTCAGCTTCTCGGCGGGCGGGGTGCCAGGAGAACTCCGTGCGTGGCGGGGGAAGCCGTCGTGTCCATTGCCCTCCTGGAAATAAGGGCACCCCGGCTGAAAGAGACCAGCCACTAGCCTTGTCCCTCATGGAGTTCCGCCGGATCAACGCGCTGCCGCCCTACGTCTTCGGCATCATCGATGCCCTGAAGCTCGAGGCCCGCCGCGCCGGCGCAGACGTGATCGACCTCGGCTTCGGCAATCCCGACGTCCCGTCGCCCGAGGTGGCGGTCGAGAAGCTCGGCGAGGCGGCCCGGAATCCCCGCAACCACCGCTACTCGGCCACACGCGGCCTTCCGAAGCTGCGGCTGGCGATCACGGACCTCTACCGGCGCCAGTTCGACGTGCAACTCGACCCGGAGACCGAGGTCTGCACGACGATCGGCGCCAAAGAGGGCTTTTCGCATCTGATGTGGACGCTGCTCGCGCCCGGCGACGTCGCCTTCGTGCCGAGCCCGTCGTACCCGATCCACATCTGGGGGCCGATCCTGGCGGGGGCGGACGTGCGGCACGTGCGTCTGGGCCCCGAACACGATTTCTTCGAGCATCTCGTGCAGGCGTGGGAGGAGTCGTGGCCCCGCCCGCGGGTCGTCGTGCTGTCGTTCCCGCACAACCCGACGACCACCTGTGTCGATCTCGAGTTCATGGCCCGCATGGTCGACTTCGCGCGCGACCACGAGGTGCTGCTCGTGCACGACTTCGCGTACGCAGACCTGGGCTTCGACGGGTACAAGCCGCCGTCGATCCTGCAGGTGCCGGGCGCGATCGACGTAGCAGTCGAGCTCTACACCCTGACCAAGGGTTTCTCGATGGCGGGCTGGAGGGTCGGGTTCCTGCTCGGCAACCCCGAAGTGGTGGGCGCGCTCGCGAAGCTGAAGAGCTACCTCGACTACGGCACGTTCCAGCCGATCCAGATCGCTTCGATCATCGCGATGAACGAGGCGTCCGACTATCCGCTGGAGGTCAACCGCATTTACGCGAGCCGCCGCGACGCGCTGATCGACGGTCTCGCGCGGTCGGGATGGGAGATCCCGAAGCCGAAGGGCACCATGTTCGTGTGGGCGCCGATCCCGGCTCCGTACGAGGAGATGGGCAGCCTCGAGTTCGCCAAGATGCTCGTGCAGGAGGCCAAGGTCGCCGTCTCGCCGGGCGTCGGTTTCGGTCCGGGCGGCGAGGGCTTCGTGCGGTTCGCGCTCGTCGAGAACGAGCAGCGGATCGGTCAGGCGATTCGCGGCATGCGCAAGGCGCTCACGAAGCTGGGCTGACGGTGCGGCCGGCGGTTAGCCGGTGAGGCCGCGCAGGCAGAACGAGACCGCCGCGTTCGCGACACGTTCGTCGGGCTCGTCGCGTTCGAAGAAGTAGGCGCGGGTGAGCTGTTCCACGACACCCACGACTGCTTGCGCGACCACCTCGGGATCCTGGTCCGCGATTCTGCCCTCGACGATGGCGTCCTTGATGTGTCGCACGGTGTCGGCGATCGCCACTTGTTCGTTGCTGCGCAGCACCGCCGCGAACCGCTCTTCGGTGGCGGCGAACTGGAACAGGTTGAAGAAGTGGCGATGTTCCCGGAACCACGTCATCGACGCGCGGATGCCGAGCTCGATGCGCACGATGGGGTCGGGCTCGTCACCGATGGCGACCTGCTGGCGGCGACGCAGGTCGTGGTGTGACGAACGCAGGATCTCGACGAGCAGCTCTTCCTTGCTGGAGAAGTACCAGTAGAAGACGCCCTTGCCCACGCCCAGGCGGTCCACGATGTCGGCAACCGCGGTGGGGTGGTACCCACGCTCGGCGAACAGCTCCGCCGCGCAGTCCATCAGCTGCTGACGTCGGTCACGTCCACGCTGTGTGAGTTTGCGCCGCATGGTTGCTCCGCCGCCTCGGCCCGCAACGGTTTGGCCCCGAACGCTCGAGGCTACGAGTCACTTGACCGAATGGTCAACATTGTTGCACGGCGCTCTCGGACGGGGCCCGGTCTTTCGTTCGATGGCGGGCGTGCCTACGCTGTCGCACCTCGCACCGAAGACTCGGGGGGCGTGTGGCGTACTGGATCCTGAAGGCGGTGCTCACCCCACTGCTCCGGTTGCTCTACCGGGTGCGGGTGGAGGGCAAGGAGCACGTACCGGGTAGCGGTGCCGTCATCCTTGCCGCGAACCACCGCTCGTTCATGGATTCCCTGTTCTTGCCGCTCGTCATCCCTCGGCGGGTCACGTTCGTGGCCAAGGCCGAGTACTTCGACTCCAAGAAGACGGCGTGGTTCTTCCGCGGCGTGGGGCAGATACCGATCCGGCGCGAAGGCGGCAGCGCGAGCGCGGGTGCGCTCGCCGCGGCGACCGACGTGTTGGAGCGGGGGCAGGTGTTCGGCATCTACCCGGAAGGCACGCGCACCCGCGACGGCTATCTGCACCGCGGCCACACCGGCGTCGCGCGTCTCGCGATCCGCACGGGGGCACCGATCGTGCCGGTGGGGCTCATCGGCACCGACGAGATCCAGGCGACGGACGCGAAGCTGCCCCGGTTCTTCCGACGCGTGACGATCCGCTTCGGCGACCCGATCCGTCCGGAGCACTACAGGGGTCGTGAGGACGACAGCCTCGTGTTGCGGACGATCACCGACGAAGTGATGTTCGAGATCCAGCAGCTGTCCGGATACCAGTACGTGGACACGTACGCGACCAAGAAGGCGGAGGACGTCCCCGTCGAAACGGCGAAGATCGCCAGGCTCCAAGCCGTCGATGATTCTTCGGTGGTCCAGGCGGCGGCCGCCGGCGGCGGCTGAGCGGCTCGGAATCACGCGTCACCCGGTGGGCGGCGGCTCGGTGTGGTCGGCCCAGTCGCGGGCACGTTCGACCGCGCGCTGCCACGTTGCGTACCGACGGTCGGCTTCGTCGCGCGCAAGGGCCGGTTCGTAGGTCGCTTCCGAGGCCCAGCTCGCGGCGGCCTCGTCGGGCGAAGGCCAGACGCCTTCGGCCAATCCCGCAAGGTATGCGGCGCCCAGCGCAGTGGTCTCCTTCACCGCGCTGCGCCGAACGGCGACGCCGAGCAAGTCCGCCTGGAACTGGCACAGCACGTCCATCACACTCGCGCCACCGTCGACGCGCAGCTCCGCGAGCTGCGTGCCGCACGCGGCCTGCATCGCGTCGACGACGTCGCGGGTCTCGAACGCCATGCTGTCGACCACCGCGCGTGCGAGCTGTGCGCGCCCACTGCCACGCGTGAGACCGAGCACCGTGCCACGCGCGTACGGGTCCCAGTACGGCGAGCCCAGGCCGGTGAACGCGGGAACGAACAGCACGCCGCCGCTGTCGGGAACGCTCGCGGCGAGCGGCCCTGTCTCCGATGCGTCGGCGATGATGCCGATGCCGTCGCGCATCCATTGGATCGCAGCACCGGTGACGAAGATCGAGCCTTCGAGCACGTAGGTCGTCGCTTCGCCGATCGTCCACCCGACGGAGGTCAGCAGGCCCGGTACCGGTTCGGGATGGGTCGGCCCCAGGTTCATCAGCACGAACGAACCGGTGCCGTACGTGTTCTTCGCCATGCCGGGCGCGAAGCAGGCCTGGCCGAACAGCGCCGCCTGCTGATCACCTGCGATGCCCGAGACCGGCACCCGCAGGCCCGCGACGCGCGAGGGAACGGTCATGCCGAGACGGCCGCTGCTCGGGCGGACGTCCGGGAGACACGACATCGGAACCCCGAACAGGTCGGCGAGCTCTTCCGACCAGGCGAGCGCGTCGATGTCGTAGAGCAGCGTGCGTGACGCATTGGACGGGTCGGTCACGTGCACGCCACCGTCGACGCCGCCGGTGAGCTGCCACAGCAGCCAACTGTCGACGGTGCCGAATGCAAGGTCGGGGCCGCCGTCCACTCCGCCCTCTTCGAGGAGCCAGGCGAGCTTCGTCGCCGAGAAGTACGGATCGAGCACGAGACCGGTGCGGGCCCGGATCAGCGGTTCGTGCCCGGCGGCGCGCAACCCGTCGCAACGCGCCGCGGTGCGGCGGTCCTGCCAGACGACGGCGCCGTGCAGGGGCGCGCCGCTGCGACGGCTCCACACGACCGCGGTCTCGCGCTGGTTCGTGACGCCGAGCGCGGCCACCGTCTCACCGAGCCGCTCGACCTGCGCGACGACCTCGGCGAGTGTCGCGACCGTCGCGTCCCAGATGTCGTTCGGGTCGTGCTCGACCCAGCCCGGGCGGGGAAAGTGCTGGGGGAACTCCCGGTACGCCCAGGCCCGCGGCACGCCGCGTTCGTCGACCGCGAACGAACGCACGCCGGTCGTGCCGGCGTCGATGGCGACGACGACGGCCATGTCAGGCCGGGCCGGCCGCCGCCCTGGGCACCGATTCGCCCGTCGATTCGCCGGTCGATTCGCCCGTCGATTCGCCCGTCGATTCTGTTGCCCGCTCGCCGCCCCACACTGCCTCGGCGATGGCCCGGCCCGCGCCGTGGTCGCGCGGGCGGAACTCGAGCACGACCTCGCGCGCCTTGCCGAGACCCAACCGCACCTGGAGAAGCGGCGGCCGCGCCGACACGCCGCGCAGGGAGAGTGACTCGAGACGCTTGGTGAGCAGGAGGTCGGCCTCGAGGAGCGGCCGGCCCCGGCGAGGCGTGTCGAACACGAGCAGACGCCGGTCGGTGAGGGCGACGTAGTACAGCGCCCGGCCTGTGAACACCAACGGGACCCGTGGCCGCCGGTCGGCCATCCACGCCGCCGCCCGCACCCGTGACTGCTCGCCCGCCTCGAGGAGCGGAACCAGCGCCGCCTCGATGGACTGCTGAACCCGGCTGCGACGCACGAGCGAAGGCTAGTTGCGAGCGCGCCGAAGCCCGCGGCACCGAACACGCCGGGTGGTGCGTGCGCGGCGTGGCCCGCGAAGCGGGCAGGATGGAGTGGCCGCCGATCCGTCGACAGCCGGAGGTGACGATGCGTGTCGGGGTGCTCACAGGAGGCGGGGACTGTCCGGGGCTCAACGCGGTCATCCGGGCGATCGTCCGCAAGGGTGAGGGCACGTACGGCCATTCCGTCATCGGATTCCGCCACGGGTGGCGCGGCGTGCTCGAGGACGAGACCGTCGAGCTCGACGTGGGCAGCACGCGGGGCCTGTTGCCGCGGGGCGGCACGATTCTCGGCACCTCGCGCACGAACCCGGCCAAGGTCGAGCACGGCATCGAGCGGGCCCTCGACACGCTTCGATCCGAGCGCATCGGCGCCCTGATCGTCATCGGGGGTGAGGACACCCTCGGGGTCGCGCTGCAACTCGAAGGGCACGGCGTCAACGTGATCGGCGTGCCGAAGACCATCGACAACGATCTCTCGGCGACCGACTACACGTTCGGCTTCGACACCGCCGTGCAAGTGGCCACCGATGCGATCGACCGGCTGCACACCACCGCCGAGAGCCACGACCGCGTGATGGTGGTCGAGGTGATGGGGCGCCACGCCGGGTGGATCGCGACCCACGCCGGTCTCGCCGGCGGCGCCGATGTCATCCTCGTTCCCGAAGTTCCGTTCGACATCGCCGAGGTGTGCGAGCACATCCGCCGCCGGCACAAGCATGGTGCGCGGTTCTCGATCGTCGTCGTGGCCGAGGGCGCGATCCCGAAAGAAGGATCGATGGAGACGCAGTCGGGCGAGGTCGACGCGTTCGGACACGTGCGTCTCGGTGGCATCTCCAACCGCGTCCAGGAGGAGATCGAGCAGCGAACCGGGTTCGAGACGCGCGTGACGATTCTCGGCCACGTCTTGCGGGGAGGCACGCCGACCGCGTTCGACCGCGTGCTTGCGACCCGCTTCGGTGTCGAGGCGATCGACGCCGCGCACGAGAACGACTTCGGCAAGATGGTTGCGCTGCGAGGAACGGAGATCCTGAGAGTCCCACTCGAGGACGCGCTGCACGAGCTCAAGACCGTCGACGCGCGATTGCTCGACGTCGCCAGCGTGTTCTTCGGCTGAGCCGGAGACTTCACATGGGCACCGCACTCGACGATCTGATCTCCTTGCTCGAGCTCGAACGGCTCGAGGTCAACCTGTTCCGGGGTCTCAGCCCCGACGAGGAACGCCAACGCGTCTTCGGCGGGCAGGTGGCTGCGCAGGCGCTCGTCGCCGCGGGCCGCACGGTCGATCCCGACCGGCCCGTGCACTCGCTGCACTCCTACTTCCTGCGCCCGGGTGATCCCACCGTGCCGATCATCTACGAGGTCGATCGCATCCGCGACGGTCGCAGCTTCACGACGCGACGCGTCGTCGCGATCCAGCACGGCCGCGCGATCTTCAATCTCTCCGCGTCGTTCCAAATCGAGGAGCCGGGGCCGGAGCATCAGGACCCGATGCCGGACGTACTCGACCCGGAGTCGCTGCCGACGTTCCAGGAGCGAATCGAGCCGCACGCGCAGCGCTTCGGCCCCGACTTCGCCCAGTGGCTCGTGCGGGAGCGGCCGATCGATTCCCGCAACGTCGAGGATCCGCCCTGGGTGGATCCGAATCCGCGCCCGCCGGTGCAGAACGTGTGGATCAAGGCCAACGGCGAGCTGCCGGACGACCGGCTGCTCCACGCGTGCATCGTGGCGTACGCGTCGGACATGACACTGCTCGACACCGTGTTGCTCCCGCATCCGCGCGCCGTCGGCGAGGAGCAGTTCATGATGGCGAGCCTCGACCATGCCATGTGGTTCCATCGCCCCTTCCGGGCCGACGAGTGGTTGCTGTACCACCAGACGAGCCCGTCGGCATCCGGCGCGCGCGGTCTCGCGCAGGGCTCGATCTTCCGCCGCGACGGTGCGCTCGCGGTGACGGTGACGCAGGAGGGTCTGATCCGGCCGATCACCCGCCAGGCATCGACGCGCGGGCCCGGGTAGGAACTCGGAGTGCCCTCGCCGTCGGGACTCGTCGACCTCCGCTCCGACACCGTCACCACGCCCACACCCGAGATGCGCCGGGCGATGGCCGGCGCCGAGGTCGGCGACGACGGCTACGGCGAGGACCCGACCGTGAACCAGTTGCAGGAGCTCGCGGCGCAGGCGACCGGTAAGCCGGCCGGGTTGTACGTGCCGTCGGGCACGATGGCAAACCAGCTCGCGCTGCGCCTGCTCGCGCGCCCCGGCACAGAGGTGCTGTGCGCGCAACGAGCGCACGTGTACCGGTACGAGGCCGGCGCGGCCGGGCGGAACGCCGCGGTGCAAATGCGCCCACTCGACGACGGTGACGGCTTGTTGCACGCCGAGGCGGTGGACCGCGCGCTCGCGGACCGCGCCCATCACTTGCCGCCGATCTCGCTCGTCTGCATCGAGAACACGCACATGCCGGCGAACGGGCGGGCCTGGACCCGCGACCAGGTGTCCGAGATCGCCCGCCTCGTGCGCGCGGAAACTCTGGCGTTGCACTGTGACGGCGCGCGCATCTTCAACGCGAGCGTGGCGCTCGAAACGCCGGTCGCGTCGCTCGTCGCCGAAGTCGACACGGTGATGTTCTGTCTGTCGAAGGGGCTCGGCGCTCCGGTGGGCTCGGTGCTGTGCGGTCCTGCCGACGTGGTCGGCGAGGCCGCGGTGGAGCGGAAGCGTCTCGGTGGCGGCATGCGCCAGGCGGGCGTGATCGCGGCGGCGGGCATCGTCGCGCTGCACACGATGGTGGACCGGCTCGCCGACGATCACGCCCGCGCACGGCGTCTGGCCGGCGCGCTCGCGGATCTGTTCCCGGGCTCGGTCGATCCCGATGCCGTGCGCACCAACGTCGTCTGCTGTGGCGTGTCGGCGCTGCCCGCGGACCTCATCGCGCGCCTTCGCGAGCACGGCGTGCTCGCGGGCACGATCGACTCGCAGACCGTACGCTTCATGACCCACAAGGACGTCGACGACGCCGACCTGGAACGAACCCTCGGAGCGTTGAAGCAGATCGCCGCGGGAGGCTGACGAGAGGAGCGCGCGCATGGCACGGGTGTTGATCACGGGCTGCTCCACGGGGATCGGCCGGGCGACGGCCGTCGAGCTCACCAAGCGTGGCCACGACGTGATCGCGACCGCGCGACGCCCGGAGACGCTCGACGACCTCGAGGTCGAGGAGCGGCTGCCACTCGACGTCGACTCCGACGACTCGGCGCGGGCTGCGGTGGAGCGGGCCGGCGCGATCGACGCGCTCGTGAACAACGCCGGCTTCGGTCTCGTGGGCCCGGTCGAAACCACGCCGCTCGCCGCAGTGCGGCAGCTGTTCGAGACGAACGTGTTCGGCGCGTGGCGGATGATGCAGGCGGTCCTGCCCGGCATGCGTGCCCGCGGCGGCGGCACGATCGTCAACGTCACGTCGCTCGCCGGGCGCGTCGTCTCCCCGCTCAACGGCGCGTACTCGGCGTCGAAGTTCGCGCTCGAAGCGGTCACCGAGGCGCTGCACTACGAGGCCGGGCACTTCGGCATCCGGGTTGTCGCGATCGAGCCCGGTGCGTTCACGACCGGGTTCTCCGAGCGTGAGCTGCGGCTCGGGATGGATCCCCCCTACGACGAGCTCGACCGGCAGTGGGCGGAAGCGTTCGAGCGGCTGCCCGGCCGCGACCCCGCGGGGCAGCCCGGGCCGGAGCCTGTCGCCGCCGCGATCGCGGACGCCATCGAGTCACCCGACACGCCGCGGCGCGTCCCGGTCGGCGCCGACGCCGACGTGATCATCTCGACCCGCACACAGATGGACGACGCCGCGTTCGAGGCCACCATGCGGGGAGTGCTCGGCCTCGACTGGTGACGCGTCAGGCCGCGAGCTCGCGTACCAGCGCGACGTCGTGACGTTGCTCGATGCTGTTGCCGGGTGTCTCGAGGATGAGCGGCGCGCCCGAAAGCTCCGGAAGCCGCACGACCGACCGCAGGGTCTCCACCCCGATCGTGCCGTAGCCGACGCGTGCGTGGCGGTCGCGGCGCGAGCCCAGCGGGTCGCGGGAGTCGTTCACGTGGACGACCGCGACGCGCGCCGGGCCCAGCGCGCGCAGCTCTTCGCGCAACCGGCGACGGGTTGCGGCCCGGGTGATGTCGACGCCCGCGGCGAAGAGGTGACACGTGTCGACGCAGACCCGCACGCGGGGGTGTGAGCCGCACGCCGCGAGCAGCTCGGCCACGTCGGCGACCGTGGGCGCCAGAAGATCACCACTGCCTGCGGTCAGCTCGACGACGAAGTCGCATCCGTCGACACGATCGAGGAGGCGCAAGATCGAGCCGGCGGCCCGTGCCAGCGCCGCGTCCCGGTCGTCGCCCGTCGCGCTGCCGGAGTGCACCACGAGACCGGCCGCGCCGAGGCGCGCACCGCGAGCGAGCGCGAACTCGAGGCTCGCGCGGGAGCGCTCGAGAACAGTGTCGTCGCGCGCCGCGATGTTCACGAGATACGGCGCGTGCAGGAACAGCGGCATCGACAGCGCTTCGAGTTCCGACCGGAAGAGCACCTCATCGTCGCGATCGGGCTCGGGCACGGCCCAGCCTCGCGGATTCGAGGGAAAGATCTGGAGCGCGTCGGCGCCACGGTCACGCACGCGTGCGAGCGCGCGCGACAACCCACCGGCCACGAACACGTGGCAGCCCACGGGGCGGCGGGCGAGGCGGGGCACGCCCGCTACGGTACCGACATGGCCGACGGCACCCCGCAGCGCGTGCTCGCCGTGTACGCGCATCCCGACGACCCGGAGATCTCCGCCGGCGGCACCCTCGCGCGCTGGGCATCGGAGGGCGCCGAGGTGTCGCTGCTGATCACGACCCGCGGTGACAAGGGGAGTCAGGATCCCGACGTCGACCGCGACGAGCTGACGCGCCTGCGGGCCGAGGAGACGGCCGCGGCCGCAAAGCTCCTCGGCTTCGTCGGTCACTACCACCTCGACTACGGCGACGGCGACCTTCCCGACGACCAAGCCCTCCGGTCGGAGATCGTGCGTTACGTGCGGCGGCTGCGTCCCGACGCGGTGCTCTGCCCCGACCCGACCGCGGTGTTCTTCGGCGATGGCTACTACAACCACCGCGACCACCGCGTCACCGGTTGGGCGACGCTCGATGCGGTCGCGCCCGCGGCCGGCAATCCTCACTACTTCCCGGAGCACCTCGGCGAGGGCCTCGAGGTGCATCACGTGCGCGAGGTGTATCTGTCGGGCACCCTCGAGCCGAACTGCTGGATCGACATCAGCGACGCGCTCGAACGCAAGATCGACGCGCTGTTCTGTCACGCGAGCCAGCTCGTCGAGACGGGGGAGTGGTTCCGTCAATTCCTGCGCGAACGCGCCGAGGAGGCGGGGCGGGCCGCCGGTGTGCGTTATGCCGAGGGCTTCCGGAAGCTCACGTTCGGTTAGCGCCGCAGGCTCAGCCGGCGTCGCGCCCGCGCCACGTCGCACGCGCAAGCCGGTACACGACGTGTCGATTGATCCGATGGTCGGGAGGGACGTTCGGGTGGTCGAACTCGCCGGCGCGCTCCATGCCGAGCCGTTGCATCACCCGCTGCGATCGCACGTTGTGCACCGACGTGAACGACACGATCTCGTCGAGCCCGACAGTCTCGAATCCGTGTCGCAGCACGGCTTGCGCGCCCTCCGTCGCGTATCCGTGGCCCCACGCCGGGCGGGCCAGGCGCCAACCAACCTCGACCGCGGGTGTGAAGAACGCCTCGAAGTTCGGGATCTCGAGGCCGATGTAGCCGACGAACTCGCCGGTGTCTCTCACCTCGACCGCCCACAGGCCGAACGGGCGTGTCGCGAAGCCCGCCTCGATGCGGTCCACGAAGGCGTCGCTCTCCTCGCGTGTCAGCGGTGCGACGAAGTGCTCCATCACCTCGACATCCGCGTTCAGCGCGGCGAACCGGTCGCGGTCGGCGTCGCGCCATCCGCGCAGAACGAGTCGCTCGGTGGACAGCCAGGGTGCGCCGGCCGTCGTGGCGGCTTCCGTCATCCCGGTCGGCGCCACTCGGCCATGGCGCGCAGCACGAGCACGGCCACGACGCCGCATCCGAACGCCGCAAGTGCCGCGCCGACGAGCGTGCCCGTCGCCTTCGGCGTCGCGCACGACCCGTGACAACCGGTGTCGACGAGTCCGTAACCGAGTAATCCCCCGAGCGCGCCGGCGAGGAGCACGCTCACGTACGCGAGCCAGAACGACGAACGCGACGGACCTGCAGGCCGGGGATCCTCCGTATTGTCTGGTCGCTTCCGCTCCGGCGTCCCGCTCGTCCGAGCACGCCTGCGCTTCATCTCCATATTGTCTGGTCGATCGGCTCCGGCGTTCCGCTCGTCCGAGCACGCCTGCGCTTCATCTGCACACTCTCGAGCGTAGCGACCGGGCCCCGCCGGGCCCCCGCGATCGCCGGGTAGGCTGCGCGCGCATGCACGAGTGGACCGTCGCCGGCGGGCTGATCGAGGGGCCGCAGGGCGTGCTGCTCGTCCGGAACCGGCGTCGCAACGGTCGGTTCGATTGGAGCACCCCGGGCGGCGTGATCGACGCGACCGACGTCACGCTTGTGGAAGGTTTGACGCGCGAAGTCGAGGAGGAGACTGGTCTTCGCGTCACGGCATGGGAAGGCCCGCTCTACGAAGTGCGCGCGGTCGCATCCGACCTCGGTTGGTCGATGCGCTGCGAGGTGCACCGGGCCCTCACGTACGACGGCGAGCTCCACGTCGACGATCCGGACGGCATCGTCGTCGACGCCGCGTTCTTCCCTGTGTCCGAGGCCGCGGCACTGCTGAACGACTGCATTCAATGGGTGCGTGAGCCGCTGTCGGAATGGCTGCTCGCACCGTGGGGGCCTGCCCAGCACCGCGGGTATCGCTACGACGTGCGCGGTGTGACACCCGGCGCACTCGAAGTGCAGCGCGTCAGCGTGTGACCGCGATGTCCGATGCAGGGATGCTGGCCGTCCTGCACGTCGACCTCGACGCGTTCTATGCATCGGTGGAGCAGCTCGCGGACCCTGCGCTGCGTGGGCGGCCGGTCGTCGTCGGTGGTCTCGGCCCGCGCGGTGTCGTGGCCGCAGCGAGCTATGAAGCCCGGCGGTTCGGCGTCCATTCCGCCATGCCGATGGCGCGGGCCCGGCGGGCGTGCCCCGACGGGGTGTTCCTGAGCCCGCGGTTCGACGCGTACAACGCGGCGAGCCGTCAGGTCATGAGCATCCTGCGTGACGTCACGCCGCTCGTGGAGCCGCTCGCTCTGGACGAGGCGTTCCTCGACGTGCGAGGCGCGCGGCGATCACAGGGTGATGCGCCTGCGATCGGAGCGTCGATCAGGCAGCGGGTGCGCGACGAGACGGGGCTCGTCGCGTCGGTTGGCGTCGCCACGACGAAGCTCGTGGCCAAGCTCGCGAGCGACCTCGCGAAACCGGACGGCATGCTCGTGGTCGAACCGGGGCGCGAGCTCGCGCTGCTGCATCCACTGCCGGTCGAACGGCTGTGGGGTGTAGGCCCGGCGACGCGCACCCGCCTCGCGCGGTTCGGAATCGTCACGGTGGGCGACCTCGCCGCGACCCCGGAGGAGACGTTGGTCCGCGCGCTCGGGCCCGCGGCGGGGAGCCAGCTGTACGCGCTGGCCTGGAACCGTGACGACCGACGGGTCGAGCCCAACCAGGAGACGAAGTCGATCGGACACGAGGAGACGTTTCCTCATGACATACGCGACCGCGGCACTCTCGCGCGCGAGTTGCTGCGCATGGGTGATCGCGTCGCGGCGCGTCTGCGTGCCGCGGATCGCGTGGGGCGCACCGTCGTGCTCAAGGCGCGCTACGGAGACTTCCGAACGGTGACGCGGTCGCGCACACTTCCGAGCCCTACCGATCTCGCCTCCGTGGTGTCCCGTACCGCGAACGAATTGCTGCGCGATCTCGACGTGGGCGAAGGTCTGCGCCTCCTCGGTGTGTCGGTGCACCAGCTCGAGGTGCCCCAGACCGGCAACGAGCAACAGCAGTTGTCGTTCGACGACGAGGCGGGCCCCCGATCCCCGGCCGTTCGAGGTGATCTCGAACGCGCTGTCGACCGCGTCCGGTCGCGCTTCGGTGACGACGCGCTCGGTTCGGCTGCGCTCGTCGGGCCGCGGGGTTTGCGCACCGGCCGGTCGGGGACCGCGTGGGGCCCGGGCGCGGAGGAGGAACAGCAGTGATGCGCGTCGGGCTCGTGGGCTGCGGCTTCATCGGCACGGTGCACTCGTACGCGCTGCGCCAGTTGTCCCGCGCCGGGTTGATCGATGCCGCGGTGACCGCCACCTACGACGTCGACCGGGCCCGGGCCGAGGCCGCGGCCGCGGCACACGACGCCGCGGTTGCGATGCCCACGGTCGACGCGCTGGCGGCGGCAGTCGACGTCGTCTGGGTGTGCACCTGGACGGCCGCGCACGGGGCAGCCGTCCACAGCGCGGTCGCGGCCGGACGCCCGGTGTTCTGCGAGAAGCCGCTCGCGCCGTCGCTCGCCGAGTGCGAGGCGGTCGCGGCCGACCTGCGGCGCGTGCCGCATCAGGTCGGTCTCGTGCTGCGGTACGCGCCGGTCTTTCGCGCCGCGGGCGACCTGCTGCGCTCGGGCAGCTATGGCGCTCCGCTCGCGGCGATCCTGCGCGACGACCAGTATTTTCCGATTCAGGGCATGTACGGCTCGACGTGGCGGGCCGACGTGACGAAGGCCGGGGGCGGCACGCTCATCGAGCATTCGATCCACGACGTCGACGTGCTGACCGCGTTGTTCGGCGAACCCGTCACGGTCGCGGCTCGGACGGCGTGCCGATTCCGCCACGCGGGGATCGAGGATGTCGCCGACGTGACCCTCGAGTACGAGAGCGGAGCGATCGCGAGCCTGGTCAGCGTCTGGCACCAGGTCACCAGCCGGCCGTCGACCCGCCGGCTGGAGATCTTCTGTGAGGACGCGCTCCTGTGGAGCGAGGACGACCATCTCGGGCCCCTGCACGTCGAGACGGGCGACGGCGTGGAGCAGCTGCGGGGTGCACTTCCCGACTGGGCCGGTCAGCTCGGTGTGCCCGATGAGCTGACCGGACCCGTCGCTCAGTACGCACAACCGGCGAAGGCGTTCCTCGACGCACTGGTCCGGGACGGCGCCGCGGCGCGGGGCGATCCCGACGTGGACGTGGCGCTCGCGGCGCATCGGGTGGTGGATTCTGCCTATCGCTCCGCCGCCGCGGGGGGTGCACCGATCGTCGTCGTTGCCGATGGAGCGAGCCGCTCGCGTTGAGGCCCCCTAGGGCTTGCGCGACAATGGCCCCGATGCCCCTCTCCGAAGACGAGCAGCGCATCCTGCGAGAGATCGAAGCAAATCTCAGTCAGACCGATCCCGCGCTGGTGCAGCAGGTCTCAGAGACCACGCTGTATCGACACTCGGCCCGTGTCATCAAATGGGCGGGCGTCGGCTTCCTCGCCGGGCTCGCGCTCCTGCTGTTCACGTTCACCAAGCTGCTCGTGCTCGGTGTCGTGGGCTTCCTCGTGATGCTCGGCTGCCTCCTCGTCATCGAGCGCAATGTGCGCAAGCTGGGCAAAGCCGGGCTCGAGAGCCTCACGAGCTCGCTTCGCACCGGCGCGCTGCGCGGCATGTTCGGCAGCACGGGCAAGAAATTCCGCGACCGCTGGCGCCGCGACGACCAGTAGTTCCGCTGCGCTCAGCGCACGGGCGTCGCCCGGCGGAGGCTGCGCGGGTCGAGTCGCCGGGTCCAGCGCCTCCGCCACCCCGCCTCCCGCTCCAGCACCTGCTCCATCGCCACGACCGCGTTCCACGCCTCGTTGACGCTCGCCCGGTCGGGGAGGGCCGGCGAGTAGGTGACCACCGTGTAGGTGGTCGCGAGCGTTCGAAACGGAACCTCGGCCGGCCGTGGCATGCCCCGCGCCGGCGCGTACGCGGCGAGCTCGAGGGGTGTCATCGCGGGCTGGCGGCGGATGCCCGCCTCGTCGAGCCGGTCGAGCGCCTCCTCCCAGGCGCCCGCCACCGCGACCCGCGCCTCCGCGGCACCCTGCCGGCGGCGACGGCGCCGGCTCTTCGCGACGAGGACGACGGCGGGGTATGCGCCTGCGGCCGCGATCACCGCCGCCGCGATCGCCAGGACGGCCAGCCAGCCCGCGTTGGAGCGGTGGGACGACGTCGCGCGCGCTCCGGGCGTGGTCTTGATGTCGCCGAGACCGTTGGCTCCGCCGGTGCGCGACTGGTTGCTCTGCGGGGGCGCGATCGTCGCCGACGTGGTCGGCGTGGTGGGAGGCACGGCGTTGTCGTTGTTGTCGATCTGCGGCTGGCCGGCAAGCGCGCCGGCCGGCGTGGGCTCGAACTGCACCCACTTGCCGTTCAGGTAGACCTCGGGCCACGCGTGGGCGTGGATTCCGGCGACGTGATACAGGCCGTCGGCCTCGAGCGTTCCCTGCGTGAAGCCGACCGCGACCCGGGAAGGCAGGCCCACGACCCGGGCCATCGCCGCGTAGGTGCCGGCGAATTGTTCGCAGAAGCCCGCCCGCGTGCTGAGGAACGACACCATCGCGTTCTCGTTGTGCCCGCGCGGCACGTCGAGGCGGTAGGTGAAGTTCTCGAGGAAGAACCGCCGGAGCGCCTCGGCTCTGCCGAGTGCCGTCGTCGCGCCCTCGGTGACGGCGCGTGCCGTGCCCGCGACCGTGGGCGGGAAGTTCCGCGGGAGCACGCCGTAGCGATCGACGATCGACGGCGGCGGCGGCGCGTCGGCCGTTCGGTCGACGGACGACGGCGGCGCGGTGGGTTCCGACCACACCGTGTACCGCTTCCCGACGATGCTGGAGCTGTCGGCGATGATGGTCCCCGACTCGGGCACGATGCGGGCCGCGTCGAGGTCGATCGCCTTCGGGTCGAATGCCGCGGGCAGGAATTGCTGATCGAGTGCTTTGATCACGTAGCTCTGCACGAACGCTCCCGGCGACGCCAGACGCGGTGGGAGCAGTGTGCGCACGTCGCGAATCTTGCTGTTGATGCCCCACACTTCGCCGTCGAAGGTGTCGAGCGCGGCGAGGCGCCAGTACGCCGTCTGGGATGACTTCACCGTGAACAGCTCGAGCCGCGAGTTCGGGCCGTCGAGGCGGTCCTTGATATCGACGAGCGGGCTGATGGTGTCGTACCGGCCCGGCCCGCCCGCGCTCCCCGAGCCGAGCTTGCGGTAGTTGAACCACGCGCGCGCGTCGGCGCCCGGCAGCATGGGCGCGAGCACCAGCCCCACGACGACGGTGACGAGACCGATCGCCGACCCGAGCCGTAGCAGGCTCCCGCGCGACCCGAGCGCGCGGCCCGTGAACCACGCGCGTCGCCGCTCGAGCAGCACCTGCTGTTGGAAGAGCAGGAACACGACCGCGGCCGCGCCGAACGCGAGCGTCACAGGTGAACGCAGGCTCGACGTGCCGAGCGTCGCCGCGAGGATGAACAGGACGAGCCCGGGCACGATCGCGCCGACGGTCGCGTCGCGCCGGAACGCCAGGACGTCGGCAAACTGCGCCGCGGTCCACGCCGCGACTGCGCACAGCAGGACCGGTCCACCCGTGACGTCGACCGGCGCGTGCCCGGTGCGGTAGACGCGCCACCCCTCGGCGAACCGGTGACCGACCTCGTGCAGTGTCGCGGCGCCGGGGATGCCGTAACCGGTCGTGGACGGTACGAGGAACCAGCACACGTACAACGCGAGCGCCCCGAGCGACGCGGCGATCGCGCCCGCGAGCGGCCAGCGCCGGCGCCGCGCGAGAAGCCCGACCGCGTGCGGGATGATCGCGGCCCCTACGAGCGGCAGCGCGAACGAACCGTCGTGAAAGACGCGTCCGAAGCTCAGCGCGGCCGCTGCGCTCAGGACCGCGAGAGCGAGTGCCGGGGCGTCGCGGCGAGATGCCATTGAAGGATCGTCTGGTTCCAAGCGGTCGGGAATGGTTGTGAAGACGCGTCGACGACGACGAGCGAGCGAGCTCGTCCGAGAGGACCGGTCGAGCCGCCGCGGGTGCCGACGAGGACGGTGACACCGAAACCCGAGGCCGCGTGCCGGAACGCGTCCGCCGTCGCGGGATCGATACGGCCGGTGACCGCCACCAGCGCGCCCGTCGGCCGTCGGTTGCCGAAGCTCTCGATCACACCGGGCAGCCGGTCGAACCCCTCGGGCTCGATGACCGCGAGCTGGTCCATCAGCAGGACGAGGTCGCGCGGCGACGCGGTGGCGAGGCGCAACCCCGAGGTCGTGAGCACGTCTACCCTCCGCCCGATGCGCACCATCGCGGTCGCGATCGAAGCGACGGCTTCCACCGCGGACTCGAACGACGGTTCGTCGTGCGCGACCCCGCGGGTATCGAGTACGAGCGTGACTTCGGGTCGGCGCTGCGCTTCTTCCTGGCGCACCATGAGATCGTCGCTGTGCGCGGTAGAGCGCCAGTGGACGCGGCGCAGATCGTCGCCCACTTCGTACTCGCGCAACGTCAGGAACTCTTCACCCGCGTCCGATGGCTGGATCCGCGCCGGGCCGCGCGCGGTGATCCGAAGCGGTGAGCCCGTCACGTCGCCCAGCGCAACGACGTTGTGCACGCGCGGTGCGACGACGACTTCGCCCATTTCGTCCGCGGGCCACGCCCGCCGAACGAAGCCGAACGGGTCCGTGAGCGAAACGGTCAGCGGGCCGAGCGTGAACCGGCCGCGTCGTGTCGTCGGGACGCGGTACGCGCCCCGACCCGATTGACCGGGCGGGAGCGGCGCGACGAGGAAGCGCGCCGCGCGCCGGCCGTCCTCGAACGTGTCGGTGACCGCGAGGACCGTCGTCGTGCGGTTGCCCGTGTTGGTGAGCGTGAGGTCGACACGACCGTCGTCGTCGACGTGCATGCGCAGCGGCCGTACGACGCGGTCGATACGAACGACGGCCGGTTGCCGGCGCGTCCACGCGACACCGAACACGATGATCCCGAAGCCTGCGATCGCCAGAGCCGCGAGCTCGACGGTGCCCAGCAGGCGGCCGGCGAGGAGCAGCCCGACGGACGCTCCGAGTAGCGACCACCCTCGGCGCGTCAGCACGGGCGGTGCTACCCGCGCGCGCCGGTTGCGCCCGGTACCGGCACCGACGCGAGCACGTGCTGCAACACGTCGGCCGGTGTGAGCCCGCGCAGCTGTGCCTCGGGTGACAGCAGCAGCCGGTGCTGCAAGACCGGGGGCGCCAGCAACTTGAGGTCGTCGGGGAGCACGTAGTCGCGGCCCGCGCTCGCAGCCCACGCACGCGCGGCACGTTGCAGCGCGAGCGCGCCTCGCGGGCTCACCCCGAGCACGAGGTCGCGGTGATGGCGCGTCGCCTCGGCGAGGTCGACCACGTAGCCGCGCAACGCGGGCGCGACGTGGACGGTGGCCACGGACGCGGCTGCGAGCGCGACGTCTTCGGCGTCCACCACGGTGTCGAGGTCCTCGACCGCCTCGTGGCTCGTGTGCGACTCGAGGATCGCGATCTCCGACTCGCGCCCGGGATACCCCATGCGGATGCGCATGAGGAACCGGTCGAGCTGCGCTTCGGGCAGCGGATACGTGCCCTCGAGCTCGATCGGGTTCTGGGTCGCGATGACCATGAACGGACGGGGGAGCGAATAGGTGTGACCGTCGACGGTGACCTGCCGTTCCTCCATCGCCTCGAGGAGGGCCGACTGGGTCTTGGGCGATGCGCGGTTGATCTCGTCGGCCAGCACCACGTGCGCGAACACCCCACCGGGGCGGAACTCGAACTGGGTCGTCCCGCGGTTCCACACCGACACGCCCACGACGTCGGAGGGCAGGAGGTCGGGCGTGAACTGGATGCGCTGCCACGTGCCGCCGAGCGACCGGGCGATCGCCTTCGCAAGCGATGTCTTGCCGACGCCGGGCACGTCCTCGATGAGAAGGTGTCCCTCCGCGAACAAGCAGGCCAGCGCGAGGCGGACTTCCTCGGTCTTGCCCTGGATCACGCGCTCGACGTTCGCGAGCAGGCTCTGGAACAGCTCCTCGAAGCCGGCGGCGCCCCGGTCGGCGACAGGCTGGGCCACGGCGTCACATCCTTTTGCGGCGCGACGGTCGCTGCGCCGGCGTGGGTCTCAAAGTGTACGCGGCGCCGCGGCCGTGCCAAAGGGCGTGGACGGGGAGGGATCGCCACGCGCCCCGCCCTCCGGTCGGTCCGGTACGGTCCCCCGCGTGCGGCCGGGGACCGGATTCTGGGTGCGTGCGATTTGGTCGGTGGCCCGGCGGCCGTCGCTGTGGCCGACCGCGGTCGTCCAGTCGGTGCGGCTCGCCGGCCCGGGGTGGTGGCGTCACCGGCCGTACGTCCCCGTGCCCGACCCGGGATATCTCCGCTTCCGCATCGAGACGCAGTACGGGCCCGCGCCGGGCAAGGATCGAATGAATCCGCGCGACCTCGTCACCTACCTGGAATGGTGCCGATCGGTCGCGCCGGGAGCGCCTCGGCTGCGAAGACCCCGCGGTTAGACTTCGCCCGCTACACGACCGAAGGAGGTCTCGAAAGCTTGGGAAGAGCGCTCATGCTCAACGCCAGCTTCGAGCCGCTGTGCGTCGTGTCGGTACGCCGGGCGGTCGTGCTCGTGCTGAAGTCGAAGGCCGAGATCGTCTCGCGCAATGGCGCGGAGATCCGATCCGAGCGCACGACGCTCCCGGTGCCCACGGTGATCCGGCTCGTCCATTACGTGCGGGTGCCGTACCGGTCGCGGGTCCCCCTTTCGCGTCGGGCCGTCTTTGCTCGCGACGGACACCGATGCCAGTACTGCAACCACCCCGCGGAGAACATCGACCACGTCGTGCCGCGGTCCCGCGGCGGCACGCACACGTGGGAGAACGTGGTCGCCTCGTGCCGTTCGTGCAACGCGCACAAGGAGGACCGGCTCCTGTCGGAGACGGGGCTGGCGCTGCGCCGTCCGCCGGTCGCGCCGCACGCCGCGCTGTGGCTCGTCGCCACCGCGGGCTCGATCGACCCGAGCTGGGAGCCCTTCCTCCCCGAGGACGACGCGGTACCCGCCTGACGCCGACCCGGCGCTGAACCCGCTGCGCTCACCGGTTCGGACCACGTCGCCTCGACGTTGAGCCAGCTCCATCGCCGGGCGGCGTTCGCGCGCGCCCGGCGACGGCGGAGCGTGTCCCCGCTGGGCGATACGGGGGCGCGCCGCGCCCGTAGTGGGGGCCGGTGGGGGTGAAGGGTGTTGACGGGTGGTGTGTGGTGGCGTAGGGTGGCGCGTAGTGGTGTAAGGGGGAGCACAACGCCGGCTCGGTGGGTCCGGTGATCAGGAGCGAGGGGTCCGGATGTTCCTCGGGGAGTTCCAGCACTCCCTGGACGCGAAAGGGCGGGTGATCCTGCCCGCGGAGTTCCGGGACCAGCTCGTCGGAGGAGCGGTGATCGCACGGGGGCTCGACGGCTGCCTGAGCGTGTATCCGCACGAGGAGTTCGAGACGTTGGCCGAGCAGATGCGGGAGAAGGCGAAGCGGGGGGAGCGGGAACGGCGGGCCGCCCGTTCGTTCTTCGCCGGGGCCAAGCCCGTCGCCCCGGATCGTCAGGGTCGGGTGGCAATCCCGCAGAACCTGCGCGAGTTCGCCGGTCTGGAGCGCGACGTCATGGTCGTCGGCGTCGACTTCCGCATCGAGATCTGGGACACCGCGCGGTGGAGGGTCCAGGACGAAGCGGGGCAGGCCGACATCGCCGCCGCCGAAGGCCTGGAAGACGTGTTCTGACCAGAAGCAGTCCATCCAAGCGACACGGTGAAGCGAAGGCGAACCCCGGAGCCGGGGCGAGCGAGTGAGCGAGAAGACATTGACAGGTGCGGTCCGGTCCGGACCGACCACGAGCCCCCTGGCCGGCGCGGTTGAAGGCCCCTACTCCGCCCGCTTTTGACCGAGTCGATCCGGGGAGACATCCGGACGGCACAGTTCGGCTGGGGGGCTCGTGGTCGGCCCGGTCCGACCCGAAGTCCCGCAAGGGGTTGGGGGCGAGGTGGCCTTCGAGCACGTCCCGGTCATGAGCCGGGAGGTCGTCGAGCTGCTGATGCCGGTACCCGCCGGGGTGGTGATCGACGCGACCGTCGGAGGTGGCGGTCACGCCCGGGGCGTGCTGGAAGCCCGTCCCGACCTCGACCTCCTCGGGATCGATCGTGACCCGGCCGCGGTGGCGGCCGCGCGCGTGCGCCTCGCCGGTTTCGGCGGGCGGGCCCGGATCGCATCGGGAGGATTCGAGGACGTCGCGGACATCGCGGCGACGAACGGAATCGGCGAGGGGACGGTTGTGGGCATCGTGTTCGACCTGGGAGTGAGCAGCCCGCAGCTGGACCTGCCGGAGCGAGGGTTCTCGTACTGGTCCGACGCCCGGCTCGACATGCGAATGGACAGCGCGCAGGAGCTCACCGCGGCCGACGTCGTGAACGACTACTCGGAGCAGGACCTCGCGCGCATCATCGCCGCCAACGGCGAGGAGCGGTTCGCCCGCCGAATCGCCCGCCGAATCGTCCAGAAACGGCCGTTGCGCACGACCGCGGACCTCGTCGAGGCGATCAAGGAGGCGATCCCCGCACCGGCGCGTCGCCGTGGCGGTCACCCGGCTCGGCGCACCTTCCAGGCCATCCGCATGGAGGTGAACCAGGAGCTGCCCAACCTCGCCGCCGGGCTCGACGAGTCGGTGCACCTCCTGGCACCCGGTGGACGCGCGCTCGTGCTTGCGTACCACTCGCTCGAGGACCGCATGGTGAAGGAGCGGTTCGCCGCGTTGTCGGGGCGTGAACCGGCCGGAACCGCACGTCCGCTCCCCGTGCCCACGACCGCGCAGCCCGGTTTCCGTCTGCTGACCCGCCGGCCGTTGCGGCCGGGCGAAGCCGAGGTTGCCGCGAACCCTCGTGCGGCGAGTGCGCGCCTGCGCGCGCTCGAGAAGGTCGCGGCCGACGGGACGGCGCGATGACCCCGCCTGCTGAAGAAGCGGTTCCTGCCCGAGCCCGCCACGCGGCCGAGCCGGCTCGCGCGCCCGCCGAGCCCGAAGGTCGCCACCTTCGCGTCGTCGACGAGAAAGCGGCGCGTCGTGAGCGTCAGCTGCGCCGGGGCATCTGGCTGTTCGGCCTGGTGTCGGTCGTGTCGGTGTTCGTGGTCGTCGCCTTCCACGTGATGGTCGCGCAGAGCCAGCTGCAGCTCGACCGTCTCACGCGCCAGACCGCGGTGCAGCAGCAGCGATACGAGCGGCTCCGGCTCGAAGTCGCACAGCTTTCCGCGCCGCAACGCATCGCGAAGCGCGCGGAGGAGCTCGGCATGCAGCCGGGAGGACCGTCGACGTTCATCACCGTGCCCGAGGCGGGCGCGTCACGCCCCACGCAGGATCCGACCAGCTCGACCGCCGACTATCAGAAGGTGAAGCAGCACCTTGGGACCCGGCCGTGATCAACGACAGAACCCGACCCGAACGAGGAAGACCGCGGCGCCGAAGACTCGGCGCGGGAACGCATCCCGCGTCGCGCCCACTGCTGCCGGGGCCGCCCGCCGAGCTCGCACGAATGCGCCGGCGGAACTGAGCGGGGCCCGGCCGGCGCGCGGCCGCCAGGCCGCGCCGCCGTTGCGCGCGTCGCGCGCGTTGCGGCCCGCGCCCCCGCCGCGTCGGAAGTCGGTTCGCCTGGGCAAGCGGCGCGTCGTTCGACCGCCGTCGCCGAGACGCCGCGTGCTCGGCATGCTCGTCGTCGTCACGATCGTGTTCCTCGTGATCGGCGCGCGTCTCGTCAATCTCCAGGCTCTCGACCGCGGCCGCTACGCGCGCCTCGGCCTCGACCAGCGCGTGCACACGGTGAAGCTCGCCGCCGAACGCGGCTCGATCTTCGACCGCAACGGTGCCGATCTCGCGATCTCGGTCCCGCAGGACACCTTGTGGGCCGACCCTCGCGTCATCAGCGATCCGAAGGGTTACGCGGCGACGCTGGCGCCGATCCTCGGCATCGACCAGACGGGACTCGAGCAGCGCCTCTCGCAGCACGACCTCGCGTTCGTGTACGTGGCGAGGAAGGCGTCGCCCGATCTCGTGAAGCAGGTCATGGCGCTGCATCTCCCGGGAATCGGCACGACACCCGAGTCGAAGCGCTTCTACCCGTCGGGTTCTGTCGCCGCGTCATTGCTCGGTTCGGTCGGGACCGACAATCAAGGTCTGTTCGGGCTCGAAGCCGGCTACGACGGCGTGCTCACGGGCCGTCCCGGTCAGGTCGTCATCGAGCAGGACCCGCGCGGACGCGAGATCCCGAGCTCGAAGCGAAGCTTCCGCCCTGCGGAGGCCGGACGCGACCTCGTGCTCACGATCGACCAGTCCTTGCAGTACGAGACCGAGCAGATTCTCGTCAAAGAGGCGAACCTCGCACAGGCCAAGGACGCCACGGCCGTCATCGTCGACGTGCAGAGCGGCGACGTGCTGGCGATGGCGACCGTCGACGGGCCCACGCCGACGCAGCCCGCGCGCGTCGCTGATTCCAACGAGCGCAACCGTCCACTCACCGACGTGTTCGAGCCCGGCTCGACCAACAAGGTCATCACGATGGCCGGCGCGCTCCAAGACGGCGTCGTGAAACCCGACGAGCGCTTCCGGATCCCGAGCGAGATGCGCATCGGCGGCAAGCAGTACACCGACGACGAACCGCACGGCACCTTGCAGATGAACCTCACCGACATCATGGCGCGCTCGTCGAACCTGGGGACGATCCAGGTCGCGCAGCGGCTCGGGCCGGAACGCTTCGACCGGTACCTGCGCGCGTTCGGCTTCGGAAAGAAGACGTCGATCCGCTTTCCGGGACAGGAAACGGGCTTGTTGCTCCCGCTCTCCAACTACAACGCGACGAGCATGGGGAGCATGCCGATCGGGCAGGGCATCGCGGTCACGTCCCTGCAGATGCTCGATGCCTACCTGACGATCGCCAACGGCGGCGTGTCGGTGAACCCGCGCCTCGTCGCCGCGACCGTCGACGCGAACGGACAGCGGCACGACGTCGCGAGCACGCGAGGTACGCGCGTCGTGTCGGAGCAGACCGCGCAGCTCGTGACGCAGATGCTCGAAGGCGTTGTCGCACGCCCTGACGGTACGGGCACCGCGGCGGCGATCCCGGGCTACGCGGTTGCGGGCAAGACCGGTACCGCCCGAAAGCCTCCGTACGACCAGAACCAGCACGTGGCGTCGTTCGTCGGCTTCGCGCCCGCGAACGCTCCGCGCCTCGCGATCTCGGTGGTGATCGACGAGCCGACGACGAAGATCTACGGCGGCGAGGTCGCGGCCCCCGCGTTCGCCGGGATCATGCAGAACGCACTGCGGGCGGTTGGTGTGCCGCCGGACACAGGTGTCGCCGGCGCCCCCCCGTACTTCCAGCAACAGGCCAAGGCGTGGGCGACGACGACGACGAGCGGCCCGGCGGCCACCAGCACGACCGCGCCGGCGGGGCCGGGCGCGACGTCTACCACCCTGCCCACACCGGCCGCAGCCGGGGTGCAGGGCGGCGCCTCGGTGCCGCCGTCCACACCGTCTCCGGCGCCGCCGCCGTCCACCGGTGCGCCACCGTCCGCCGCGGCGACCCCCGCGACACGAGCACGCGCCGCCCCCGCCGGTACCCTGACCGGCGCCGCATCGCCGAGCGGATAGGTGGACGTGCAGCTGCGCGAACTCCTCGCCGACGTCGACGTGCTCGAACGGACGGGAGACCCGGGTGTCGAGGTCACGTCGGTCGTCCACAACGATCTCAGCGCCGGTCGCGGGTCCTGTTTCTGCTGCATCACCGGGGCTCGGACCGACGGTCACGAATACGCGCCACGCGCGGTGGCGCGGGGTGCCGTCGCGCTTCTCGTCGAGCGGATCCTGCCGCTCGAGGTGAGCCAGGCGCGCGTCGCCGACGTGCGGCGAGTGCTGGGCCCGGTCGCGGCACGTTGCTACGGCGAGCCGTCGCGTGCGATGCGGTGCCTCGGTGTCACCGGTACGAACGGCAAGACCACCACGACCTACCTCATCGAGGCGATCGCGCGTGCCGCGGGTGACGCCGTGGGCGTGATCGGCACCACCGGCGCGCGCATCGCGGGCTCGCCGGTCGCGCTCGAGCGCACGACACCGGAGGGGTCCGACCTCCAGGAGTTGCTCGCGCGCATGCGTGACGCGGGCGTGGCCACGGTCGCGCTCGAGGTGTCGTCGCACGCCGTCGCACAACATCGTGTCGACGGCACGTGGTTCGAGGCGGTCTGCTTCACGAACCTGTCCACCGACCATCTCGACTACCACGGCTCGCTCGATCGCTACTTCGACGCGAAGGCGGCGCTGTTCGATCCGGCGCGCGCCGCGGTGGGTGTCATCAACGTCGACGATCCTTACGGCGTCGAGCTCGTGCGCCGCGCCGCGTGCCGAGGCCTTGCGGTGCACACGTACGCGACACGTGACACCGACGCCGACTTCACCGCCACCGACGTGGAGATGGGCCCGTCCGGCAATCGCTTCGTGCTGGTCGACCGGGGCAACGGTGCAGCCGCGCTGGTCGACAGCCCGCTCATCGGTGACTTCAACGTCGCGAACGCGCTCGCGGCGGCGGCCACCGCAGCCGGCGCGGGCGTGCCGTTCGAAGCGATCGTGGCCGGGCTCTCCGCGCCCCTCGCGGTGCCGGGTCGCCTCGAACGCATCGACGGCGCCCAACCGTTCGCGGTGCTGGTCGACTACGCGCACACGCCGTCCGCGCTCACACACGTGCTGCGCGCGTCGCGGCTGCTCGGCGACCGCGCGGGCCGGGTCATCGTGGTGTTCGGGTGCGGTGGCGACCGCGACCGCGAGAAGCGCCCGCTCATGGGCGAGGCCGCGGCCGAGGGCGCAGACTTCGTCGTCGTCACGTCCGACAACCCGCGGTCGGAAGACCCGGCCGCGATCGTGGACGAGATCCGGCCCGGGCTCCGGCACGGCGCGCCGTTCACCATCGAGCTCGACCGCCGCGGCGCCATCCGCCTGGCCCTCGAGCGCGCCGAGCCCGGCGACGTCGTCGTGATCGCGGGCAAAGGGCACGAGACCGGTCAGACGTTCGGCGACGTCTCGGTCGCGTTCGACGACGGTGCCGTCGCGCGCGAAGAGCTGGAGCGGCTCGGATGGACCTGACCGTGGGCGACATCGCCATGGCCACCGGCGGCCGCATCGTCGCGGGCGAACCGCACTGGGCGGCGACGTCGTTCACCTACGACTCCCGTCACCTCGAGCCGGGGGCCTGCTTCTTCGCGCTCCGAGGAGATCGCGACGGTCACGACTTCGTGCAGCACGCCTTCGCGCAGGGCGCGCTCGTCGCGGTGGTGACGCGCGATCCGGGTGACCACGGCCGTCCGGGCGCACGGGCGCTGGTCCAGGTCGACGACACACTGCGCGCCTTGGGGGAGTGCGCACGCATCGCACGCGAGCGCATGCCGAAGGCCACGGTCGTCGGGATCACCGGCTCCGCGGGGAAGACGTCGACGAAGGACCTTGCCGCCGCCGCCCTCTCGCGACGATTCGACGTGCTCGCGAGCCCGGGCTCGTTCAACAACGAGTCGGGCCTCCCATTGACGCTGCTCGCCGGCACGCCGCGGACCGAGGTCGTGGTCGCGGAGATGGGCGCCCGGTTCGAGGGCAACATCAGTGATCTGTGCGCGATCGCTCGTCCCACCATCGGGGTGATCACGAACATCGGTCTCGCCCATGCCGAGCATCTGGGCAGCCGCGAAGACATCGCGCGCGTCAAGGCCGAGCTCCTCGACGCGTTGCCGCCCGACGGCGTCGCGATCCTCAACGCCGACGACGAGATGACCGAGTCGCTCGCCGCCGGCCGGGGTCTGCAGGTCGTGCGGGTGGGTCTCGGTGCGGATCCGGCCCGCGGTGTGCGGGTCGAGGACGTGCGCGTGGACCACGAGCTCCGGCCCACGTTCCGGCTGTCGTCGCAATGGGGCGAGGTCGACGTGACGCTCGGCATGCGCGGGCACCATCAGGTGATCAACGCGGGCATGGCGGCCGCGGTCGCGTTCGTGCTCGGCGTGCCGGCCGACGACGTCGCCCGGGGCCTTGCCGACGCGACGACCGCGAGCTGGCGCATGCAGCTGGAACACTCGCCCGCCGGCGTCACCGTGCTGAACGACGCCTACAACGCGAGCCCCGGCACCGTCGAAGCGGCACTCCGCTCGTTCTCGCATCTGCCGGTCGAGGGCCGTCGCGTCGCAGTGCTGGGCGAGATGCGCGAGCTCGGGCGGTTCGCCGAGGCCGAGCACGAGCGGGTCGGCCGGCTCGCGGGCGAGCTCGCCGTCGACGCAGTGATCGCGGTCGGTGAGGGCGCGCGTCCCATCGCGACCGCGGCGCGTGGCGCGGGGATCGACGTCGTCGTCGAGGCCGCGGACGCGCGGGCCGCGCTCGGAGCCGTCGTGGAGCTCGCCGGTCCGGGCGACGCCGTCCTCGTGAAGGCCAGTCGCGCGGTAGGCCTCGAGGTCGTGGCCGACGCGCTGGCCGCGGGCGCGGCCGACGGGGTCCGTCCGGCAGGTCGGCTCGCCGAGCACGCCGAGCTCCTCGACGGGGGGCGCCGGCCGTGATCAACCTGCTGATCGCCGCGGGTACGGGCTTCGTGATCTGCGTGCTCGGCACGCCGCTGCTCATCCGGGTGCTACAGGCGCGCGGGATCGGTCAGGCGATCCGCGACGACGGACCGATCGAGCACCCGCACGTGAAGAAGGCGGGCACGCCGACGATGGGTGGCATCGCGATCGTCGGTGCGGCGACGGCCGGCTACCTCGTCGCACACATGCGGGTCAACGCGTTCAAGCACGCCAACAGTGGCCTCGCATTGATGGGCCTCATCCTCGGGATGGCGCTCGTCGGGTTCGTCGACGACTACCTCGGCGTGAAGGCGCACCGGAACCTCGGCTTGCGCAAGCGCGGAAAGCTCGCCGGTCAGCTCGTCGTGGGCACCGGGTTCGTGATCCTCGCGCTGAACTGGGTGCAGGTCTCGACCCATCTCTCGTTCGCTCGGCGGATGAGTCTCGACCTCGGCCCGTGGGGTTGGGCGGTCGTGGCGGTGTTCGTGATCATGGCCACCTCGAACGGCGTCAACCTCACCGACGGCATGGACGGTCTCGCGGCGGGCGCGTCAGCGCTCGTGTTCGCGGCGTTCGTGGTCATCACGTTCGTGCAGTTCCGCCATCCGCACGTGTACCACTCGCTCGCGGCGGCCTCGCTCGACCAGTGTGTGATCGCAGGGGCGATGATGGGCGCGTGCGCCGGGTTCCTGTGGTGGAACGCGGCGCCCGCACAGATCTTCATGGGCGATACCGGCGCGCTCGCGCTGGGCGGCGCCGTTGCCGGGCTCGCACTGTTGACGCACACCATCCTCCTGCTCCCGATCCTCGGTGGCCTGTACGCGGTCGAGACGTTGAGCGTGATCGCACAGGTGATCTCGTTCCGCGGCTTCGGCCGGCGAGTGCTGCGGATGTCGCCCATTCACCACCACTTCGAGGTCGGCGGTTGGCCGGAGTTCACCGTCGTCGTGAGGTTCTGGCTCTTCGCCGGCCTGTGCGTCGCCCTCGGCCTCGGGCTCTTCTACGCCGACTTCCTCCGCATCCCCGGAGTCATCGAATGAGCGCTCCCGTGCTCGTGATCGGGCTCGCGGCCACCGGACGTGCGGTCGTGCGCCGGCTCACCGGCGAAGGTTGCGACGTCGTGGTCCTCGAGGACCGCCCCGGCGGTGCGGCATACGCGGAGAGCCGGCGTGATGCCGAGGCACGCGGCGCGCGCGTCGTCGAGGCACCCGACCCCGCCGACCTGCTCGCGCTCGTCGAGGGCACGAGCCTCGTGGTCCCGAGCCCCGGCGTGCGCGACACACACCCCGCGGTGCGCGCCGCGCTCGAGGCCGGTGTCGCCGTGCGCAGCGAGGTCGATCTCGCGGCGCAGCGTTGCCGCGTCCCGATCGTGGGAGTCACGGGCACGAACGGCAAGACGACCGTCACGACACTGATCGCGTCCATGTTGGGGGCATCCGGTGTGAAGGCGACCGCGGCGGGCAACATCGGCCGGCCACTGATCGACGCCGTCGACGACGACGTGGCCGTGCTGGTCGCCGAGCTGTCGTCGTTCCAACTCCGGTTCGCCCCGACGCTCGCGCCACGCGTCGCCGTGTTGTTGAACCTCGCCGACGACCATCTCGACTGGCACGGCAGCCGTCAGGCGTACGGGGACGCGAAGGCGAATGTCTTCCGGCACCAACAGGCAACGGATCTTCTGGTGGTCAACGTCGACGACCCGCGCGTCGTCGACCTGACGAACGGGGCGACCGCGCGTCGCACGTGCTTCACGCTCGCGGAGCGGCCCGGCTCGTTCCACGTCGCCGGCGGCATGCTCGTCGGTGCCGACGGGAGCGTGCTCGTGCCCCTGGCCGACGTGCCGGCGCACGCGCCGCACGATCTCGCCAATGCGCTCGCGGCCGCCGCGGCCGCGCTGGACGTCGGCGCGACGGTCGCCGGCGTCGCCGGCGCGCTGCGGTCGTTTGCGAGGCTCCACCACCGAGTGGAGCTGATCGGTCAGGCTAATGGGGTGCAGTACTACGACGACTCGAAGGCGACGAATCCGCACGCGACGCTCACGGCCGTCGCGGGCTTCGAATCCGTCGTACTCGTCGCGGGTGGACGCAACAAGGGTCTCGACCTCGGCGTGTTGCGCGTGCTCGCTCCGAGGATGCGTGCGGTCGTCGCGATCGGCGAGGCCGCGCCCGAGGTCGCGGACGCGTTCGAGCCCGATGTCCCGGTGGTGCGCGCGTCGTCGATGCGCGACGCGGTCAGCCACGCGGCACGGCTGTCACGCCCGGGCGACGCGGTGCTCCTGTCGCCCGCGTGCGCATCCTTCGACTGGTATACGAGCTACGCCGAGCGGGGCGACGACTTCGCGCGTGAGGTCGCTGCACTCCTTGGGCAGGGCGCGACGGAGCGGGTCGGATGACCGTCACGGTCGACGATCTCCGGCGTTCGCGCCTGCCACGCGTCCGTGTCCCCGGCTCCGAACGGCTGGGGCGCCTGGCCTCAGCGTGGTCTGCGGCCGGTCGCGAGCGCCCGGGCGGCTACCTCCTGCTCGTGGCGACCGTCGCGGTCCTCAACATCGTCGGCACGGTGATGATCCTCTCCGCGTCGTCCGTGCAGTCCCTCGCGAACTACGGGTCCGCGTGGTACTTCTTCGAGCGCCAGCTGATGTGGACCGTGTTCGGCGTGGTCGCGTTCTCCGCGGTCTCCCGGATCGACTATCACCGGTGGCAGCGTTCCATGACGCCATTGCTGTTGCTCGCGGGCGCGCTGCTCACGATCGTGCTCATCCCAGGGGTGGGTCTCGTCGCGTACGGCTCGCGTCGCTGGCTCGGCTTCGGCAGTCTGCGCATGCAGCCGTCGGAGATCGCAAAGCTCGCGCTGCTCGTGTTCTCCGCCGACGTGCTGACGCGCCGAGAGCACGAGCTCTACGACTGGCGGCGTGTGTTGCGCCCCGTTGTGCTCGTGTTCATCCTGTTCGCGTTCCTCGTCATGCAGGAACCCGACCTCGACTCGACGATTGTGCTCTCGCTGATCGTCGCGGGCGTGCTCCTCATCGGGGGTGTGCGCGCGAAGCACCTCGGCTCGCTCTTCGGTGCCGGCGTCGTCGCCACGTCGATGCTCGCTCTCGCGGCTCCGTACCGGCGGGCGCGCGTGTTCACGTACCTGCACCCATGGAAGGACGCGTCCAACACGGGATATCAGATCTCGCAGTCGCTCATCGCGCTGGGAAGCGGCGGGTGGACCGGCGTCGGACTCGGGGCGGGACGGTCGAAGTGGCTGTTCCTGCCGAACGCGCACAACGATTTCATCTTCGCGGTGATCGGCGAGGAGCTCGGGCTCGTCGGCGCGGGCCTGGTCATCGCGCTG
>JAMXLJ010000108.1 GCA_024281095.1 Acidimicrobiia bacterium | reverse complement strand
TCACGGCCGCCAGGAAGCCGACCAGTTGCCAGCGGTACGGGCGGGCGAAGCCGAACACCCGGCGCAGCACGTCGCGCTCCAGGCGCTTGCCCTTCAGCGCCTGGGCGTCACGGCGGAAGCCGCCGATTGCGGAGTGTGGACCCATCATCGCTGGCCTCAACGTACCGGCTGGAGCGGGGATTCCCGCCCGGAGACCGCGGGTTCGTGCCGACCGACGCGGAAGTACGCGCCCAGCTCGTCGCCGAGCGCACCCACGAGATCCAGCGGCTTGTCATCGCGCGCGGCCTGCCCGGCTCGAGCGCGAAGGAGGCGTGACGGTCAGCCGCGCTCGAGGAGCGCGTCGGTATTCGTGAGCTCGAACAGCCGCTGCACCGGCGGGGCGGGCGAGCGCAACACCAGCCGCAGACCTGTGCGTTCGGCCCGCTGGTGCAGCACCACGAGCGCGCGAAGGCCCGAAGAGTCGCAGAACTCCAATCCTGCGAGGTCAACCACGATCGAGCGCTCGCCCTCGTTTTCGATCCGCTGCAGGAGATCCGACAGCGTCGGAGCGGTCGCCATGTCGAGCTCACCGAACACGTGGACGATGACCTCGCCGGAGCTGCGAAGGGTGTTCCAGCTGAGGTTTCCGTCGGGCGTGGCGCCCCGTCGTTCGTCGGTTTGCATGCGTGTCAGCCTCCGCGGCTCGACCCCCCGAGGCGGCGGGCTGCTCCACCGTCGCGGACAGTCTGACGACCGTCGTGACAACGAGTCGTCAACGGAGCGCGAACATCCTCACGCAATCCGGCGCGCGGTCACGTAGCGCCGCCATGCGACCGCTGACCACACCAGTTCCACCACACCAAACGGCCACGCGCCCGAAAGGAAGCCGTACACGCTGGAGAGGATGCATCCGGCCGCGAACCCGGCGACGAAGACGTTCCCACGCCGCTCGAGTGCGTACATGGCCATCATGAACGTGATCACGCAGACGCCGTAGATCGTCACCGCCACCCGCGGCAGCGTAGATGTGACGCTCGTCAGCTGCCGTAGAGCCAGGTCGGTCGACCGTCCGATCGATCAGCTGCGCGGTGCGACGGCGGGCCATACGTCGTTTCGAGCAGCTGCCGCCTCGTCTCCACGAGGGCGTGGCGCGTCGATCGTGCTTCGGTACGCAGCCGAATCGCCTCGGCACGCATGTGCTCGGCTACCAGGCGGGCTGCGATCGACGCGGAGCGGGTCTTCTGCGCGCTGTCGCCGGTTCCACCCACATCCCGCAAGTTGTCCGCTCGTCGCCGGGCGCAAACATGAAATGCGGTGTTCCGGGCCGCGTTCGGGCCGCGTCCGGAGGCATTGGCTGGTACGGTAGGGAGCACTCGCCGACTTCGGTGACTCTCGGGCGCTGTGTGTGGCGTCACCCCCCCCATGGGGAGCGACGACAGTGTGCGCCATTGGGGCCGACGACTTCGGTCTCACGCGCCAAGCGCAGAGGGAAGTCGGCCCATGTTGTCCCCCGACGAAGCCGCGCATCTCTACGCGTGGTCGACGAGCGAACGAATCCGCGCCGCCGCTCTACGGCAAGGGGCTCGTGAAGCCCGCGCCACCGCGCGGCAGGCCGTGTCCAACTCTGTCGAGTCGCGAATTCGACGTGGAGCCGGGCCGCTACGTCGTGACGGAAACGGGAGGCGCTCGCTCGGCCAGGAATCGTCACCTGATGGTGAAGCGGTCGCGAGCCGGCTCAATGACTGCGTTTCCATCGCCGATGGTGGGCGTCTGGCGCGTGGAGAAAGAAGGGTCGAACACGAGCACGCCAGTCGGGAGCTTGCGTGACAGTTAGGAAGCCCGCAGCGTCGTAGGCCTCGGACCAATGCCGGCGCCTGTCCGTCGGTTCGGTTGAGCCGCCATGCGGAACGGTCAGTACCCTTCCGCTCCATGACCGTCTACGAGCGCCCGTTCGGTCGCGACTTCGAGGACTTCGAGCCCGGCGACGTGTACAAGCACTGGCCGGGCAAGACCATCACCGAGTACGACGACCACCTGTTCTGCATGATCACGATGAACCACCATCCGCTGCACACGGACGCCTGGTACGCGGAGACGCAGACGCAGTTCGGCAAGAACGTCGTCGTCGGCAATCTCGTCTATTCCCTCGTGCTCGGTATGAGCGTCCCCGACGTGAGCGGCGCCGCGATCGCGAACCTCGAGGTCGAGTCGTTGCAGCACAAGATGCCGACGTTCCACGGCGACACGATCTACGCGGAGACCAGGGTGCTCGACAAACGCGAGTCGTCGAGCCGGCCCGACCGAGGCGTCGTCAGCGTCGAGACGCGCGGCTTCAACCAGCGCGGCGAAGAGGTGTGCTACTTCCGGCGCAAGGTCATGGTGTGGAAGCGCAACGCGGCGAAGCCGCGTCAGCGGCCGTACACCTCGCCGGAGTAACGGTCATCACTCCGGGTACACGTGTCGCCGGCTGTGTGTTCTGCGACATCGTCGCGGACGACCGCCCGGCGTTCGTCGTGTACGAGTCACCCGAGACGGTCGCGTTCCTCGACCAGCGGCCGGTGTTCCACGGGCACACGCTGGTGCTCCCGCGCCCGCACTACGACACGCTCGCCGACCTGCCCGCAGAGCTGATCGAGCCGCTCTTCGGGGCGGTGCAGAAGCTCTCGGTCGCGGTGCCCGACGCGATGCACGCCGACGGATCGTTCGTCGCGGTCAACAACGTCGTGAGCCAGAGCGTGCCGCATCTCCACGTGCACGTCGTGCCGCGGCGACGCAAGGACGGCCTGCGCGGCTTCTTCTGGCCCCGCCACAAGTACGACAGCGAAGAGGAGATGGAGCAGACCGCGGCCGCGATCCGCGACGCCGTCTCGCGACTTGGCGCCGGTGGCGCCCGATGAGGCTTGCGACCATCCGAACCGGTGCGGGGCAAACCCGCGCGGTTCGGCTCGACGGCGGCTCCGCCGTCGAGCTCGGGTTCGACGACGTCGGCGCGGTGCTCGCGGCCGGCGTCGACGCGGCGCGCCTTCCCGCCGGCGCAGAGCACGCGGTCGACGACGTCGACTTCGCGCCGCTCGTCCTTCGTCCCGGCAAGATCGTGTGTCTCGGTCTCAACTACCGGGCCCACATCCTCGAGACCGGCAGGGACCTGCCCGCGTACCCGACGCTCTTCGCCAAGTACGCAGACGCGCTCGTCGGCGCGTGCGACGACATCGAGCTGCCGCCCGAGGTGGAGCGCCCCGACTGGGAGGTCGAGCTCGCGTTCGTGATCGGCCGGACCGTCCGACGCGCGCGCGGCGACGAGGCCGTCGATGCGATCGCCGGCTACACGATCCGCAACGACGTCAGCATGCGCGACTGGCAGTACCGGACGTTGCAGTGGCTGCAGGGCAAGACATGGGAGCGCTCGACACCGCTCGGGCCGTATCTCGTTTCGGCCGACGAGGTGGACGGCGCGCGTGATCTCGGCCTGCGCTGCGAGGTCGACGGCCGGGTGATGCAGGACGCCCGTACCTCGGACCTGCTGTTCACGCCGGCCGACATCGTCGAGTACCTGAGCACGATCGTGACCCTGTGTCCGGGCGACGTCGTCAGCACCGGCACACCGGGCGGGATCGGCGACGCGCGCGACCCGAAGGTCTCCCTGCGGCCCGGGCAAGTGGTCCGCTGCACGATCGAGGGCCTGGGGGAACAGCTGAACCGCTGCGTCGCCGACCCGTAACCGCGGAAATCATTTGCGGGTCAATCGTTGGTCTGCTAACGATTGGTGGCACATGGGATCACCTCGACACCAGCCCGCACCCAGTTCCGCGGGCCCGACGCCGGTACACGACTTCGTCGGCCGCCGGATCGCCGCCACGCACCGCGTGGTGCAGGCTGCGCTGGATCTGCGGATGCGGGCCAGGGGGGCCGACTTCACCACCTGGAAGGTGCTCGCGCATCTCACCCACGGCGAATGGCCGAGCCAGCGGGAGCTCGCGGCCCGGATGTCGATCGACCCCGCGACGCTCGTTCGCCACCTCGACCGCGTCGAAGCCGACGGTCTCGTCGCGCGCGCACGCGACGAGCGCGACCGCCGGATCCTGCGGATCGTCATCACACCCGCCGGACGCGCGATGCACGGGGAGCTCCACCGGGTCGCGGAGGAGTTCGACCGCGAGTTGCGCGCGCAACTCGAGCCCCACGAGCACGAGGCGCTGCTCGCGGCGCTGCAGCGCATCACCGAGTACGTGTCCGCCGAGTCGACGAAGGAGCGCGCCGATGCCGCGCCTGTCAGCTGAGGCAGAGATCACCTCCGTGCCGGCGCCTGCCGCCGGGCGAGCGGAGGTGATCCGCACCGAGAAGCTCACGAAGGTGTATCCGGGCGGCGTCAAGGCCGTCGACGAGATCGACCTCGGGGTGTACGAGGGCGAGATCTTCGGGCTGCTCGGGCCGAACGGGGCGGGCAAGACGACGACCACGGGCATGCTGACGACGACCGTGATCCCCACGAGCGGACGGGCCTGGGTGGGGGGCATCGACGTCATCGCGCAGCCCGCGCTCGCGAAGCAGGTGATCGGCGTCGTGCCCCAGACGAACACCCTCGACCGCGCGCTCACGGTCTGGGAGAACCTCTACTACCACGGACGCTTCTTCGGGATGTCGGCGAAGGAGGCGCGCGCCGAGGCCGACTTCCGGCTCGAGCAGTTCCGGCTCACCGACCGGGCAAAGATGCCGGTGCTCGCGCTGTCCGGAGGCATGGCCCAACGGCTCATGGTGGCGCGGTCCATCCTGCACCACCCGGCGATCCTGTTCCTCGACGAGCCGACCGCCGGTCTCGATCCGCAGAGCCGGATCGCGCTGTGGGAGATCCTCGGCCAGCTGCACGCACAGGGTCAGACGATCCTGCTGACGACGCACTACATGGAAGAAGCCGACCAGCTCTGCGACCGGCTGGCGATCGTCGACCACGGGCGTCTGCTGGCGCTCGACACGCCCGGCGCGCTGAAGCGCTCGATAGACGCCGACACGGTGATCACCATCTCGGCCGACGGCGACCTCGACCGGCTGGCCGCGATGTTGAGGGACTCGGTCGCCGGCGTCGACAACACACAGCAGGTCGACGGCAGTGTCGCGCTCGGCGTGCGCGGCTCGCGCGCCGCGTTGCGCGACGTGATCGCGGTCGCCGAGCGCGGCGGCTACGCGATCAACGACATCTCCGTATCGGAGCCGACGTTGGAGACGGTCTTCATCCAACTGACCGGAAAGGACCTCCGCGACTGATGACTACCGCCACTGCTCCGGTCGCGCCGACTCCCGCGGTCTCGTTGCGGCGCCCCTTGCGCCCGACGCGCGCCGCGGCGATCACGGCGTTCAAGGCCTTGCTGTTGCGCGATCTCACCGTTCAGCGCAAGAACCTCAAGGAGTTCATCCCGCGCACGATCCTGCAGCCGTTTTTGCTCGTCTTCGTGTTCACGTACGTGTTCCCGAGGATCGGCACCGGTGTCGGCGGTGGGGGCGGGCGAGCGGCCGCGTTCTCCACCACGCTCGTCAGCGGCGTGGTCGGCATGGCGATCATGTTCCAGGGCATCCAGCAGGTCGCGCTGCCGATGGTGCAGGAGTTCGGGTACACGAAGGAGATCGAAGACCGTGTCATGGCGCCGATGCCGGTGTGGATGGTCGCGATCGGCAAGGTCGTCAACGGCGCGTTGTGCGGCCTCTTCTCCGCACTTCTCGTGTTCCCGATCGCGGCGGTGGTGCCCGCCACACCCGTCCACCTCCATGTGAACTGGCCGGTGCTGCTCACGATCACTCCGCTCGCGTGCCTCTTGTCGGCGTCGTTCGGACTGACGTTCGGCACCCGCTTCGACCCGCGCCAGGTGCCGATCCTCTTCGGCGTGATCCTGATCCCGATCACCTTCCTCGGCGCCATCTACTACCCGTGGACATCCCTCTCCGCGATCAAGGTCGGCGGCTTCTCCTGGCTCAAATGGCTGGTCGTGCTCAACCCGCTCGTCTACATCTGCGAGGGCTTCCGGGCCGCGCTGACCCGCAGCCCGCACATGAGCCTGTGGGTCGTCTACCTGGTCATGATCGGCTTCACGGCCGCGCTGCTCTACCTCGGGATCAAGGGCTTCCGCCGCCGGGTGCTGAGTTAAAGGACACAGGCTCCGTGGACGACCTCTGTTGGGTGCCAGGCCGATCGTGGGTATCCTCCGCAGGCATGCCGGGGGGGAGCAGCGTCCACTTCTACGGCGTCCGGGGCTCCACCCCCTGCGACGGCCCGGGCATCGCGCGCTACGGCGGCAACACCTCGTGCGCCGTGCTCGAGACCAACGGGCACCCGCCGATCGTGTTCGATCTCGGCACCGGGCTGCGCAACTACGGCGCCCAGCTGGGCGCGGCCGGGCGTGACCGCGAGTTCCGCGGCGCCGTGCTCCTGACCCATCTCCACTGGGACCACATCCAGGGGTTGCCGTTCTTTCATCCGCTCGCCCACGAGCGCAGCCGCATCGAGGTGTTCGGGCCGGCGCAGGGCGACGCCCCGCTGGCGGAGGTGTTCGAGGGCGTCATGCGGCCGCCGTACTTCCCGATCCGCCCGCGCGACCTTCCTGCCGACGTGCGCTTCCGGGGCGTCGGCGACGACGTGTTCTGCATCGGCGACGCACGGGTTCGCTCGTGCTGGGTCCGCCACACCGATCCATGCCTCGGCTTTCGGGTCGACGTCAACGGCGTCTCCGTCGCGTACATCTCGGACCATGGTCAGGGATGCGGCCGCGACGACGAGCCGCTCGACCACATTCCCACCGACGTGCTCGAGCTGTGCGACGGTGTCGACCTCCTGATCCACGACGCGCAGCACACCGCCGAGGAGTTCGCGGTGAAGGCCCATTACGGCCACTGCACGGTGGGTTACGCGGTACATGTGGCGCGCGAGGCAGGCGTGCGGCAGGTGGCGCTGTTCCACCACGACCCCGCGCATCACGACGACGAGGTCGACCGGCTCCTGCTGAGCGCCCGTGACGCGTCGGCGCGTACGGGAGGGCCCGAGGTGATCGCGGCGCACGAGGGGATGGACGTCGTGCTCCGGAAGCGCACCCACGCGGCGCGGAGCGTGCAGTGACGGAGGCGGAGCAGCAGCGCGTCATCACGCCCGATGCCGCGAGCTTCAGGGAGACACTCGGACACTTCGTCACCGGCGTCACGATCATCACCGCCATCGACGACGGCGAACCGGTCGGCATGGCGGCCAACTCGTTCACGTCGGTGTCGCTCGACCCGCCGCTCATCCTCTTCTGCGCCGCGCACAGTTCCAGCACGTGGCCGCGCATCCGGCAGGCCCGCTCGTTCACGGTCAACATCCTCGACGAGCGCCAGGAAGACCTGTGCCGCCTCTTCGCCCAGAAGGGCGCCGACCGCTTCGGCCAGGTCGGATGGCGGCCGGGTGCAGCAGGGTCACCGGTGCTCGAGGACGTGCACGCCTACATCGACTGCGAGATCTGGGCCGAGTACGAGGGCGGTGACCACGTCATCGTGGTCGGACGTGTCCTCGACCTCGGCCTCAGCGCCGAGGCGGGCCCCCTGCTCTTCTACCGCGGCACGTACGGGCGCCTGTTGGGATCGTGACCCCGGGGTCGCTCGCGGCCGCGGCGCGAATCACCGTCGGTGCGCTGCTCGTGTGCTCGGGAATCGCGAAGCTCGTGTCTCGACGGGGGAGCGAGGCACAGCTCGCGCGCATGGGCGTGCCCGCGGCGCTCGGTCCCGCGGCATCGATCGCGGTCCCCGTGTTCGAACTCGTGGTCGGCGTGCTGCTGCTCGCGGTTCCGGGCCGCTGGCCGGTCTGGCTCGCAGTCGCCGCGTTCGGGGTCTTCACCGGTGTCGTCGCCGCGGAGCTGCAACGGGGTGAGCGCGAGCCGTGCCGCTGCTTCGGTGCGTTGAGCAACCGGCCGACGTCGACGCTCACGCTCGTGCGCAACACGTGGCTGCTGGCATTGGCAGTCGTCGCGACGGGCGCGAGCGGTGTCAGCGGCGCGGGGTGGCTCACGGCGCTTCTCGCCGCGATCTCCGCGCTCCTCGTCGTCACGACGTGACGATGTGCCATGCTCCGTGCATGGCCTCCGTGCTCCCGTCGTCGGTCGTCGAGGGCGTCGTGATCGTCGATCCGAAAGTGTTCCGCGACGAGCGCGGCCTGTTCATCGAGACGTACCGGCAAGAGTGGGTTCCGGGCGCGCCGCCAATGGTGCAGGCGAACCGGGCCGATCGCCAACGCGGCTGTCTCGTCGGCCTTCATTACCACCTGCACCAGGCCGACTACTGGTACGTACCGTTCGGGCGCGCGTACGTCGCGTTGCACGACCTCCGTCATTCGTCGCCGACTTCGGGCTCGACGCTGACGCTGGAGCTCGACGACAACGACCATCGCGGCGTCTACATCCCGCCCGGTGTCGCGCACGGGTTCTACGCGATCACCGACATGACGATCACGTATCTCGTCGACCGGTACTACGACCCGGCCGACGAGCTCGGTGTCGCGTGGAACGATCCTGCGCTCGGCATCGACTGGCCCGCGTCCGCGCCAATTCTCTCGGACCGGGATCAGTCGAACCCGCGACGCGCCGAGATCCCGCCCGAGCTGCAGCCGGTCTGATCTACCGACGCCGGCGGGCGCGGCGCGGGCGACGCGTTCCCGTCGCCACCGGTTCGGGATCGCTCGCAGCCAATGGTGTGGGCGCCGTCCGCGCGAGCCACAGTGCCGGATGCACCACGGCGAGCGGCGCCCCCGTGCGCGCCTCGTGCTCGATGCGCAACCGCGCCGAATTCGCCAGCCTCACCTCCGACACGAACAGGAAGGTGTTCTGCCGGTACGGCCACGAGATGTGCCTCTCGTTCCACCAGCGCGGCCGGACGCAGTCGACCGCGACGAGCCCCCGGCGGTCGAAGCGCTCGATCCAGTACTCCGGCCACTGCTCGTTCACGTGCTCGGAGCCCTGCCCCGGGATGGCGGCCGAGAACAGGATCACGTCGCCGTGACGGACGAGGTTGTCGACGACGACGTCGGCACGGTCCGCGGCGAGTCGCGACGCGAGCTCGAGCGCGACGACGAGATCGAAACGCCGCCCGAGGTCGAACGGCTCGCGGATGTCGGTCAGCGTGACGTCGGCGCGGGAGACGTGCGTGCGGCCGTCGGCCGGGCGGGCGATGTCGACGCCGGCACGGTCCTCGACGCCGTACCGCGCGAACCACGACAGCCAGGCGCCGTTGCCGCAACCGACGTGCAACACGGACTGGGGGCGATGGACCTCGAACAGCCTCGGCAGCGCGACCTCGGCGGAGCGCAGTTCTGCGGCGTCGGCTTCGTCGAACGGCGTGACGTCGCCCGGCGGCGCCGCCCGCGTCGTGTCGCGTGTGGTGCGCAGTTCGCCGACCATCGGAGCCTCCCGAGCCCGAGTTGCCGGACCGTGCGCCGGCGTCGGTTGATGCGCCATTCTCACCGAAGCCGGCGTCCCCGGCGCGTGATCTCGCAGCCGACGCAGGCGTCGGTCGCGGCGGAGTACGCCGCGCCGGCTGCCACCAGGAGGCCGAGGATCCAGGCGACCCCGGCCGCACCGAGGAGGAAGATCGCCGACCCGACGAGCAGCACGATGGCCTCGGGCAGGGCGTTGGCGCGCAGACGGCCGGCCGTGTGCGTCATCTTCGCCGGCCCGACCCGGTCGCCCGTGACCAGGTGGTACAGCGCGCCCACCGGCCCACGCCCCGGTGGCGCGACGGCGTCGAGCCCGAGGACGACCGTCCAGATCGGGAGCAGCCAGTCGACGTGGAACACGAAGCCGGCGAACAGGGCGATCGCGGTCGCGGCCTGCTGGGCTCGCCCGATCCGGGCGTCGACCGGCCGGCCCCACCGGCGCTCCGGGCCCGGTGTGGGCGGCTCAGCGGTCACTGGCGAAACCTACCCGCCCCGGCGCCGAGGATTCTGGCCCGTTTTGCTACATATGCCCGATTCAGTGGCCTACGATCGGCGAGTCCTCCAATTTCCGGCCGGAACTGCCGATGAGCGTTCCGTGCCGGGGCCGCTTCGACAGGATGCGTGAATGGACGTTCGCCTGCTGGGTCAGTCCGATGTGCTGGGAGGCACACTCCGCGACGTCTCGCGTCAGCGCGAGCGCACCCGCCGGACGCGCCTCGGCCGCATCCTGGCCGTGGCGGGCCCGATCGCGGCGTACGCCTGGTGGCGCATCGCGATGGGCAACCCGGTGCAGCTGGGCTGGCCCGCGTTCATGTCGTCGCCGGAGTTCCGCCAGTACCTGCCCGGCCTCCTGCTCGTCGGGGTGCTGGCGCTCGTGCTCGTGGTGCCGATGGTGGCCGCCGGCCGCTCGCCGCACGTGCAGTTCCGCCCGAGCGAGATCCCCGTCTGCTTCGACGACGTCGTCGGCCTCGGCGTCGTCAAGGACGAGGTGATCAAGACCCTCAATCTCTTCCTCGCCTACCGCACGTTCCGCGAGGAGATGGGTGGCAACCCGCGCAAGGCCATCCTCTTCGAGGGGCCGCCCGGCACGGGCAAGACGTACATGGCGAAGGCGATGGCGCGCGAGGCCGGCGTGCCGTTCCTGTTCGTCTCGGCCACGGCGTTCCAGTCGATGTACTACGGCGCGACGAGCCGCAAGCTCCGCTCGTTCTTCCGCCAGCTGCGAAAGGTGGCGCGTCGCGAGGGCGGCGCCATCGGCTTCATCGAGGAGATCGACGCGATCGCCGGTGCGCGCGCCGGCATGCGTTCCAATGCGACGGGGATCGACCACGCCGTCGGCGTCGAACGGATCGACATGCGCGAGGGCATCGCGGGCGTCGTCAACGAGCTGCTCGTGCAGCTCCAGTCGTTCGACCAGCCGACTGTGACGATGCGCATGCGCGGCGCCTTGATCGACTTCGTCAATCGCTTCCTGGCGGACGACCGGCAGCTCTCGAAACGCGTGCCGCCCGACCCGAACATCCTGGTGATCGGTGCAACGAACCGCGCCTCCGATCTGGACCCCGCGCTCGTGCGCCCGGGCCGGTTCGACCGTTCGCTGCACTTTGACCTTCCCTCGCGCTCGGGCCGGCGTGAGATCATCGACTACTACCTGACGAAGAAGGCGCACGCGGCCGAGCTCGACCGCGACGATCGTCGCGACCAGCTCGCTGCGATGACGTTCGCGTACTCGCCCGTGATGATCGAGCACCTCTTCGACGAGGGCCTCGTCTGGGCGTTGCGCAACGGCCGCGACGCGATGGACTGGTCCGACGTGCAGCAGGCGAAGCTCACCGAGGAGATCGGGCTGAAGCAGCCCGTCGAGTACACCGAGGACGAGAAGCGCACGATCGCCACGCACGAGGCCGGCCATGCGGTAGTCGCGTACCTCGTCGGCGTCGGTCGCAAGCTCGAGGTGCTGTCGATCATCAAACGGCGTGACGCGCTGGGCCTGCTCGCGCACTCCGACTCGGAGGAGCGCTTCACGCGCACCCGCACGGAGCTCATCGCGTCGATCCAGATCAGCTTCGGCGGCATGACGGCCGAAGAGCTCTTCTTCGGCGAATCGGGCACGGGCCCGGGCGGAGACCTCGCGATGGCGACGAAGGTCGCGGCCCAGATGGTCGGCACGTATGGCATGGCGAATTCGCTTGTGTCCTTCGAAGCGATGGAGGCCGGCCCCGTCGCGCACGGCATCGTGTCGAAGGTGCTCGCCGACGAGGAGAGCCGCGGGGCGGTCGAACGGCTCCTGAACCAGGCGAAGGCCGACGTCCGCGCGCTGCTCGACGAGAACCGTCATCTCGTCGTCGCGCTGCGGGACGCGCTCCTCGAGCGCGAGGAGCTCGTCGGCGACGAGATCGTCGACGTGCTGGAGCAGGCGAGGACAGCGCACGCGTCATGAGCGCGCTCGAGGGGCGCGTGGTCGTGATCGCGGTCGGAGACCCGACCGCGCGCGATGTGGCGCTCGCGTGCGCGGCCGGTGGCGCGGTCGTGGTTCTGGTGGCCGTGGGAGAGGCGGACGTGCACGCGGGCGAGATCGCGCGCGAGGTCGCGGCTGCAGGCGGCCGCGCGGCGGTGTTCTCGGGCTCGCTGGTGTCGTCGCGGGATCGCGACGCTCTCGGGGAGATGCTCGCGGAGCTGTACTGACGCGCGCTGCGTCAAGCGGTTCTTCTGCGACTCGTGGGTACGGGCAGGGGCTGACGTCGATGTCAGCTTTGGCGCCGTACTGGTAGCCTCGGGCGGCGGTCCGACCGGCACGACCCCGCGTCCGGCGGACACGGCAACGCCTTCGAGGGAGTTCGAGGGAGCACCAGCGGTGGAAGGCACCGAGCGACGCGGAGACGCTGATACCGAGCGCGCCTCGCGTCGCGCCGGTTGGCGTCTGATGGCCGACACCGTGCGGCCCCAGCTGAACTGGCTCTTCGGCGGCATCGGCGCCGGCATCGTGTGGGCGGGTGCCAAGATCACCGTGCCGCTCCTCGCCGCGGCCGCCATCGACCAGGGCATCCGCCACGGCGACACCGGTACGACGCTGCTCTTCGTCGGCATCGCGGTCGGCGTCGGCGTCCTCCAGGCGATCGGCACGTCGGCCCGCCGCTACTGCGCGTTCCGCATCGCCCTTCGCACCGAGGCCGATCTCCGCCACCGCCTCTTCGCGCGCCTGCAGCAACTGCACTTCGCCTTCCACGACCGAGCCCAGACCGGTCAGCTCATGGCGCGCGCCGTCACCGATATCCAGCAGATCGAGCCGGTCGTGATCCTCCTGCCGTTGAGTGTCGCGAGCGTCGTGCAGCTCGTCGCGGTCGCGGTGATCCTCTTCGCGACGAACTGGGTGCTCGCGCTCCTCGCCCTCGGTGCCCTGCCCCTGCTCAACTTCGCCGCGCAGCGGTTCACCCGCCGGATCCAACCCGTGACGCTGCACCTGCAAGAGGAGCTCGCCGATCTCTCCGGCGTCGTCGAGGAGAGCGTCGCCGGGGTGCGGGTCGTGAAGGGCTTCGGCGCGGAGTCGATGCAGCAGGCAAAGCTGACGCACGAGGCGGATTCCGTGCTCGACCGCTCGCTCGAAGCGGCCCGCTTGCGAGCCTGGTTCCTCGCGCTCGTCGACTTCCTCCCGATGCTGAGCCTCGTGGTGATCCTCTGGTACGGCGGGCACCAGGTGCTGCAGGGGCACATGCAGGTCGGTCAGATCGTCGCGTTCAACTTCTTCATCCTGATGCTGGTCTGGCCCATGCGCATGTTCGGCATGCTGCTCGCACAGGCCTCGCGCGCGTCGGCGGCCGCCGGCCGCATCCACGAGATCATCGCCACCGAGCCCGAGATCCGCGATCGCCCGGGCGCCCGCGCGTTGCCCGACGGTCCCGGGGAGCTGCGCTTCGAGCACGTGCGGTTCGGCTACGGCGCCGGACGCGTCGTGCTCGAAGATCTCGACCTCGTCATCCGCGGCGGTGAGGCGGTCGCGCTCGTCGGCTCCACGGGCTCGGGCAAGTCCACCATCGCGAGGCTCGTGCCCCGCTTCTACGACGTCGACGGCGGCCGGGTGCTGCTCGACGGCGTGGACGTGCGAGACGTGCGCGTCCGCGACCTGCGTCGCAACGTCGGCTTGGTGTTCGAGGACACGTTCCTCTTCTCCGACACCGTGCGGGAGAACATCGCGTTCGCGGACCCGAAGGCCGAGATGGCGGCTGTCCGGCGCGCCGCCGAGCTCGCAGGCGCGGCCGCGTTCATCGACTCCCTGCCCGACGGTTACGACACCGTCGTGGGGGAACAGGGCTTCTCGCTCTCCGGTGGCCAGCGCCAGCGCATCGCGATCGCCCGGGCGGTGCTCGCCGAGCCGCGCGTGCTGATCCTGGACGACGCAACGTCGTCGGTCGATCCCACGAAGGAGCACGAGATCCGGGCTGCGCTGCGCGAGGTCATGGCCGGCCGCACCACCCTGATCATCGCCCACCGCCCCGCGACCGTCGCGCTCGCGGACCGCGTGGTGCTGCTCGACCACGGACGCGTGGTCGCCGAGGGCACGCACGACGAGCTCCTTGCGGCCTCGGCCGCGTACCGGCGTGTGCTCGCTCACGCGGCCGAGGTGGAGGTCGAGGAAGCCGGCTCGGAGGGCGAGCTCGAGGTGGCGGGCTGATGCCCCGCGACGCGACGCCCATCGACGAGAAGCTGTCGCGCGACGAGGCGCGTCACGTCGTTCGCCGGTCGATGCGGCTGCTCCGGCCGTACCGCCGCTCCGTGATCGTCGCCGCGATCGTGCTCGTCGCGCAGACCGCGTGCATCCTCGCGGGCCCCGCGCTGGTGCGTTACGGGATCGACTCGGGCCTCAGCCACCACGACGCCGGCGCGCTCAACCTGGCCGCGGCGTTGTACCTCGGGGTCGCGTTGGCGGCGTTGGTGCTCGGCCGGCAGGTCGTGTGGCAGGTGAGCCGGATCGCGGAGCGGTTCCTGCGCGACCTGCGCACGATGGTGTTCCGACATCTCCTGACGCTCGGAATGGACTTCTACGAGCGTGAGAAGACGGGACAGCTCGTGGCCCGGCTCACCTCCGACATCGACGCGACGCAGGACCTCGTGTCCCAAGGACTCGTCTTGATCGCGCAGAACACACTGCTGTTCATCGGCGCGGTGATCGCGATCATCCTCATCAGCCCCCTCCTCGCGTTGTGCACGCTCGTGCTCGTGCCGCCGGTGATCCTCGCGAGCGCGTGGTTCCGCTCGACGTCGAACCGGGCGTACCTCGCCGTGCGCGACCGCATCGGCGTGAACCTGGCCACGCTGCAGGAGGGCCTGGCCGGGGTGCGCGTCGTGCAGGCGTTCAACCGCGAGCGCGCGTGGACCCGCCGTTTCTACGACACCAACGAGGCCCAGTTCGACGCGCACATGGAGACCGTGCGCATCGCGTCGAAGTACTTCCCTGTCATCGAGTTCACGGGCGTGCTCGGCATCGCGTTGATCATCGGCCTGGGTGGCTGGTTCAACGCGATGGGCTGGGGCGTGAGCATCGGCACCATCGCGGCGTTCGTGCTCTACCTCAACAGCTTGTTCGAGCCCGTCCAGCAGTTGAGCCAGCAGTACAACACGGTGCAGTCGTCCGCGGCCGGCCTCAACAAGGTCTACAGCCTGCTCGACACCACGACGCACATCAGCGAGGCGTCGGGCGCGGTCGCGTTGCCGCCGTCCGGCGCGCTGGAGGTGCACGACGTCTCGTTCGCCTACGGGGTTCGCGGCGACGGCGGCGGCGACGAGGTCGGTGCCCCGGTGCTGCGCGACGTCAGCTTGTGCGTCGCGCCGGGGGAGCGGCTCGCGCTCGTCGGCCCGACCGGTGCGGGAAAGTCGACGTTGGCGAAGCTGCTCGTACGCTTCTACGACCCGCGCGAAGGCTCGGTGACGTACGGCGGCGTGGACCTGCGAGACGCGGATCTCCGCTCCCTTCGCGAGCGGATCATCGTGGTGCCGCAGGAAGGTTTCCTCTTCGCGGGCACGGTGCGCGACAACATCCGCATCGGCCGGCCCGAAGCCGACGCTGCTGCGATCGATCGGGCCATCGACGCGCTGGGCCTGCGCGAACGGTTCGACGCGCTTCCCGAAGGGCTCGACACCGAGGTGCGCGAACGCGGGTCACGGCTGTCGGCGGGCGAACGCCAGTTGGTCTCGTTGGTGCGCGCCGCGCTCGCCGATCCCGCGGTGCTCGTGCTCGACGAGGCGACGTCGAACCTCGACCCGGGCACCGAGCAGGCGGTGGAGCGCGCGCTCGAACGGCTCACGGAGGGTCGCACGGTCGTGGTCGTCGCGCACCGTCTGTCGACGGCCGCACGCGCCAACCGGGTCGCGGTGATCGACGACGGCCTCCTGGTGGAGCTCGGTTCGCACGACGAGCTCGTTGCACGCGGCGGCCGGTACGCGGGTCTCTACGAGTCCTGGCAGGCCGGCCACGCGGCCTGAGGGCGATGACTGTGCTCGCCGCGATCACTCAGCAGAACGTCAACGTCCTGGTCGCGTTCGGCGGGGGCATCATCTCGTTCGCCTCCCCGTGCGTGTTGCCGGTCGTGCCGCTCTACCTGTCGCTCATCACGGGACTGTCGGTGGGCGAGCTCGGTGAGCGCGACGCCGACCCTCGCCGGCTCGGACGCATCGCCGTGCACACCGGCCTGTTCGTCGTGGGTTTCGGCACGGTGTTCGTGCTCCTCGGGCTGGTGTTCACGACCGCGGGCCACGCGCTGTTCGTCAACCAGCACACGCTGACCCGGGTCGGCGGCGCCCTCGTGCTCGTGATGGCGCTGTACCTCGCCGGATCGCAACTGCTGATGCTTCCGGGCCTGTACCGGGAGGTTCGGTTCCATCCGCATCTCGAGCGGTTGGGCCCCGTGGCCGCCCCGGTGGCGGGCGCCGCGTTCGGTCTCGGATGGACGCCCTGCATCGGGCCGGTGCTCGGCGCGGTGCTCGGCGTCGCGGCGACCCGCGACACCACCCGGGCCGCGATGCTGCTCGTCGCGTACTCCCTCGGCCTCGGGGTGCCGTTCCTCGTCGTGGGCCTCGGTCTCGGCCGGCTGACCCGCCCGCTCGAGTGGGTCAAGCGCCATTCCCGGGCGATCACGCTCCTGTCGGCGGCCGTGTTGGCCGCCTTCGGCGTGCTGCTCGTGCTGAACCGCTTCGAGCTCCTGACCGCCCGCCTCCAGGACATGCTGACCGCGATCGGCCTGAAACGGCTCGTGACGCTCGGCTGACGCCGCGTCCCGACCAGCCGCTCCGCCGGGGTGACTTGGGTATGCACGCCGCGTGCAGATAGGCTCTCGGTCATGCTTCGTGTGACGCGCGTCATAGTCCCCGTCTGTGTCGTCGCTCTCCTCGCCGGTGCGTGCGCGAGCAGCAACGGCAATGCGAAGAAGGCGTCGAAGGCGCGGGTCACCGAGACGAGCCTCATCGCGGACACCGGCCCGCAACCGGGCGCGGTGCGCCAGCACTACGAGTTCGGCCCGATCGACGTGAAGCCGGGCCAGAACAACATCGCGTACAGCTTCGCGGGCGTCCCGAAGCCCGCGGTCGACGGTTGGATCGTGCGCATCGCGCCGAACCTGCGCTTCGCCGACGGCACCGTGCCGCCCGTGGACGTCATCCACCTGCATCACGGCGTGTGGCTCAACATGTCAGCGACGGACGCGACCACGAACGGTCGTCTTCCGGAGCGCTTCTTCGCAGTGGGCGAAGAGAAGACGATCATGATGTTGCCGAAGGGCTACGGCTACCAGTACCACGCGAGCGACCACTGGCTGCTCAACTACATGCTCCACAACCTCACGTCGAAGCCCGACAAGGTGTGGATCACCTACGACGTCGACATCGTCCCGGCCACCGCGCCGGAGGCAGCCGGGATGAAGCCGGCCCGTCCGATCTGGATGGACGTGCAGAACGGCAGCGCGTACCCGGTGTTCGACGTTCCGAGGGGCGGCGGTCAGAAGGGGCAGTACACCTACCCCGACGACGCGACCGACCCGTACAAGCCGCAGCCGCCGGAGAACGAGCCGCGCCGTAATCCGAACCGCCCGCCGCGCCAGCCCGAGCCGACCGGCCCCAAGAACGAATGGGTCGTCGACCGCGACGGCATCCTGCTGACGACCGCGGGTCACCTGCACCCGGGCGGCCTGCAGACCGACATGTACGTGCAGCGGGCCGGCGCGACGGCGTTGAAGGGTCACGGCAAGAACGGCCACCCCGACACCGCGCACCTGTTCACCTCCGTGGCGCACTACTACGAACCCCTCGGCCCCGTCTCGTGGGACGTCTCGATGACGGGAACACCCGCCGGCTGGAACGTGCAGTTGCACAAGGGCGACGTCCTGTCGGTCAACACCACCTACGACTCGGCGCGCGCGTCCTGGTACGAGGGCATGGGCATCATGGTCGCGTGGATGGCCGACGGCACCGACGGCAACGACCCGTTCAAGACGCCGGTCGACAAGCCCGGCCTGCTCACCCACGGGCACCTGCCCGAGAACGACAACCACGGTGGCAAGCCGGCGGCGAACGACTTCGTCGACGCGACCAAGCTTCCGTCGCAGCCGCCCACCGACACGATCTACATCGACAACTTCGTGTACTCGAAGGGCGACATGACGGTCGCCAACTCGATCCCCACCGTCGTGCAGGGCAACTCGATCAGGTTCGTGAACAACGACGCGCCACTCGACAACGGCATCTGGCACACGATCACCGCGTGCAAGGCGCCGTGCAACGGCTCGACCGGGATCGGGTATCCCATCGCCGACGCAGCGATCCAGTTCGACTCGGGTGAGCTCGGCAAGGCGGGTCAACCCACGGCGGGCCGCCTCGACTGGTCGACGCCGCCCGACCTTCCGCCGGGCACGTACACCTACTTCTGCCGGATCCATCCCGGTATGCGGGGCGCGTTCCGCGTCGTGCCCAAGGCCTGACCGACGACGTGCGCCGTCTGAAGTGGATCATCGCGGCGGTGGTGTTGATCGTCGCGGGCGGTGTGGCCGCGGGCGCGTACTACATCCTCGGGAGCAACGCACCGCCGCCGCCCAAGCTGCCGTCGCGTTCCACCGTGGCCGCGAACCAGTCGCCGGGAACACCCGCCGGCACGTGGCGTGTCGTCTCGGCGCCGAACACCTATGTCGGCTATCGCGTGCAGGAACTGTTCGCGGGGGAGACAATCCACAAGACGGCGGTGGGGCGCACGTCCGATGTCACGGGCACGATGGCCTGCAGCGAGCAGCAGGTGCAGTCGGTCGACATCACGGCGAATCTCACGGGCCTGAAGTCCGACCGCGGTCCGCGTGACACGTATCTGCACACGCACGGGCTCGAGACCGATCGCATCCCCAACGCGACCTTCACGTTGAACGGGCCCAACCCGCTCGCCGCGCCGCCGAGACTCGGCGCGGAGATGCAGGTGCCGATCAGCGGCAAGCTGACGATCCACAACGTCACCCACGACATCACGGTCACGCTCACTGCGCGCTGGGACGGGCCGACGGTCGACGTTGTCGGCACGGTGCCGATCAAGTTCGCCGACTACGGGATCGAGAAGCCGAAGACCGCGGTCGTCGAGACCGACGACCACGGCACATTGGAACTGTCGCTGCACTTCGCCCGGGCGTAACGTCGCGTGCGCAGCCCGCGTCGAGGAACGGAGTGGGCGATGACCGACGTGCTGATCGACCCGAACCGCACGTGGGCGAAGGTCGAGGAACGCCTCGCGGCGGAGACCGATCCGATCCTGCGCCGCAACCTCGCGACCGTGCTCGGACACATGCGGGCCGAGGCCGTCGGCGATCTCGACGGCCTGCTCATGACCTTGTCAGACGACGTTCACTATCACGCCTACGGCACCGACGAGCCATTGCTGAACCCGGACGGTCGCGACGCGGTGCGCGCGTTCTACGAGGCGTTCATCGCGTCGGGTGCCACCCGGCTGCAGTTCGAGATCGACCGGCTCGTGGTCGACCGCGACTGCGTCGTGACGGAAGGCGTGATGCGCATGGCGTATCCCGGCGGCACGTTGCAGGCCCGCGGCATCGCGGTCGACGATCCCGACGCGTATTACCTGTACGAGGCCCGCATGTGCACGCTGTGGCCGATCGACGAGCACGGTCTCGCCCGAGGTGAGGACACCTACACCGGATCCGACGGGTTCGCCGGCATCGAGCACCGCAAGCTGTCGCCCGATCAGATCGCCGGAGTGCGAGCGGGCCGAACCACCCGAGCGACCTGACAATCCCGACGCACGAGCGCGCCGTACGTTCGACCAACTCAACCCCGTGAGGAGGAGTCATGCCGGAGCGCAAGGAGTACGCACCCGGAACGCCATCGTGGATCGACCTGTCCACGAGCGACCGGGCTGCCGCCAAGGACTTCTACAACGCCTTGTTCGGCTGGAGCTACGACGACCAGGACGCCGGCCCTGGTGCCACGTACACGATGGCGGGCAAGAACGGCCACCCGGTCGCGGGCATGGCCGACCTCATGAAGGAGCAGGCCGACCAGGGGATCCCGCCACACTGGCAGACCTACGTCACCGTGGCCGACGCGGACGCGACCGCGGCCGCCGCGCCCAAGGCGGGCGGCATGGTGCTCGCGGGCCCGTTCGACGTGGTGGACGCGGGCCGCATGGCGGTGCTGGCCGACCCCACGAACGCAGTCATCGCGATCTGGCAACCGAAGAACCACATCGGTGCCGAGCTCGTGAACGAGCACGGCACGCTGACGTGGAACGAGCTCATCTCGCCCGACGTGCCGAAAGCCGCGCGGTTCTACAAGGCGCTGTTCGGTTGGGACGCCGAGACGAGTGAAGGTCCGATGACCTACACCGAGTTCAAGCTCGACGGGCAGTCGATCGCCGGCGCGATGGCTCCTCCCATGGAGGGGATCCCGCCGAACTGGGGCGTGTACTTCGCTGTCGACGACGCCGACGCGACGATCGCGGAAGCGACGAAGCGCGGCGCCACGCTGCTCAACGGTCCGATGGACATTCCCGTCGGCCGGTTCGCGGTGCTGATGGACCCGCAGGGCGCGGTGTTCTCCGTCATCAAGCTGGCCCAACCGATGTAACCCGTGTTCCGGCGTCACTTCGCGCGCGCAGTGCGCGTGAAGTGACGCCGGAATCGGCGGGGTCCGGTCAGGCGACCTGGCGGTAGCGCGCGACGGCGATGGGCGCGCACACCGCGATGATGCCTCCGATCCAGAGCAGGGCCTGCACCGTGTTCGAGCCCGCCGGGTGTCCGAGCGTGAGGTCGCGGACCGCGTTCACGACCACCGACACCGGTTGGTGCTTCGCGAAGGCCTGGAGCCATCCCGGCATCGAGCTCACCGGCACGAAGGCGGAGGACGCGAACACCAGCGGCGCGAGGATCGGGAACGACGCCGCCTGTGCGGTCTCGCCGTCACGTGCCGAGAGCCCGACGATCGCGAACACCCATGAGAGCGAATACGCGAAGCCGAGTACGAGCAGCACGCCGAAGATGATCGCGGGCAGGCTGCCGCTCGGTCGCCAGCCGACGATGAGCCCGACCACGCTCATCAACACGACGACGAACAGGTTGCGTAAGAGGTCTGCGAGCGTGCGACCGACCAGCACCGCGGAGCGGGCCATCGGCAGTGACCGGAACCGCTCGATCAATCCCTTGTGGAGGTCCTCGGCGAGGCCGACACCGGTGGTCAGCGAACCGAAGACGACCGTCTGCACGAAGATTCCGGGCATCAGGTAGTCGACGTAGGGGACACCGGGCACGCGGATCGCGCCGCCGAACACGTAGCGGAACATCAGCACGAAGATGACGGGCTGGATCGTGGCGAACACGAGGAGCTGCGGGTTGCGCGCGAGGTTGAGGAGATTTCGCCACATGATCGTGAGCGCGTCGGCGATCGGATGAGGAGCGGCGCGTCGCTCGTCGACGACGAGATCGGGTGCAGTGATCGCTCCGGTCGTCACGACGCCTCCTCTTCTCGCTCTCGCTTTTCGTCTGCTTCCGGCTGCTCTTCGGCCGTGTGCCCCGTGAGGGCCAGGAACACGTCGTCGAGTGTCGGTTCGCGCAGCGCCATCGTCGCGGGTGCCAGGTTCGCGCCGTCGAGGGCGCGTACGGTCTCGAGCATCGACTTGGCGCCGTCCGACACGCTGACGCGCAGGCACCGGCCGTCGCGCGTCACCGCACCGACCCGGCTGAGCAGCTCGGCTGCGGACTTCGCGCTCTCGTCGTCCGAGAAGCCGACCTCGATCACCGTCGAACCGAGCCGAGCCTTGAGCTGCGCCGAAGTGCCTTCCGCGATCACGGTGCCGTGGTCGATGACGACGATGTTGCGCGCGAGACGATCGGCCTCCTCCAGATACTGCGTCGTGAGCAAGACCGTGGTGCCCGAGTCGACGAGATCCTCGATGACCGCCCACAGGTCCGTGCGGCCCTGCGGGTCGAGGCCCGTCGTCGGCTCGTCGAGGAACAGCACCGGGGGTCGGTGCACGAGCGCGGCCGCGACATCGAGGCGGCGACGCATTCCCCCGGAGTACGTGCGTACGAGCCGGTTCTGCGCGTGCAGGAGGTCGAAACGGTCGAGCAGCTCGTCGCTGCGGCGCTTGATCTCCGGCTCCTCCACGTGCGTGAGGCGGCCGACGAGACGGAGGTTCTCGTGCGCGGTGAGGTTCTCGTCGACCGCGGCGTACTGACCGGCGAGACCGATCGACGCGCGCACCAGCCGGTCGTCGCGTGTGACGTCGTGGCCGAGCACTTCGGCGCGACCACCGTCAGGACGCAACAGCGTCGTGAGGATGCGCACGGTGGTGGTCTTGCCGGCGCCGTTGGGGCCCAGCAGACCGAGCACGCTCTGGGCCGGCACTTCGAACGACACGCCGCAGAGGGCCTGCACGTCGCCGAAGCGCTTCTCGAGGTTCTCGACCAGGATCGCGGGGGGCACGCTGCCAGTCTCACCGCCGGCACTCCGTCCGAACCAGCGGATTCCCGTCACATCGAGCGACGACCCTCAAGCGGTCGACGCGTGCAGCGGCAGGTCAGCGGCGGCCTGCAGATGGAGCTTTGGGCCGTGACGGCGCGTGGTGGTAGCGTGACCGGTGCGACGCGGGGTGGAGCAGTCTGGTAGCTCGTCGGGCTCATAACCCGAAGGTCGCGGGTTCAAATCCCGCCCCCGCCACCAACGAAAGAGCAGGTCAGAGGGGATTTCCGGTTTCCGGGGATCCCCTCCTTCGCGGGGAAATCGACACCAAGTCATCATTTGTCATCACAGCTACGCGAGATGGCTCGCGTAGCCGACGAACTCCAGCATTGACAGCTCGAGCGCCTGGTACAGCAGCTCGAGTACGAGCTGAGCACACGGCGCAGCATCACGGTTGCCGTCAATGGGATCCGGCATCATGGCCGTCGTTTCGTCTTGGTGAGGTGCCAATGTCCAAGGTCCGCAATGCGGTCGCGCTGGTCACTGGTGCGGCCGGCGGGATTGGTGCTGCGATCGCCGACGAGCTGGCGGACCGGGGCGCGACGGTTGTACGCAGCGATCTACGGGGCGGGGCAGTTGATCTCGACGTCACCGACGCCCAAGCCGTGGAGGACGTCGTCGCCCGTGTGGTTGACGAGCACGGCCGCATCGACATCGCGGTGACCGCCGCCGGAGTCGGCGTCGCCGGTCCCGTCGAGGCCATCGAAGGTGACGAGTGGCACCGTACCGTGGACGTCAACATCTACGGCACGGTGCATGTCGTGCGCGCGGTGTACCCGCACCTCATTGCACAGCGGCGCGGCCATCTTCTGCTGGTCGCGTCCCTCGCGGGCCTGACCCCGACGCCGCTGCTCACGGCGTACGCGATGACCAAGTACGCGACCGTGGGCCTCGCTCGCAGCCTGCGACTCGAAGCCGCGCGACACGGCGTCGGCGTGAGCGCGCTGTGCCCCGGTCCGGTGAACACCCCCCTGCTCGACGCGGGCGGTGGCCGCATCGACGTGCGGCGCTACCTCACCGACGTGAGCGGTCCCGCGATGGAGCCCACCCGCGTGGCTCGTGCCGCGGTGAGGGCCATAGAAGGCAATCGCGCGATTGCCGCGCCCGGTCGAGCGCGGCTGCTCGCCCTCGGGACGCGTATGTCGTCGCGTGCCGCGGATCACCTACTGACGTCGGCGATGAAGCGTGAACTCAAACGCAATCCGCTGGCACAGCAGTAAGACCGGATTGCGGCTTCGCTTCGACACTGGCCCTCCGGGGGCGGCATTTCGCGGTTGACGTGGTCGCTTGACGTCATGTAACTTGAGTCCAAGTTACCTGAGGGCGAGCGACCGAATGGGGTCGAGAGCCAAAGGTCCACAACAGGGGGGAAAGCCATGGCAGGTCCGATCGATGCGGTGCGGGCAATCCACAACGCGTTCAGGCAAGACATCGCGCTCATCGACGCGGCGGCGTTGGACGCCGCGCGGGGGAAGCCGGGTCTCGAGGCAACGGTCGAGCGCTTCCGGTTCTTCAACGAGGTGCTCGAGTGGCACGCGCACGGCGAGGAGCTCGCGATGTTCCCGGCTCTTGAAGCGGTTGCACCGTCGGTGGCCGAGGCCTACGAGAAGGACCATCGGGCCCTCGACGCCGCCTTCGATGCGTTGAGCAATGCGGTGTCGGCGCGCGATCCGCTGGAGACGGCCCGCGCCACCAAGGCGTTCAAGTACTTCCTCGACGTCCACCTCGACAAGGAGGACGCCCATCTGTATCGCCTCATCGGCGAGCGCGTCTCGGTGCCGGACCAGGGCCAGGCCGTAGGTGTGATGGCCGGCACCGTTCCGCAAGATCGGTTCCCGGAGCTGGTGGCATGGATGTTCCCACTGATGGGCCACGACGATCGCGAGAACATGACCCGCATCTGGCAGCACGTGATGCCACCGGAGGCGTTCACCGGAGCGGCCCAGCTCGTGGCCGCCGCGATCGGTGATGACTGGTCCGAGCTGACGCGGCGCATCCCCGAGCTGGTGGGCGCGCCTTGAGCCGATCGCGAGCCCGGGACGCCGAACCTCTCGTCCGTGTTGATGACGACTTCGAAGACGAGTACCCGGGAGCCAGCGCACTCGCCACCGAGTGCTTTGCGAACCTGTGGCGGGCGGCGGAGCTCCTGATGGGGTTGCACAACCGGCACACGTTGGACCAGTACCAGCTCTCGCCCAGCGGCCGGGGCGTGCTCGCCGTCATCGAGGGTGCCGGCCAGCCGCTCGAGCCGAGCGTGATCGCCGAGCGCCTCGTGGTCACGACCGGCTCGATGACCTCGCTGCTCGACAACCTCGAGAAGCGAGGTCTGGTCCGACGGCTTCCGCATCCGGAAGACCGCCGCAAACTCCTCATCGACATCACACCCGAAGCCCAGACGATCGTCGATGAGCTGCTCCCGGCGCTGCACGCCCGCGAGCGCGACGTCGTGTCGGCCGCGCTCTCTTCCAGCGAGCAACGCCAACTCCTTCGCCTGCTCGCCAAGTTGCAGCAGGCCGCCGTGGCCGCCCGCTCCGCACCATCACCCAAAGCCGCCACTCGCCGCAGATCGAAAGGAAGCCGGTCATGACGGTCACCGCTCACCGGACGCCCGACGCCACCACCACGCCGGCGTGGAGCGGCGTCAACCACGTTGCGCTCATCACCGCCGACATGGACGCGACCGTTCGCTTCTACCACGGCGTCCTCGGCGCCCGTCTCGCCGCCACCGTCGGGACGCCGGAGTTCCGTCACTACTTCTTCGAGTTCGGCCCGCACTGCACCGTCGCGTTCTTCGAGTACGCCAACGTCGCCATCGAACCCTTCGCAAAGGCCGCCGGGATACCCGATGCGCGGGCATCCCAGTTCGATCACCTCGCCCTCAACCTTCCAGACGAGGACGCGCTCCGTGCCTTGCGGCGCCGCCTCGTCGAGGCCGAATGCGAAGTCACCGACATCGTCGACCACACGAGTGTCCACTCCGTCTACTTCACCGACAACAACGGCATCGCCCTCGAAGCGTCGTGCTGGGTGCGCGATGTGACCGGCCGAACCAGCAACTACGACGACGACGAGATCTACAGCGATCGCAATCCCGTCCCCGCGCTCCACGAGCTTCGCACCACCGGCACCCTTACCAGCCGGTTCTCGTTGCGCAAGGTGAGTGGCTCGAGACGCTGAGGCACGGGTCCAGAAGGTGACCACATGGACGAGCACGGTTGCTCTCCGTTGGGCATGCCGAGCAACCGTTGGGTTGACGGTTAGTAGACGGCTGGTTAACTTCCACCGTTAGCCGGGCGAGCAGGGGGGTGGGCCGTGGCGAGACGTGTCCTTGTTGGGCTGATGTCCGCGACGCTGTTGACGGCGTTCTTGACCGCATGTTTGCCGTCGAACCCGCACAACCTGCCGGTGGACCACGTCGTGGTGCTGATGCAGGAGAACCGCTCGGCCGACACCTACTTGGGTCAGCTCAATGCCTTCGGTCAGACCGCCTACCCGGCGGAGCCGACGACGGGCAACCCGGATCCGCTGAACCCGACCGGCCCGCCGATCGTGCCGTTCCACAAGACGACGTATTGCGAGACCGGTGATCTCAACCACTCGTGGAACGGCACCCACCAGGAGTGGAACAACGGCGCCATGGACGGATTCACCGCCGCGAACGACAGCAGCTCCGCCAACGCTGATCCGGCCGATCCGAGCGGCGCGCGGTCGATGGGGTTCTACGACCAGACCGATCTGCCGTTCTACTACGGGCTCTACAACACGTTCGCGACCAACGACCACTACTTCTCGTCGGTGCTGTCTCAGACGTTCCCCAACCGTCTGTACTTGTATGCGGGAACGTCGTTTGGCCACATCAGAAACGACGTCTTCGGGAGTACCCAGAAATCGGTTTTCGAGCTGCTCGACCAGGGCTCTGTGAGCTGGAAGATCTACGCCGATCAGTATCCGCTGTCCTACGGATCGCTGTTGTTCAAGTACGTGGCCGACCGGGCATCTCAACATGTGTTCCCGATGAGCCAGTACTACTCCGACGCCGCGGCGGGGACGCTCCCGAATGTCAGCTTCGTCGACCCCACCATCACGCAGCCACCCAAGCAGGCGACCGACGAGCACCCGTCCGCCGACGTTCAACTCGGCCAGCAGTTCGTCGCCAACGTGATCAATGGCCTCATGGCCAGTCCGAACTGGAGCACGTCGGCGTTGTTCCTGACCTACGACGAGCACGGCGGTTTCTACGACCACGTCGCGCCCCCTCCCGCGCCCGTGCCCGACAACATTCCTCCGATGCTCCAGTCGGGTGACACCCCGGGCGCGTTCGACCGCTACGGAATCCGGGTGCCTGTCGCGGTCGTGTCGCCGTTCGCGAAGTCGCACTATGTCTCACACGTGGTCGACGATCACACATCGATCCTGCGGTTCATCGAGCTCCGCTTCGGGCTCCCCGCGCTCACCAACCGAGACGTGAACGCCGATCCCATGCTCGACATGTTCGACTTCTCGACACCGCACTTCGCTTCACCGCCAAGCCTGCCGACCGCGGTGGTCGATTCCGGACAGCTCGCGGCCTGCCCGAACAGCTAGTGCGCTGCCCACGGCGCTGACACTGGCGCTCGAGCCGGAGGGGTCGGTGTGATCCGGTGACCGGCCCCGCGGCGTATGGATCCCAGGCCGGCAATCGGTCACGCGCGGGTGTCATCGGTGGTGGCGCAGCGCGTCGTTGAGGCGCGCGGCCTGGCGCATCTGGTGGTCGCGCTCTGCGAGGTTGGGCGCGTTGCGGGCGGCTTCGGCATAGAGGCGGGCCGCGAGCTCCAGATCGCCGTTGCGCTCGTGGAGATAGGCGGCGACGGCCTCGCGTCGCGGGACGTGCTCGTCGATGTCGGCCAGTGCCGCCAACCCGGCGGGCGCGCCGTCGGCCTCGCCGACCGCGACGGCGCGGTTGAGTCGGACGATCGGGGTGTCGGCGAAGCGGAGGAGCTCGTCGTACCACTCGACGATCTGGACCCAGTCGGTCTCCTCGACACGCGGCGCGTCGGCGTGCAGCGCGGCGATCGCCGCTTGCGCCTGGTACTCACCGAGCTGATCGCGCGCGAGCGCGCGCTGCAGGACGGCGACTCCCTCGGCGATCAGTTCGGTGTCCCACATGCTGCGGTCCTGTTCGGCAAGCGGCACAATGCGTCCGTCGGGTCGGGTGCGGCTGGCGCGGCGCGCGTTGTGCAGCAACATGAGGGCGAGCAGCCCGTCGACCTCTGCGTGGTCGACGAGCGACGCCAGTTGTCGGGTCAGCCGGATCGCCTCGGCCGCGAGATCGACGTCGCCCGAGTAGCCCTCGTTGAAGACCAGGTACAGCACCCGCATCACCGTGCCGACGTCGCCGGGTCGATCGAGACCGGTGCGCCCGACTGTGCGCTTCGCGCGGCTGATGCGCTGGGCCATGGTGCTCTCGGGCACGAGATAGGCCTGCGCGATCTGGCGGGTGGTGAGGCCGCCGACGGCCCTGAGGGTCAGCGCGACCGCCGACGACGATGTGAGGTCGGGGTGCGCGCAGAGAAAGTAGAGGCGCAACGTGTCGTCGGCGCTCGGCACCACACCGGTGGGCGGCTCGGCGTCGAATCGGACCTCTCGCGCGCGACGCGCCGCGTTCGACCGTGCCATGTCGAGCAGGGCTCTCCAGGCGACCGTGATCAGCCACCCTTGCGGATCCGAAGGCGGCTCGCGCTGCCACGCGCGGTGGGCCCGGATGAGCGCCTCCTGCACGGCGTCCTCGGCCGTCGCGAAGTCCGCTCCGCGACGGACGAGGACGCTCAAGACCCGTGGGACGAGCTCGCGTAGCTCGACGTCGTCCACGGTCATTCCATGAACGTGGACGGCGCGGCCAGGAAGGGTCGAACCTCCAGCCACTCGTGGATCGGGGCGCCGCCGGCCCCGGGGGCGGCCGAGAGCTCGCCGGCGAGCTCGATCGCGCGCTCGTAGCTGTCGACGTCGATCATCATCCAACCGGCGATGAGGTCCTTGGTCTCGGCGAACGGGCCGTCGGTGACCGGCGGTCGGCCCTCGCCGTCGTAGCGGACCCACACGCCGTCGGGTGACAGCGCCTGCGCGTCGACGAACTCGCCGCTGCCGACGAGTCGGGTTGCGAAGTCGCTCATGAACTGCATGTGCGCGTCGACCTCGTCGGGCGTCCACTGGTCCATCGGGACGTTGTTCACCGGCGCCGGCGCGCCCCGGTAGTGCTTGAGCAGCAGGTACTTCGCCATGGTGGTCTCCTTGTCCGACCGGCGGCCCCGCTGGCCGCCGTTCACCCCTGGGACGGAGACGACCACGGGTTCTCGACATCGTCGTCCGGCATTCTTGCTGCCGGGACGACCACGGCGGGCCGTCGTCCGGTTGCCGGTCTTCGGCCGCGCGTCGCGGTTACGACGTCGCCGACGCGGCCACGGCGCGCGCGAACCGCTCCTCGGTGATGCGCGCCGGTTCGGTCGATGCGATGAAGTCGGTGAGCACGCGGACGAAGCGGTCCGGGTCCTCGCAATGGGGGAAGTGCCCGACCCGTTCGAAGATCTCGACCCGGCTGTCGGGCAGTGCCGCCGCGGCATCGGCGGCGTGTGTGCTCGGGATGATTGCGTCGTCGGCGCCCCACACGATCATCGTGGGGATCTCGCGCGCGAGCGGCAAGCGGTCGCGGGCGCTCACGCGCTGGCCCGTCATGTCGACGACCGAACGCAACGTCCGCGCGAACGCGACGCGACTGTCCGACTCGGTGAGCGATTCGTAGCTCTGCCAGATCTGATCGACGTATGCGCTCGGACGCAGTCCGATCCGGTGCAGCGCGCCGAGCACACCGCGACCTGCGTCGCGCAGAACCGACGCGAAGATCACCGGATACAAGAACTCGACACCAGGCAATGCGAGTATCCGCAGCAGCGGCGACACGTCGCGTCCCAGCCCTCCGGAGCCGACCAGCACCAGACGCTCGCAACGCGACGGGAACTGATACGCGAACTGCATCGCGACCCCGCCGCCGAGCGATTGCCCCACGATGGTGCCGCCGTCGAGGCCGAGCGTCATCATGAGATCGCGCACGACGCTCGCGAACGAACCGAGCGAATAGTCGCCGTCGGCAGGCTTGGCAGACGAACCGTGACCCGGGAGATCGGGCGCGAGCACCGTGAACCGCTCTGCGAGCGCAGGGATGACGCGATCCCACGTGGCTCCGCTGCCCGCCATCCCGTGCACCAGCACGATCAACGGGCCCTCGCCCTCGAATCGGTACGCGACCTCGCGGCCATGTATCAGAACGTGCTTCACCAGAGGCCTCCCCGAGCGGAGTCAGAGGAACCGTAGCCCCACCCCCGCCGACGGCGGCGAACGAGGGGGACCCACGGAACCGTGAAATCCACGTCACTGTCCCACCCCTCGGTCATGCTCGTGGTCGGGCCGGGGTCCGGCCTGGGAGACAATGGCTGGTCCACCCGGGATGCGTGAGGGGGGTGGTTCGTGATGGATCGCGACGGCACGAGCGGTGTGGCCGTGGGCCGGGTCGTCGGCACGGAGGACTCGACGCCGCTCTCGTTCTTCGTCGCGCTCGCGCCGGGCCAGTTCGTGCAGCTCGACGACGTCGTCGTGTGCGACCGCCCGCTGCCGAACGGCGACACCGTCGCGGTCGCCGGGGTCGTGAGCCAGATCCGGGCCCGTCACGAAGGGGCGCGCTTCGACTCCGACGTGTTCCTCGTCGAAGGCGGCGTGCTCCCCGCGCAGACCACGGAGGTCGCGGAGGTGCTCACGACGCGCGTCGAGCCGGAGGTCTACGTGCCGCCGCTGCCGGGCGCGGAGGTCCGCCGGGCCGAGGACAAGGACCGGGATCAGGCGCTCTATTTCGACCAGATGGACAAGCAGCTGCCGATCGGTGTCGACCACCGCGACGAGCCGCTGTTCGCCAACCTCGAGTTCATCGACGGCACGCGCGGCGCGCACGTGAACATCTCCGGCATCTCCGGCGTCGCGACGAAGACCTCGTACGCCACGTTCCTGCTCTTCTCGCTGTTCAACTCGGGTGTGCTCGGCGCGGAGGCGATCAACACGAAGGCGTTGATCTTCAACGTGAAGGGCGAGGATCTGCTCTTCCTCGACCACACGAACGTCCGTCTCGACGACCGCGAACGCGAGCGCTACCGCCGTATGGGTCTGGAACCGAGGCCGTTCGAGTCGGTCTCGGTGTACGCCCCACCCCGCAAGGGCGACGCCAACGCGAAGCCGGACGTCGCGACCCGCACGACGGGTGTGCACACCTACTACTGGACGATCGCCGAGTTCGTCGAGCAGGAGCTGTTGCCGTTCCTCTTCGCCGACGCGGAAGACGAGCGCCAGCAGTACACGATGATCATCCACAACGTCGCCGCCCGGTTGAAGGTCGACGGCCAGCGCGTCGGCGACGACGGCGCGTGGAAGATCGACGACACGACGGTCACGACGTTCGGCGACCTGTGCGACCTCATCTGCGACCGCGTGGAAGACGACATGACCCGCCCGATGTGGGCCGGGACCGCCACGAGCACGGGGAGCGTGCACGCGTTCATCCGCCGGCTCCGGTCCGCCCAGCGTCCCGTCGGACATCTCATCCGGGCCGACGTGAAGCTGCGTCCCGACCATCAGGCCGGCACGTCCGACGCCAAAGTCACCGTCGTCGATCTGCACAACCTGCACGACCGGGCGAAGCGGTTCGTGGTCGGCGTCACCATCCGCCGCGCGTTCGACGAGAAGGAGGCGTCGGGGTCGGCCCGTCCCCTGCTGTTCCTCGTGCTCGACGAGCTCAACAAGTACGCGCCCGCGCAGGGTGACTCGCCGATCAAGGAGATCCTCCTCGACGTCGCCGAACGCGGCCGGTCGCTCGGGATCATCCTCGTCGGCGCGCAGCAGACCGCGAGCGAAGTCGAGCGGCGTGTCATCGCGAACTCGTCGATCCGGGTCGCCGGCCGCCTCGATCCCGCCGAGGCCCAACGGGCCGAGTACGGGTTCCTCTCGGCGACCCACCGCCAGCGCTCGACGATCGCCAAGCCCGGCACGATGTTCGTCTCGCAGCCCGAGATCCCGGTGCCGCTCGTCGTCGAGTTCCCGTTCCCGGCCTGGGCGACGCGCCCGTCGGAGCGTGGCGGCCCGCCGCCGGCCACCGATCCCGCGGTCGCGGCCGCGCTGCCCGACGACCCGTTCGACGGCATCGCGCCGTCGGACCCGACCGCATGAGCACATGAACCGATGAAGCTGCTGCATACCGCCGACTGGCACGTCGGCAAGACGATCAAGGGTCAGTCGCGGATCGCGGAACACCGAGCGGTGCTCGCCGACATCGTCCGCATCGCCGACGCCGAACGGGTCGACGTCGTGGTGATCGCGGGCGACGTCTACGAGACCGCGGCGCCGAACCCCGACGCCG
>JAMXLJ010000107.1 GCA_024281095.1 Acidimicrobiia bacterium | reverse complement strand
CGCTCACGCTCCAGACGGCTACGCCCAGCAGAGCTCCGCTCCGTCCGGCTAGGCCCGGCAGAGCTCCGCTCCGTCCGCACGGTGCTCATGGCTCCCTCCGCTCACGCTCGAGACAGCTACGCCCAGCAGAGCTCCGCTCCGTCCGCACGGTGCTCATGGCGGGTTTCTAGCCGCTGGGCCGCCCAGCCGGGGAACCGTCACGATCCCAGAACAACGACAACGCGATGCCGTCGGGGTCCTTGAAGTTCAGGATCGCTCCAGGCGGAACGTCGATCGGTCCGGAATACGCGATGCCCCGGCGCGTCAGCTCGTCGGCCCACTCGTCGAGATCGGCACGCGACGTGACGGTGAACGCCGCATGGTCGAGCCCCGTGACGGTCGGGTCGAACCCAGTCGACGGCTCGCGTCCATGCTGCACGAGACCGATCGTGATCGCGTCGTTCCGCATGACGAGGGCCCGCCGCGCGGGCCCGTGTTCGCTCAACATGACCTCGACGCCGAACAGATCGCGATACCACGCCTCGCTCCGGTCGAGGTTCGTCACCGTGAGCGCGATGTGGTGGATCGACGTTGCCTTCACGACGCGGACCGTAGCGCTTCCCGTCGAGCGCGCGGCCCGCGGCTCAGGCTTGGTCCGGGCCCTGGCGCAGGAAGCGTTCGATCTCGGACACGAGGTCCTCGCCGCTCGGCACGTCGTCTGCGTTCACTTCGAGCTGCCTCACGATCTCCAACACGTCGGGCCGTTCGGCGACGCTTTCCTCGAGTCTCGCCCGGTAGGCGTCCACCTGCGCGTCGAGCGGCGCGAGGTCGATGTCGACACCGGTGATGTCGCGCAGGCGCTCGAGCAACGCGCGCGCGGCTTCGGGCGATGCGGTGGTGGAGACGTAGTGCGGCACCTGCGCCCACAGGCCGGCGGTCGGAATGCCCGCGTCGCCCAACGCGACCTGCAACACGGTCTGCAGACCCGTCGGCCCGCTGTAATCGGGTCGCGCACCGCCGATCTCCTGAAGCAGCGAGTGACGCGTCGCGGTGGCGAGCACCCGCGTTGGCCGGCGGTGCGACGTGGCCGCCGGGATGCCGCCGAGCATGACGGCCATGCCGACGCGTAATTCGCGCGCAAGCCCGACGATCTCGTCGGTCACCGTGCGCCACCGCGTGCTCGGTTCCGGGCCGTACAGGACCACGAGGTCGCGCCCGGCGGTACCGGCGACGAGCTCGATCGCCGGCCACTCGATGGTCCGCGTCACGCCGTCGAGCAGGCGAACGGTCGGACGCACCTGTTGCAGGTCCATGATGTCGGACAGGTCGATACGCCCGAAGCGCCGCACCGTCTGCAACTGCTCGAGCAGGTACGCGATCGCGCCGGCGCCGGCGACGCCCGCGTCGACCCAACCCGAGAGCGCGACGACGAGAACCGGATCACGAAGCTCGGGACGACGCTCGACGTTGAGCACGATTCCACTGTAGGGCGCACCTGCTGTGCGGGTGGGTAGCGTGCTGCCATGCGACTTCGGATCTTCACCGAGCCCCAGAACGGCGCGAGCTACGACCAACAGCTCGCAGTTGCGCGCCTCACCGAGGAGCTGGGCTTCGACGCGTTCTTCCGTTCCGACCACTACCTGCGCATCGGCGACGGCGACCCGATGCCCGGTCCGACCGACGCATGGGTCACGCTCGGCGGCCTGGCGCGCGAGACGAGGGCGATCCGGCTCGGAACGCTGGTCTCGCCCGTGACGTTCCGCTTCCCCGGGCCGCTCGCGATATCGGTCGCCGAGGTGGACGCGATGAGCGGTGGACGCGTCGAGCTGGGGCTCGGCACCGGGTGGTACGACGACGAGCATCTCGCGTACGGGATCCCCTATCCGCCGTTGCGCCAACGCTTCGAGATGCTCGAGGAGCAACTCGAGATCGTGACCGGGCTGTGGACGACGCCCGTCGGCGAACGATTCTCCTACGAAGGACGCCACTACCGCTTGAGCAACTCGCCCGCGCTGCCGAAGCCGATGCAGCGGCCACGCCCTCCGATCATCCTCGGCGGGTATGGCAGCCGGCGAACGCCGACGCTTGCCGCGCGGTTCGCCTCCGAGTTCAATGTCCCGTTCCCCCCGCTCGACGTGTACCGCGAGATGGTGCAGCGCGTGCGTGACGCGTGCAGCGAGATCAGCCGCGATTCGGCAACGTTGCGCACAACGGTCGCGCTCACGGTCTGCTGCGGCCGGAACGAAGCCGAGCTCGAGCGGCGCGCGGCCGCGATCGGCCGCAGCATCACGGACCTGCGGGCCAACGCGTTGGCGGGCCGTCCCGACGAGGTCGTCGACCGTCTCGCCGCGTACCGCGAGGCCGGCGCGGAGACTGCCTACCTCCAGCTGCTCGACATCGACGACCTCGACCAGCTGCGTCTCCTCGCGGCGGAGGTGCTCCCGAAGGTCGCGCTCCTATGAGCACGACCGCGTCCCGTGTGCAGTTCGGTGTGCACGCGGGTCTGCAGAACACGAGCCTCGACGAGCTCCGGGCGTTGTGGCGCCACGTCGAGGATCTCGGCTTCGAATGGATCTCGGTGTGGGACCATTTCTACGCCGCCGACGCGAGCGGGAGCGCGGTGTGCCTGGAAGCGGTGGCGACGCACGCCGCACTTGCGGCGGAGACATCACGCGTCCGCTGCGGGAGTCTGGTGTACTCGATCGGGTACCGCCATCCCGCTGTGCTCGCGAACACGATGGCGACGCTCGACCAGCTCGCGCGCGGCCGCGTCACGCTCGGCCTCGGCGCCGGGTGGCACCAGACGGAATACGAGGCGTACGGCATCCCGTTCCCGCCCGCCTCCGTGCGGCTTCGCCAACTCGACGAAGGGCTGCAGTGCGTGCGCGGGCTCCTCACACAAGAGGTCACGACGTTCGAAGGCGAGTTCTTCACCCTGCGCGACGCACGTTGCGAGCCGAAGCCGGTACAGGAGCGCTTGCCGATCTGGGTAGGCGGCGGTGGCGAGAAGGTCACACTCCGCATCGCCGCCCGTCACGCGGACGGCTGGAATCTCCCGTTCATCGCGCCCGAGACGTACGCACACAAGGTGAAGGTGCTCCACGAGCACTGCGAGCGTGAAGGCCGCGATCCGGCGTCGTTGACGAAGTCGGTCAACGTCGGGCTCGCGTTCAGCGACGACGACCTTCGTGAGCAGTTCTCCACCATGGCCGAGTGGGTACGTCCCGGTGTGCTCACGGGAAACGCGCAGGAGATGGTGGATCGGATCGGCCAGTACACAGAGGCCGGCGCCACGTGGGTCATCCTCGCGTTGCGCGCGCCGTTTCACCCGGATCATCTCGCGCGGTTCGCAAGCGAGGTGTTGCCGGCGTTCGCCTGAACTTCCAGTTGGGACGATTCCGTGCTTGTACGGCGCGAAACCGTCCCAACTCGGGAGGCCGGACTAGCGCATTCCTCCGCCGCTGAACCCGCCGGGCCCGCCGAAACCGCCGAAACCGCCGAACCGGCGAGCGGTGCCGTCACCTTTGCGGGGTGCGAATGCCTGCGGGAGCGCGGTGCCCTGGAACGGCACCGGCACGACGCCGTCGGCCGCGTAACGGTAGAGCGCGGTGCGGAAGATGCCGCTCAATGCGGCGATGACGGCTTGCGCGACCGCGAACCAAGCGATCGCGACCGCAACCGCGATCACGATGATCGCCGTGACCCCGGTTGCCACACCGATTGCAGCAACCGCGAACGCCGGCAGCATCACGAGGAAGCCCAATGCACCGAGACCGAAGTTCAGCATCAGGTTCTCGCCCCAGGTCTTGGTGAAGAGCTCCTTCGAGCGCTTCAGCGCGTTCCCAGGACCGAGATCCTCGAGCATGATGATCGGAACGGTGAGGAACGTGAGGACGCTCCACGCAAGCCCGAGCAGCGATCCCACGATGCGCCCGACCCAGCCGCCGTTGCGCTCGATCGCATTCAGGATGATCGTGACGGTCGCGGTGACGATCGCCCAGGGAAGAAGCCGGTGCAACCGCTGGTTCGACGCCTGCAGCGCGGTGCCCACCGTCGGATGCCCGCCGCGCAGCACCTCGTCTGCGGCGGCCACCAGCGCGCCGAGGAAGTACACGCCGACGAAGGCGATCCCGAAGTAGCCGACAACGCCCACCACGTATCCGGCCGGGCCGATGCGGGTGTGGCCGGTGGCGTCGTGCGTCCTCGTCAGGAACACGAGGCCGGCCAGCACTCCTGCGACCACGACCGTCGCAAGAAACGAGAGCACCGGGAGCCAGACGAGCTGCTTGTCGGACTTGAGCACCGCCCACGACGCCTTGGCGATCTCCATCGACCTCTGCCATCGAGTCATGCAGCCATTATCGACCATCGCGACAGGGGCTGAAGGCGCGCCCACGACTCGGGCGGGTGGGCGCCCGGGTACGGTGCCGATGTGGCCGACGACCGAACGGCACGACTGGTTCGCCGGCTCGGCGCAGACGGCGGCGCGTTCCAGGCCGTCCGTGCACCCGGACGCGTGAACCTCGTCGGCGACCACACGGACTACTGCGAGGGTTTCGTGTTGCCGCTCGCGATCGGCCGCGACTGCGTTGTGGTGTGGCAGCCCCGGCCGGACGGTCGGGTCGTCGTGCGCTCACTCGAGATCGACGGCGAAGCGGACCTCGCTGCGGACGGTAGCGACGATCCCGGTGTCGTGGAGCCCGCATGGGCACGGTTCGTCGCCGGCGTGGTGCGGGCACTCGCGGAGCGGGGGCGAGCGCCGTTCGGCTTCACTGCGGCGCTGAGCTCGAACGTGCCCGTGGGTGGCGGGCTGTCATCGAGCTCCGCGCTCGCCGTCGCCCTGACCATGGTCGGGGCCTCAGCCGGCAAGCTCGACCTCGACCGTCGCGAGCTCGCGCGCGCCGCGCTGGAGGCCGAGGTGCTTGCCACCGGCGTGCCCGGTGGGTTGATGGACCAGCTCGTCTCGCTGTTCGGCAAGCGTGGTCACGGGCTCCTGATCGACTGCCGTGATCTCTCGATCAGCCCCGTCCCCCTTCCGGCGACGCACGCCGTGCTCGTCGTCCATTCCGGCCTGCCACGCGCGCTCGCAGACAGCGCCTACGCCGACCGCCGTGCAGCCTGCGAAGCCGCGGCAGCGCGGCTCGGGCTCGGGTGCTTGCGTGACGCGCGTCGCGATCAGGTCGTCGACGATCAGCGCGCGCGTCATGTCGTGTCGGAGAACGAGCGCGTGCTCGAAGCAGCGGCCGCATTGCGCGGGGGCGACGTCGACACAGTGGGCAGGTTGATGCTCGAGAGCCACGCCAGCCTGCGCGATGACTTCGAGGTGTCGACACCGGAGCTCGATCTGCTCGTCGAGTTGCTCGTCGCGGCGGGCGCGGTCGGCGCGCGCCTCACGGGCGCGGGCTTCGGCGGGTGCGTCGTCGCACTCGTCCAGCGCAACCACGCCGACGACGTCGCGGCGCGCACCGTGCTGACGTACGAGAAGGAGACCGGCCGCAACGCCGACGCGTTCGTGGCCGTTGCGGTCGACGGTGCCGGCCCTGTGGAGCTCTGATCAGCCGGCGAGCGAGGTCGCCGAGGCGGAGCGACGGGTCAGTCGCGAGGCCAGGAGGTCGCGCACCTCGATCGGCCCGTAGCCGACTGCCTCCGCGAACCGGGGGTGCACCCGGCCGAGGTGGACGAGCTTCGCCGTCGTATAGCTGAGGTCGACCCGGACCCACAGCAGCTGCGTGACTGCGTAGGCGAGCGCGGCCACCGCGATGCAACCGACCGGCACCGGCCAGGGAACCTGCAGGCTGCCGGTCACGACAGCGAGCGCGGTGATCACGCCGAGGAAAAGCGCCAGGCGCGCCGCGACCTCGGCGAGGCGTAGGCGCAAGGCGGCGCGCCGCGACATCGGCAGCGCAACCATCACGGTGCGCTGTGTCGTGAGCAGCGCCACGAAGAGGAACGGCACCACGCCGAACGGCAGCAACACCCAGGTCCACGGCGGGATCACCCGGTGACGGCGCTCCACGGTGCGCCGCGTGCGCTCGCCGGTCTTGCAGCAGACCGGCGGCAGATCACCGCGCTCGAGCCTCTCGACACTGAGTACTGCCCCTGCCATCACCCCTCCCAGAAAGGGCTTCGATCATCGCAGATCCGCGGTCCGGACACAACGGGCAAATTCACCCCTTCACCACGTCGCGCAGCCGCGCGATCGCGCCAGGGGTGCGCCAACCCCACCAGAAGAGATCGCGGCCATCGCAGGGCACGACGCGCCCGCCCGCGATGGCGGCTTCGACCTCGGGGACGTGACGGGCAGAGAACGGATACGGCTCGTCGGGCAGCAGCACGAGCTGCGGGCGGGAGCGGGCCACGTCGTCGAGGGTTGTCTCCGGATAGCGCTGCGGGTCGCCGGCGAAGAGGTTCTCGACACCGAGCAGCTCGAGCACGGACGACCCGTACGTGTCGCCGTTGGCGGTCATCCACGGCCGCCGCCACACGAACACGACGGCTCGCCGGCGAGCCGCGGCGTGCGCGCGCCTGGTGAGCTCGTCCAACCACCTGCGCCACGACACCTCGTCGAACGGCGCCGGCACCGCCACGCCGGTGGCCGACGCGAGCGCCCGCACGGCTGGGCCGACCTCTGCGACCGAGCGGGGCGACATGGAATGCAGCTCGAGCCCCGCGGCCGCGAGCGCCGCTGCGTCCTCTCGACGGTTCTCCTCGTCGTTGACGATCACGAGGTCCGGCGCCAGCGAGACGATCGCGTCCACGTCGGGGGTCTTCGTGCCCCCGACGGTTGGCAGCCCGGGCTGATCGCAAAAGCGCGTGCACGCGACCGGCATCACACCGAGCGCGACGAGTGTCTCCGACGCCGACGGGACGAGCGAGACGACCCTCATGCCCTTCCACGCACTCCTACATGCGCGAGAGAAGGTCGGCCTTCTTCGACTGGAACTCTGCGTCGCTGATGTGGCCCTGGTCCCGCAGGAGCGCGAGCTGCTGGATCTGTTCCGGGATCGACGGGCCCGCCGGCGCGGCCGTCGAGGCGGACCACGCGGCCTGACGCCGGGCGTTCACCTCCATCTGGCGGTAGATCTCCTGCTGCACGCCGTCGGGATGCCGAACGTTGTCGAACTTCGTCTGACCCTCTCGGCCGGCCGACTCGATCTCGAGGTCGCCCGCGCCGATCAGGCGGTTCCACACGTTCTGGTTGAAGTTGATGTTGTTGATCCGCTCCAACGGGATCTCGACCCCGTGCTTCGAGAGCATGCCGGTGCGGAAGACCACGCGCTGATCCGTCACGACGAAGTACGTGAATCGCCACTGCAAGTACTCCCGAGCGAGCCACAACGCCCACACGACGAGCAGCACGATGTAGACGTATCCCGAGTACTTCCGTACATCGCCGTGAACCTGGAACAGCAGGATCAGGAGCACGAAGAGGGGGACGCCCGTGACGATGTGCTTCGAGAAGTACCACCAGTGGGGTTGGAGGTCGAGCACGACGGTTTCGCCGTCGTTCACCAGGCGTTTCGGATATGGCATGTCGAAAGGTTACGGCAGCTCACCGAGCACGCGGTCGAGGTACGCGTTCCGGAAGCGGCCCTCGGGATCGAACTTTGCCCGCACCGCTTGGAACCGCGACCACTCGGGGTAGCGCGGCGCGAGTGTCTGCGCGGTCTGGAAGTGCATCTTGCCCCAGTGCGGCCGGCCGCCGACCCGGTCCATGATCGCTTCGACGCCGCGGAAGTAGCGCTCGAAGGGCGTACCGGTCGGCAAGTGGCACGCGATGTACGCGTTCTCGCGGCCGTATCCGGTGCTCAACGGGATGTCGTCGGCTCCGGTGACGCGAATCTCGATCGGGAACGCGACCCGCAGTGCTTCGTCGTCGATGAACTCGCGGATCGCGAGCAGGGTCGCGGTCGCCTCGGTTCGCGGCAGCTCGTACTCCATCTCCACGAAACGGACCAGCCGGCGTGAGCAGAACACCCGGTCGGACCGGTCGACCTTCTCCGTGCGCCCGATGTTCGCCACGACGAACTGCGCGAGCTTCGGCACCGCGGACGGCACCAGCTGGCCGGCCTTGCAGACCGCTCCGAACAAGTAGTTCGTGAGGACGATCTCGTCACGCCACTGCTTGTAGCCCTGTTTCGCCCGGATCGGCGCGTCGGTGCGGTTGTTGCACTTGACAGTCGCGACATCGGTGTGTGGGAACCAGTACATGTCGACGTGTTCGTTCGTGGTCACCACGCGGTCGAAGTCGGCGAGCATCTCGTCGAGCCGCATCGGCATCTCGACCGAATGCAACCGGAACGCCGGCTCCACCTGCAGTGTGAGCTTGGTGATCACACCCAGCGCGCCGAGGCCTACGCGTGCGCACGCGAACAGCTCCGGCTCCTCGTGCTCGGAGCACCGCACCAGGTCGCCGTCGGCGGTGACCATCTCGATCTCCCGCACCATCGTTGCCAGCGCCCCGAGACCCAGACCCGTGCCATGGGTTCCTGTCGCTAGCGCGCCGGAGATGGTCTGGCGGTCGATGTCGCCGAGATTGGTGAGCGCGACCCCGCGCAGCGCGAGCTGTTGGTTCAGCTTCCACAGCGGGATACCGGCTTCGACCGTGATCGTCGACGCGTCGCGATCGAAGCCGACGACCCGATCGAGGCGCCCGAGACGGAGCATGCGGCCGTCGGTGCACGCGGTGTCGGTGAACGAGTGGCCCGACCCGACCGCCTTCACCGTCTGCCCCGCGGTGCGCGCCGCGAGCACCGCCTCGACGACTTCGAGCTCGCTCTCGGGATCGGTGACCGCAGCCGGCTCACACACCTGGTTGCGACCCCAGTTCCGCCACGTCGTCGCGCCGCCGGTCATGACGGCGATGCTACGCGGCGCCGCTCGATCGTTCCTCGAAGCACACGTCGTCGCTCGGAGAAACTCCTTGACGCCCCTGGGCGCCATCCGTACGATCCTGTCTACCGGTTCGGCAGGTTCGTTCCGGCGTGGTCCCGAAGTCGTTCCGCATGGATCGTTCCGATGGGCAGCGTCGAACGGGCGTGAAGGTCCGGAGACCACTACCGATCCGAAGCCGGTGTGTCGCCGGTGGAGACGGCCAAGGTGCGGCGCTCGTGAGAGCGAAGTGCCGGCCGAGGTAGCGGTGCGAAGGGAAGCCCCGAGGAGATCGGAGCTGCGACGCAGCGAAGACTACTCGGGGCCCTTTCGCGTCTTCGTCCGCATTCCCGCCTGCCCGGACCCATCCGCGATCCGCGGGGCGTCGCTCGTTACGGTCGTTCGATGGCTCCGGCTGGTCTGGTTCGGTCGCCGGCGGTCGAGCGCACGGGCGATGGCGAGACGCCGGCCGCGCTCCTCGCCGGTCTTGACGCGTCGCAACGCGACGCCGTTGTGCACACAGCCCGGCCCCTCGCGATCCTTGCCGGCGCCGGGTCGGGGAAGACCCGTGTGCTCACGCGGCGCATCGCGTGGCACGCCGCGACGCGTCAGCTCGATCTCGACCGCGTCCTCGCGGTCACGTTCACCCGCAAGGCTGCCGGCGAGCTCGTGCGCCGCCTCGAGCGCCTTCCTGCCGGGGGCCGGGTGACTGCCGGAACGTTCCACGCGCTCGCGCTCGCGCAGCTTCGCCGCCGATGGCAGGAGCGCGGGAGGCGCGCGCCGGCGCTCCTCGAACACAAGGCGCGGGTCCTCGTCCCGATGATGGGCGACCGCAGCACCGCCGTGCCTCGAGCGGTCGCGGTCGCTGGCGAGATCGAGTGGGCGAAGGCCCGCCTCATCGACCCGGAGCACTATGTCGCGGCAGTCAGGGCCGCGGGGCGTAGGCCTCCGCTTGCCGCCGGCGACGTCGCCGCGCTCTTCGCGGCCTACGAGCAACAGAAGCAACGCAGGCGGCTCGTCGACTTCGACGATCTCATCGCGTTGTGCGTCCGCGCGCTCGAGCACGATGCCGACTTCGCGGCCGGGCAGCGCTTCCGTTTCCGGCACTTCTTCGTCGACGAGTTCCAGGACGTCACCCCGGCGCAGCTCCGTCTCGTGCGCGCGTGGCTCGGCGACCGCGACGACCTGTGCGTCGTCGGCGATCCCGATCAGGCCATCTACCGGTTTGCCGGAGCGGAGCCCGGCTACCTCCAACGCTTCGCCGAGCACTTCCGAGGCGCGACGGTCGTCGAGCTCGACCACAACTACCGTTCGACCCCCCAAGTCGTCGCGGTGGCGCGTGCGGCGCTCGGCCGCCGCACCGGTGCACCGGTACGAACGGTGCAAGACGAGGGCCCGGCGCCGATCTTCACCGAGCATCGGACGGATCGCGACGAAGCGCGCTCGGTGGCGGAAGCCGTCCGCGATGCGCACGCGACGGGCCGTCCGTGGCGCTCGATGGCCGTGTTGTACCGCACGAACGCGCAGTCCGCATTGTTCGAGGAGGCACTCGCGCGCGCCGGCGTGCCCGTGCGCGTCCGTGGCGGCAGCCGGTTCCTCGACCGCCCGGAGGTGGCCGCGGTGCTCGAGCTCTTGCGCGCCAACGCGCGCAGTTGCCCGGGGCGTCGGTTCGTCGACCACCTCGTCGACCTCGATGTCGACACACACGCGATGCCGGACCAGCAGCGCGAGCACGCGGCCGCGATCGTCTCGCTCGGCCGCGAGTACGCCGTGCACGACGGTGCCGGTGGATCGGTGGACGGGTTCGTGCCGTGGTTGCGAGCGACGCTGCAATCGGGCGACCTTGGCGTTGATTCCGACGACGCGGTCGACCTTCTCACGTTCCACCGCGCCAAGGGGCTCGAGTACGAGACGGTGTTCGTGTGCGGCGTCGAGCGTGGGCTCGTTCCGATCGCGCACGCGATCAACACTGCCGATCTCGACGACGAACGGCGCTTGCTGTACGTGGCGCTGAGTCGTGCCGGCCGGGGCTTGCACGTCAGCTGGGCACGCGAGCGCACGCTCGGCGCGCAAGTCGTTCGGCGCGAACCGAGCCCGTGGCTCGAACCCATTCTCACGGCGGCTCGCGAACAGCACGGTGGGGACGGCGCAAAGCTGCCCCGCGACGCGGCCGCGAACGTGCTTGCGGAAGTCCGCTCGCTGCTCGCTGTGCGCGCCCGAACCGACGAGGCGTCGGGTGGCGCCGAGGTTCCGCCCGCGGGCCCGACTCGGCGCGACCGCACTGTGCTCGACGATCCTCTCCTCGAGGCATTGCGCGAGTGGCGTCGCGCCGTGGCCCGTGCCGCTGCGGTGCCCGCGTTCGCGATCGCGAGCGACCACACGCTGCAGTCCATCGCCCTCGCTCGCCCCGCCTCGCTCGACGATCTCGCCGCCGTGCCGGGCATCGGGCCGGCCCGGCTCGCGCGGCACGGCCCGTCGATTCTCTCGATCGTGGCGACTGCGACGGGTTGACCAGGGGCGTTGGTCCCGAGACCCGGGACCGATTCGTCCGTTGACTCGCGACTGCGACCGGCGCACGATGGCGTGAACACGCGCGACCGGGCGGGAGGTCACGAGGCACACGATCGGAGGGAAGTCATGGCCCGCACGCACTCCACGTTCCCCCTCTTCCCCACGGACGACGGATGGCCGTATCCGGACGGATGGCAAGAGGAGATGAGCGACGACGACATCGATCTGGACGCGTTGGAGTTGCGCTCCGGTCGTCACGCGTTCGACTCGCTCACCCCGACGGAGTACGCGGTGCTGTCCCAACGCTTCGGCCTCGCCGGGCCCGCCTGCACGATGAAGGACATCGCGCGCGACCTGGGTTGCTCGCACGCCGCGGCCCGGGAGATCCTCGGTTCCGCGATCGACAAGATGCGTACGCGTCTCGCGCCAGGCTGACGGCGCCGCGGTCACTCCTCCACGTTCACGCCGAGATACTCACCGAGCCGGCGCAGGAGCTCGGGATCCATCGCCCGTTCGCGCAGGAGCATCTCCTGCATGATCACCGCGCCGAGCCGCCCGTCTTCACTCCGCAACGATCCGCCGTAGACGCCGCGCCCGCCACCCGCCTTCATCGGCCAGAGCTCGAGCAGCATCCATTCATCCGCCCGAATGGGCTGTTGGAACCACAGGGTGTGATCGATGCTCGGGCCCCCCGGTGAGAGGCCGGGTACCTCGACCTGGCCAAATCCCGAGCCGAGATCCGACACGTAGGCGAGCGCGCATGCGTGGGTCAGCGGATCGTCAGGAAGCTTCGCGGTCGCGCGCACCCAGATGCGATCCGAATGCCGCACGTGCCCATTGGCGATCCTGGTCGGGGTGACCTCACGCACGTCGACGAGCAAGGGCGATGCTCGCTCGGGCAACGTGTCCGGGTGCGCGCCTCTGCGGGTTGCGACCACGTCGTACGTCGGTGCGTCCTCGAGCTCCTGGAACGACGCGAGCATGGAGAAGATCACCTCGCCGTCCTGCACCGCGCGGACATGACGAGCCGAGAACGAGCCGCCGTCGCGATCCCGGTCGACGTGGAACACGACGGGCATGTTCGGTCGACCACGGCGCAGGAAATAGCCGTGCAGCGAATGAGGCAGGCGTCCGTCCGGAACAGTTGCGCCTGCGGCACGTAGTGCCTGGGCCGCCACCTGCCCTCCGAACAGCGAGATCCGGTTGCGCGCGCTGTGCTCGTTCTCGCCCCGGAAGAGATCGCGGTCCAGTCGCTCGAGCTCGAGCAACGCGGCCAAGTCACCTTTCACGCACGTCTCCTCGCTCGGTCAATCCTGCCAATCGACGCGGTCCGACCGTGACGGCTGACGCCCGATGCGAAACGGGCACAGCGGCGCGTCGACGAGCAGGACACGGTCGTGGATGTAGACGCGGGCATTCACGAGCGACGATCCTGCCCGAAGCGATTCACAAGTTGCACGTTCTGGAGCCCGCGAAACCCAACGTCGACTGGCGACGGAGACAGGCGCGGATCGCCGTCGCACCTCACCGTCTGCCGTGGGCCCGCGCGTGTTCGATCACGCGTTGGGCGACGAGGTTCGGCACCTCCTCGGGGATCCAGTGGCTCGTGCCCTCGAGCACCTCGTAGCGATACGGGCCTCGTACATAGCGGGCCGTGAGATCGGCCGCGGCGCGCCCCAACGCGACGTCGCCGGTGCCGTACAGATACATCGCGGGCACGCGTACCGACCCCACTGAGCGGGGCGGGGTGAACACCAGCGCGCGGTACCAGTTGAGGGCCGCGGTGGCCGCGCCGGGCTGGGTCAACGCGGACAGGTACAGGTCGACGTACGTGTCGGGCAAGCCCGACTCGCACAGCGACTTCCGAAGCGACGGTTTGGCGAGACTCACGCTGAGCTCGGGAAGCCACGGCAGCTGGAAGAACAGCATGTACCACGACCGCAGCGCCTGATCGCTCGAAACGAACGAGCGGAGCAACGCTCTGCCGTGTGGCGTTGCCAGCGACGTGACCGTGAACAGTCGCTCGGGATGCCACGCGGCGACGGCCCACGCGACCGCACCGCCCCAGTCGTGCCCGACGAGGTGGAACCGCTCGGCCCCGGCGGCGTCAGCGAGCGCGAGCACGTCGCGCGCAAGACGACGTAGCGCATACGCGCGTCGACCCTGCGGCCTGGCGCGAGGCGAGTACCCGCGCTGGTCCGGCGCGAGCACGCGGTACCCGGCGGCGGTCAGTTGCGGAACGACGCGATCCCAGGAGGCGCGGGTCTCGGGGAAGCCGTGCAACAAGATGGCGACCTCGCCGTCGGTGGGCCCGGCGTCGGTCACGTCGAACACCAAGTCGTCGTATTCGAACTGATCCATGGCCCTCCCGCCGCGCTCGGCGCACCCTTGAATTCGGTTGACAACCGGAACGCTGGTTCCGTATATTGGTGACCTAAGCGGAACGCTTGCTCCGGATACTCCCCCGCCGGCGCAGGCACGACCCCACCCGTCCCGAGGATCCCCGTAGGAGTCCCGTTGCTCGACCTCGCTCGCGCCGACGCGCGCACCGCCTACGAACGACGTTGGTGGACGCTGGCGATGCTGTGCCTGAGCCTCATCATCGTCTTCGCCGGCAACGCCACGCTCAACGTTGCCATTCCGACACTCTCTCGCGACCTGCATGCCGGCACTTCGCAGCTGCAGTGGGTCGTCTCGATCTACTCGCTGGTCTTCGCCGGCGCGCTCTTCACCACCGGCGCGATCGGCGACCGTTTCGGCCGCAAGGGCGCGCTCCAGTTCGGCCTCGCTCTGTACCTCGCCGGCGCCCTGCTCGCGACGTTGTCGACGAGCATGGCCCAGCTGATCGCGTGCCGCGCGGTGATGGGCCTTGCCGGTGCGTTCATCATGCCGTCGACCTTGTCGATCCTCATCAACGTCTTCCCGCCCGGCGAGCGTCCGCGGGCGATCGCGATCTGGTCCGCCTGCATCGGCGCGGCCCCGCCGCTCGGCCCGGTCGTCAGCGGCATCCTCCTGCAGCGCTTCTGGTACGGCTCGGTCTTCCTCGTCAACGTGCCGATCATTCTCGTCGCGCTCATCGGAGGGATCTTCCTCCTGCCGAAGTCGCGTGACCCCAAGGAAGCGGCGTTCGATCCGCCCGGCGCGATCACATCGATCGTCGGCATCAGCGCACTGGTGTACGCGCTCATCGAAGCCCCCGAGCGGGGTTGGGCGAACCCACTGACGCTTGCATCGTTCGGTGCGGCCGCCGTCGCTCTCTGTGCGTTCGTGCTCTTCGAGCTGCGCACCGAGGAGCCCATGCTCGACATCCGGTACTTCCGGAACCGCGCCTTCAGCACCGGCACCGGCGGCATGATCCTTGTGTTCCTCGGCATGTACGGAACGATGTTCCTCGTGATCCAGTACCTGCAGCTCATCCTCGGATACAGCGCGTTGAGCACGTCGCTGCGCATCTTGCCGATGACGCCGATCATGATGATCGTCGCCCCGCTCACACCCCGGCTCTCGGCGCGCTTCGGCGCACACCGGACCGTCGCGAGCGGCATGGTGCTCGCCGCGATCGGCTTCGTGATGTTCACGTTCTACACACCGCACACGCCGTACGTGTACGTGCTCGCCAGCCTGGTGCCGTTCATGAGCGGCATCGCGTTGACGATGTCACCGATGACCTCGGCGATCATGTCGGCAGTCCCAGCGCGGCGCGCGGGTGCTGGCTCGGCGATGAACGACGCGACACGCGAGCTCGGAGCCGCACTCGGCGTCGCGGTGCTCGGAAGCATCGCGGCATCGCGCTATTCGAGCAGTGTGCACGGCGCGGTGACGAAGCTGCCGGCTTCGAGTCAGCATGCCGCGCGGTCGTCGCTGGCCGGCGCGCTCCAGGTTGCACGGTCGCTGCCCGGCGCAACCGGATCCGCGCTCGCTCGCGGTGCGCAACACGCGTTCGTCGGCGGCATCCAACTTGCATCGACGATGGGCATCGCGCTCGCGCTCATTGCCGCGCTGGTGGTGTGGCGCAACCTCCCCGTCGATCCTGCGCACGCCACGAACGAGGACGAACCCGCGGCATGGGTCGCCGAGGAGCTTGCGCTCGACGTGTCGGAGATTCCCGCCTGACGCTCAGCGGGTTGCGCGGAGCCCGTCGCACATGATGTGGAACGTCCGCAGGCGGGCTGCTGGATCCAGGCCCGCTTGGTTCAACGCCGTGCAAGCGCCGGAGAGAAGGATCATCACGTCGCCGATCTCGACGTCGTTGCGCACCGCGCCGGCCGCCTGCGCACGTTCCAGCAACAGCTCGACCGAGTCGCGTAGGTCCTGCTTCAGGTCGGCGGTCGCCGCCTTCACGTCGATCCCCGTCTCGGCGAGGCCCTCGGCGACCGCCCGGTGCTGCACGCTGTGCTGGAGCCAGCTGTCGAGCTCTTCGAAGAAGGACTGACCAGGGTTCTTGCCGTCGAGCCGCGCCCGGGCCTCGTCGACGAGCCGTTGAACCCACGCCACGAAGATCGCCTCGAACAACGCTTCCTTGGTCGGGAAGTGCCGGTAGACGGTGCCGATGCCGACTCCGGCCCTACGAGCGATGTCGTCGATCGGCGCAGCCAGCCCTTCGTCGGCGAGCACCGCTTCGGCGGCCGCGAGGATCTTGGCCCGGTTGCGCTGCGCGTCGGCGCGCAGCGGTCGTCCGGCGTGGTCCGGTGCGGCTTCCGTGGCTGGCGGTGTACGGGATGCGGGTGTCATCGGAACTCCACGCCCCCGGCTGGCCATCGTGTGGGGCAACCGGAGCGCCTACTCCGCATTGTACCGGCCCCGCGACCTGACACGAACGAACAACACGCGCCCGGACACGGGTCTGACGAGCCACGGGTGAAGCAACGGTGCGGTGCGGACGTCCGCACGGATGGGACAGTCTGTGCTCGTGGCGAAGACGGGCACGCGGCGCGGTGGGTCTGACGACGGTGCGCTGTTGACGCTGTTCCGGGCGATCGCTTCCCCTGACGACGACGAGGTAGCGCGGCGGTTGGAAGCATCCCCCGACCTCGCGGTCCGTCCGATTCACATCGGTGCAACGCGCGACTACGCCAAGCAGTACTTCCTCACCGGCATCCACCATTACGTCTACAGCGGCGACACGGCGCTGCACATCGCTGCCGCCTCCCATCGGCGACAACTCGCAGAGTCGCTCGTCACGAGAGGCGCCGACCTTCGCGCTCGCAACCGAAGGGGCGCTGAGCCGCTCCATTACGCCGCGGACGGCGGTCCCGCCGCGGACGGGTGGGATTCGTCGGCGCAGCATGACGTGATCACCTATCTCATCGACGTCGGCGCCGATCCGAACGCCTTGGACAACAGTGGCGTCGCACCCCTGCACCGAGCGGTTCGGAATCGTTGTTCGATGGCGGTCAGCGCCCTCATCGACCACGGGGCCGATCCACTGCTCATGAACAAGACCGGTTCGACGCCGCTGCACCTGGCCGTTCAGAACACCGGCAAGAGCAACTCCGGCTCGGAGGCGGCCAAGGACGAACAGATGCGCATCATCCGCCTGCTCCTGCGACACGGCGCGCGTCCGACCGACGCCGATGCGAAGGGCAAAGCAGTCATCGACGCGACCGCGAGTGATTGGATCCGGGATCTGCTCACCAACCCGTAATCGGCGCCGAACCGACGCCTTTCACCACCGTGCCATCGCGGCCGGGGCTGAGATCTTGAAACCGCCTACCGACGAGCCGTGGGGCATGCTCGAACTCGGCGTGCGTTCTCCGGATGGCCACCGGTTCATGTTGGCCGAACCATCGGCGAGGTAGCTGGGGGCGCATGCGCCCGCTCGTGCTCGTACGGCGGTTGGCGGCGACCGAGTGGCGTTGGCCTTAGGGTCGGAGTGTGCGCCGGTATCAGGGGTTCTTCGCGGATAGCGCCCGCTGGGAGAGGTTTCGGTTCAGACCCGACGACGTCGTGATCTCGACGCCATCCAAATGCGGCACGACGTGGATGCAGCAGATCGCCGGATCGCTCGTCCTTGACCGCCCCGTGCTCGATGTGCCAATCAGCACGTTGTCGCCGTGGCTGGACATGTTGATCCGCACCGACGACGAGGTCTTCGGTTTGCTGGAAGCGCAGCAACATCGACGGTGGATCAAGACCCATACGCCGCTCGACGGGATCCCGATGCATCCGACGGTCACCTATGTTGTCGTGATCCGCCACCCGCTCGACGTTGCACTCTCGGATCGCGACCACCGCGCGAACACCGACCAGCTGCGGGCCTCGGAGCTCCGAGCGGCCGCCGCTGGTGTATTCGGTTCGTCAATTGCGCGCGAGTCGGAGCCGCAAGAGGTGGCCGACTACCTGCGGTGGTTCATCGACAACGACGAACAACCGACGGGGAGCGGTCCGTACGGACTCGCCGACTTCGCCCATCAGGTCTCGACTTACTGGGCCGCGCGCAACGCCGGGAACGTCCACCTCTTCCACTACACGGACCTGTGGGACGACCTTGGGAGTGAGATGCGGCGAGTCGCCGACGCGCTCGGTATCACCGTCGACGAGGCGCGTTGGCCCGAGTTCGTCGAAGCCGCGACCCTCGGCTCGATGAGACACCGAGCGGCGCAGACTGCGCCCGACGCTCACCTGGCGCTCTGGCTTGACGCTCACAGGTTCTTCCGGTCCGGGGGGCATCGAGACTGGGCGTCATTGCTCACAGACGCTGATCTCGCGCATTTCCGCGACCGCCTCTCGGACCTCACCGGAGATGCCATGCCCTGGATCCTCACCGGCAGAGCAGGCCTTCCCGCGTAAACCACACTCTTGACCTATATCGCGGCATGACGTCGTCTTGGAGACAGCGTGTGCGGCGCGCTCGAGGGGTTGTCCGGCTGCGCTGCGATGGCTTAGGTCGTGGGCGCGGTCGGTGTCGTCGCGATTGGAGTGTCGGGTAGGCGTCCCCATTCGGCCCATGATCCGTCGTAGACGCGTACGTTGGGTCGGCCGAGCAGGTAGGTGAGCGCGAACCAGGCAGTGGCGGCGCGTCCGCCGATGGTGCAGTACGTGATGAGCTCCGCGTCGTCATCGACTGCTCCAAACACGCGTCGTAATGCGTCGGTGGACATGAACGCGCCGCGTTGGTCGTAGAGACCGTCGATGGGGAGCGATACCGCCGAGGGTACGTGTCCGGCGCGGCCGTTCGGTTCGGAGGCGCCGGACGGCCAGAACCGTTCGCCGCAGTACTCGTTCTTGGTGCGGACGTCGATGAGGCGTGCGTCGTTGCGCGTGATCGCGGCGTGCACGATGTTGCGATCGGCTCGCAGCTGTGCGTCTTGATCGCCGAGAACATATCGACCTGGCGCCGGGTTCGTGCTGCGATCGCTCCACGGATGGCCGTCGCCGCGCCAGGTGTCGCGGCTGCAGTTGAGGATGCGTACATCGCGGTGGCCGTACAACTTCATGAGCCAGAAGCCCAGCGCGGGCGCGTACCCGTAGAACACGACGGTTGATTCCCGCGAGATGCCCGACCGCGCGAACAGGCGTTCGAGCGCGGTGTGATCGGCCAGCTGGTAGTCGGCGTCTTTGAGGTCCCGGTAGATGTTCCATAACACGGCGCCGTCGATGTGCCAGTCCTCGTACGCGGTGGAACTGACATCGACCTCAACAACGTGCACATCGGGATCCCGAAGATGCGCGGAGAGCCAGTCCGCGCTCACGAGAGAATCAACGTGCGTTACGGGGACGACATCAGGAACGGCAGGCGGCGAGCTCGGTTGCATCACGGTCTCCTTGGTGCGAGGAATACCGCGGTTGTACGACACCGCCGTTGCGACCACGTTGGCGAAACCTTGGCGCCAGCCGGGGGTATCCGTCTGTCCGTGTAAGTGGCGTGGCCTGATGGTGGCTGCCGGCCTGTCGAGCGAGCTGACGAGATCGGTGCTGTGCGGTCGCTATTCCGCTTTGATCCAGCTCACCAAGTCGTCGTTCGTGACCGTTTCGACCAACGCGGGATGATCGGCGGCCAGGTGCCCCCGAATCAGCTTGACCACCTCATCGTTCGTGTCGCCCCGGGCGACGAACCCGCACTCGCATCGAATGACTTTCGTCATCGCCGATCCTCCTGTCGTTTCCCGCACCGCCTTGACAAGATGTCCGCGTGACCGCGGCCACGCAAGCACCGCTACGCATCCAAGTCTGCGGAGCACTGACGATCGACAGAAACGGCCAACGGCTCGAACAGCAACTCCCCGGCCGTCAAGGCCGACTGCTGTTCACCTACCTCGTGGTCAACCGCCACCGGCACCTCTCCCGCGACGAACTTGCAGAGGCGCTCTGGCGGGCGCCCGACCCGGCCACCATCGACACGCGACTGAACCCCCTGATATCAAAGCTGCGCAGAATCTTTGGCGCACCCGCGGTCGACGGACGCTCCACCGTCCGGCTGCACCTCCCGGACGCCTCGGTCGACGTCGAAGACGCCGCCGAGGCCATCCACCGAGCCGAATCCGCCATCGCGCAACGCGACTGGCCCCGCGCCTGGGGCCCGAGCCTGACAGCGCTCTTCGTCGCCGAACGCGGCTTCCTCCCCGCCGAAGAAGGCCCCTGGATCGACGAGATCCGCTACGAACTCGATCTCACTCGCCTCCGCGCACTCGAGGCCTATGCCACCGCGTGCGTCGGCATCGGCGGAACCGAACTCGCCGCCGCGGTACGCGCCGGCCGACAACTCATCAGCCTCGCGCCACTGCGAGAAAGCGGCTACCGCTGCCTCATGCAAGCCCTCGTCGCGCAAGACAACCCCGCCGAAGCCATCCGTGTCTACAGCCAACTCAACGACTGCCTTCGGGACCAACTCGGCGTCACACCAGGCCCCGCCACCCGCGCCCTCTACCAACAACTCCTCACCACAACCTGAACACACGGTCGATCGACCGACCGATGACGATCCGCCTCGCCACAACCGGGAGCTGAGGACTGGCTACGAGTGCGGTACGGCTCCCTGGAACCGCGGCCTCTCAGATCCGCGTGAGGAGACCGGCCCAGTTGCTCCCCCCTGTGCCGGATTCTCCACCGTCCCGGTTCAGGGAGCAGCGTGTCTGCCGTCTGCGACCTTTGTGCTCGTCCATCACGGCCACCGTTTCGAGGCACCGATGATGAACCGTTCCACAACGAAGCCCCGCCGGCTCGGTGACGGGCACGACGGGCGCCCATCGACGGATTGGATTCACCCTGATGACGTCCAGGGGCGGTGCATGTCCCCGACGTAGGCTAATGCCCTCACGGCGCGAAACGGGCCGTGTCATCAGCCACGACTCTTGGAGACACGATGCCCCCGGCGAAGAAGTCGAAATCAAGCGGACGGTCCACGGCCAAGCGTGCAGCAGGCAGCAAGGCAGCGAAGCGCCCATCGGTACGGAAGACGGCGAAACGCGTGCCGGGCCGCAAGACCACACGCCGTACGGCAGCCACCAAGAAGGGGGCGCCACGCAAGTCGACGAAGGCAACATCGTCAACAAGGAGTGCAACTCGGAAGGCGACGAAGAGCGCGCGAGGAGCGAAGGCCGGTCGGCAATCGGTGCGGCGTCGGGCCCAACGTGGGGGCACGCTTCGGCAGCGGATCGTCGATCATCTCGAGACCGTCGAATCGGCCGGCGCCCAAGAGGTTGCCAAGGCCGTGAGGGCGACCCGCGAGTCGGTCGCCGCGACCCTCTCGTCCCTCACCAGCGCGCGCCACATCCGACGCATCGGTCGCGGCCGCTACGCCCGCAAACGCTGAGTCGCACGCTGATCGTGACCGCTCTCGAGGCCATCGACCTCATCGTCCGGATGCCCCAAGGCCTCCGGGGCTCCGGGGCCGCGACGCGATGCACGAGTGTTCTCGGAATACGACTTCCACGTCGACGGCCCACCTCTGAGTGAGTCAAGCGCGATCCCCGCACCAACGCGGGTTGCTCAACCACAAGCTGGTCTGCCCGGTGTTCCGTGGAGTCGCGTAACTGGAAGGTGATGCTGCTGTCCTGACCGGAGGACAGCATGGGAAGGCGCGGCTACCCGCCCGAGTTTCGTCGTGGCGTGCTTGATCTCGTCGAGGCCGGCCGAAAGAGGGGCACCCCTCCGGGCGTCGGCATGTGTGCGCCCGTCGCTCGCAATGATGGACCAGGGCGGGCATTGTGTGGTCGTGGCGGGCACCCAGACCTTCGACAACGTCATGCACTCGGATGGTTCGGAAGCGTCGGGTCGATCGAAAGGTCGGGTTGTTCGGTTTGTCTCGAAGAACCGTTCGGCGCTTCTGCTGCTGGTTGTTGGCATCGTGACGGGGTGCTTCGCACTTGCCCTGTTTCCGCGTCGGACCGCCGTCTCGGGCCCTCGTCCGTTCGGCGTGGCGATTTCCACGTCCGGCCGCGTGGAA
>JAMXLJ010000106.1 GCA_024281095.1 Acidimicrobiia bacterium | reverse complement strand
TCGGCGCGCTCAGGCTCGCAGGTTGAAAGCGATCGGTTCCGTCGCAATGCCGCGAGCGCGACCACAGCGAGCAGCACGGCCGCGATTGCCTCGAACGAGGCGGCGAAGAGCGACAACCAGCTTGCCCCGCCACCCGTGAACGAGTCGCTCAACAGGTCGCGTCGAGGGGTGAAATGGACGACGACGTACCCGAGAGCCAACCAGAAGCCCCCAACCGCGGCCACCAACGGTGCCCACGGATGGCGCATGAAGATCAACGCGACGATTCCGACCTCAACGAGGATCGCCAGCGTCCCGATCCAGAACACGTCGGCGGAAACTGCGTCACCACCGCGCCGAAGGTGATCGGCGTTGTGCGCCACGACGGCCAGAGCGAAGACCGCGGCCGCGACGCGAAGCTGACGATCCGTACCCGCACGGGGCGTGGAAGCCCGATCGAAATGCTCGGCTTGCACGGCTCGTACTTCGGCCATCTGGTACTCCGGGATCACCAACGCGCCGTCGGCACTCTATGCCTGGAGCTTGTCTTGATCTCCGCTCGAAGCGACAGTTGAACCGTCGGGTCCGAAGACGATCGCCTACGCCCGATCAGTGCGTGTCGCGTTGCCACACGCCGATGACGTTGCCGGCCGGGTCCCGGAACGTCGCGACCGTGAGGTGTCCTTCTGCGTAGGGAGCCCTGACCACCACACCGCCGTGGCCCAGCACCGAAGAAAGAGTGTCGTCGACGGCATGGACGTAGACATACGGGATCACTCCGGCTTCGCCCGCAACGGGCACATCGGTGACCCAGTGGCCGATGACATGGCCGGTGCCGTCCTCGAAACTCGGATGATCGGCGTTGCCGCCAAGGCGCCAGCCGAAGACGGCTTCGTAGAACGCGGCGGAAACTCGGAGATCCAATGCCGGAATATGCAAGTAGGAGATGCCCGCGTGACGAAACACCCGTGAGGCATCATCCGGCTTGCGGTCCGATGCGAGTGGTCGACTGACCAGTTCGCAGTCCTCATGACAGGTCGGCTGGCCGAACGCGATGAAGACGCGTTGACCTGCAGAGAACGGCTGCTCGCACGCCGGGCACCACGCGCCGAGCAACGCGTCGCGCTCGGTCAGTTCCCACACCCGGCGGGTGCTGTCCATTGAGCGCAATGCTACGCACGCCGAGGGCCGGAGCACCCTCGCGCAACCGTGAACGCGACAGCCTCGGCTGCTGCTCTGGTCGATCGTCGGCGAGACCGACCGCGATGGCATCGGACGCGAGGCAGCGCGAACACGTTTGACGCTTGTCGTGACACTCCACCGGTGGGACACTGGCTGCAACGTTGCTGAGCCCGGGGGTGGGCGGCGTGGCGCACGGCGGGAGTGTGCACGCGGGTCCTCGGCCGCTTGCGGCCACGAGAGCGCGAGCCGGTCCGCGTCTCGTTCGTCATCTGGCGTGGGTGCGTGGGCTGTGTCTCGTCACGCTCACATTGCTCGCATTGATGTTCGCCTGGTGGATGTGGAGCGGTGTTGCGCACGCCTGCGACCCCGTGACCGGGCAGGGCTGCGACATGTCACCGTCGTCCCCGGCCACGCAAGCTCCGCCGAGTACGCAAGGATCTCCCCAGGGGCCTCCGGCGACTCAGGCGCCGACCGGTGGACCGTTCATTCCCCCGTCCGACACAACCGGCACGACGGCGTCGGTCGCTCCCACGACCTCGAGTGCTCCCACGACGTCGACCTCCGCGTCGAATGACACCACCTCGACCGGGTCGATCGAGAGCACCGCGACCACGGTCGCAAGCTCGTCGGGCGGCTCAGGAGGAGGAGGAGGAGGCTTCACCGGCGGAAAGCTGGGCCTTCTCGCGGGCGGGGCCGTCCTTGCTGCGTCCGGCGGCGCTGCCGCCATCGCGGCGACGCGGAAGAAAGACCCTGATGATGCGGCCGCCCAGTCGTTCCTGCAAGGTGCATCCGCCGCGTGCGCGGATCTTCAAACGGCGAACTCGAACATCATGGCGATCGACGCGCAAGCCGCGCCGCTGCAAGCTCAACTCGCCGACCTCCAGGCCGTCGCGGCGCAGCGCCACCAGTACATCGACAACGTGGCCCGACCTTCCTTGATGAGTCAGCGCAACTGGAGCGTCCTCGGCGGAGGCGGATTCGCCGGCCTCTATGGGGGCGTCCTCACCGCGATACCCGAGGCCATCGCGAAACGCGGAGCGATCGCCCAGCTCGCCACGTGGCTCGGTGCCGCCGAAGCCGGTCCGCTGATTGTCGCGGCCGCCGGAGCAGCAGGCGTCGTCGCCGGAGGCATCGCCTGGTACAACGCCCCGTCTGTCGACCAGATCGATCAGGCGATCGCGCAGAGTCACGCCAACGTCGATGCGGACTGCAGAGCGCGCTCCGCGCCGATCGAGGACCAGCTGCGCGCGGTCACTACGGGTCGCGCCGGCTGGGTGCAACAGGCGAACAGCGCCAAGAGCCGGGTCGACACGCTCGAAAATCTGCTGCGCGAACACGATCCGCCGATCCCGTTCACTCCGTGCGGAGGTACACCGTTGCAATGACCGAAGATCTGATCCTGCCGTGGGCCGAGAGCCTTGGCCTCGTCGTGGACCCTTCCACTCCTGCGGGCGCGGCCGCGTTCGTCATGGTGTCGACTGAAGACGCCACGCGGATCGAGTTCGCGCGCGAACCGGAGGGGTGGGGGATCGTGTGTCGTCGTCGCCTGTCCGACTCCGACGTGGAACGCGAATGGGACGTGCCTCCGGCGTTCCGGCCCTCGGACGACCGGCAGGCAGCCGCACCGAGCGAGACGGTCGCGAAGGCCGCCCGTCAGGTAGCCGCGGCCTTCCCGCTCGTGCGAGCAGTGCTGAGTAGCGGTGCGGGATTCGTCGAGGTCGAGTTCGGTACGACGATCTTCGACGACGGGCTGAACCGCCAGTCGTTCGCACTGACGCTCTCGGGTCTGCTCAAGACCGTCGAGACGTTCGACGCCGTGCGGTCCGCGCGCGTCGAGCAGCGTGGCGCTCTGCAGATGCTCGCTGAATCGCTCACACTCGACCAGATCGACGCTGCACTCGCGTCCACACCCGGGCAGCCGCCAACGCCGTCGACGTGGCAAGGAGCGGATGCAACGATGCCGATGACCGCATCGGTCGCTACGCACCCGGTGGAACCTCCAGTGCCGTCGATCGCGTGGATGCCGACGCACGAGACCAGTCGTCCCGCGTCGGCATGGGAGCAGCCCTCCGCGACAGCACCCGTGACGGGCACTCTCGACGCCGGGCTACCGGTGCAGGTGCTCGAGCGTTACGGCGATTGGGCCCACGTCGTGTGTTCCAACGGCTGGTCGGCGTGGATCGACGGCCGCGATCTGAACGACCGCTGAAGTCACCGACTCGACGATCGAGCTCCGCGGGCGATCGCACGTCGTAGAGCTCACGTGCATACGGATCGTGGCGGATTGGTTTGTCTGGGACGCGTCCTCACCGGCGGCAGCCGCGAGTGCCTCCATCAGTTCCGTCACGTCGTTGGCACTGAATTGAAATGAAGCACGGCAGATCGGACCGCGCCAGACACTGAGAATGATGCGCGGGCCGCCCGGCTCCTCGTGAACACTGATGCGGAGCTTGCGCTCGGGACCGCGAACGTCCTCGAACCAGAGCCCTCCGCCAGCGAGCGGCATCTCCTCCGCCATGACGCAATGGTGCCCGGCCGCATGAGATTCGTCCAGGCTCGATCCGAAAGCGGTACGGACCGCAAGGGCAAGCCCCGCATTGACCAGTCCACGGCGTCGGCGGTCGCGCTCGGCCGCTCCGCGACGACCGTCGTGCTCGCAATCACGCGGTGCCTCGCGGTAACGATCTTTAGGCCGCTGTCAGTTGCGTGCCAGCGTGGCGCCAGCTTCGCCTTGCATCGTGCGGTGCGTTGCATTCGAACCGGGCGCACCGCCCATTCCGCGAAGGAGATCCAATGAGTCCCATCCGCAAGACGCTCGTAGCCGCAGCGTTGGCCGGCAGCACGCTTGTCGGCGGCGCCGTCGGTGCCACTTTCCTCGGCACCGCGAACGCCGCGACTACGAGCACGACAACAGCGGCGAGCTCGTCCACACCGGCGTCGTCGCAGCCGGCATTCCCCGCGCACGGCTCGGCTGCCCACGAGAACGCCGAGACGGCCGTCACCGGCGCCGCAGCGAGCCAGGCGCAGGCCGCTGCGGTCAAGAGCGTCGGCAGTGGCACAGCCGGTGCGGTCACGACCGACATCACCGGCAAGGGTTACGAGGTCACGGTGACCAAGGCCGACGGCAGCCAGGTCGAGGTGCATCTCGACAGCTCATTCACGGTGATGAGGGGACCCGGCGGCGGTGGCCCCGGCGCCTGAGCCATTCGCGGTTGGCCGGCGCTTCGTTGGCGGGGGCGCCGGTCAACCAGTGATCGACATCGTGACGGCTCGTGCGCGGTTGAAACGACCCTGCGCGTTCAACCGGACGTCACGGTGACGTGGTCTCGTGCGGTCACGGGCATGGTTACCCTTGCGTCGCGTGCGCAAGCATTCCGCTGCCCTGTTGCTCGTCGTCGCGCTTGTCGCGGCGGTGGCATGGTCCGCCAAGGCGGTGGCCGCGCCAGGCGACCTCGACCCGACATTCGGCGCGTCCGGACGCTCGACGTTGACGTTTCCGTTCCCCAAGAGCTCGGTTCGGTTCTCCCCGCTTGCGGTATCTGGCGATGGGAGCGTGGTGGGCGTAACGGGTCGTGTCGGAGCCGACGGTCACGTGCTCTCCGGAGGGCTTCCCTCTCCTCCCGGTGACTACAACTACTACGACGTCGGCGCGGGCCTTCAGCCCGATGGTCGCGTGGTGCTCGTGTACTTGACCGATTCCACACGGGTGTGGGTCACGCGGCTCATGCCCGACGGTTCGATCGATCGGTCGTTCGCGTCACGCTTCGTGCCCATTCCAAGTGCTGATGCACTGATCGCCGGCAGCAATCAGGCCCTGGTGCAGGTCGACGGGCGCATCGTGTTCGCGCACACGATGTCGGGCCAGGTTGCACAGCATCCGTCGGGTTTGCCGTGTCTCGAGTTGATCCGTCTGCTTCCCAACGGAGGAGCCGACCCGTCATTCGGCGCAGGCGGTTTCGCGCAGAGTTGCGCGGCCGAAAGAAGCAACGCGCTCGTCGCCGCACCGAACGGCGACCTGTTCCTGTCCGCTGTCGGCCAGCCGGCTGCGCCCGGTGGGATTGTTGGCGCGTTCCGTTCCGACGGGACGCCGGACAGCGGGTTTGGTACCGCGGGTGTCGTCACGCTGACGAACGCGCCGGTGGATCTCGTCGCCCAACCCGATGGCAAGATCGTTGTCGCGACCGCCGACGGTTCGATCCGGCGGCTGTTCGCCAAGGGGCAGCCCGACACTGGCTTCGGCGTCGGCGGTGTCGCGCACACGACAGTCCCGGGCTGGATGACCGCGACCGGCCTGGTGCTGCGGCCCGATGGGCTCATTGGGCTGCTCGGGTACAGCGAAGATCTCAGCGCCACGGTTACCGACCATCTGTTGCTGTACGACGCCACCGGCCATGTCGTGTCGTCGTTCGGCACCGGTGGTGACGCCCATCTACCCGTGCACGTGCCCGGACTCGGCGGACACCCCGCGGTCGTGCAATGCCGGGACGACATCGTGGTCGACGCGGGCCCAGGCCAGGCAGGGCCGGACCAGACCGAGACCCTCGCGCGCATCCAGATGCCTTCGCCGCCGCCGAGCGCGGGCGTCGGCGGCTACGTGCTCGACGCAGACGGCGGATTGCATTCGTTTGCGATCGGAGCGTCGGGTATCGCGCCACCGCCTGCGTGCGGCGCGCCGGCTGGGTACAGCCGGCTCGCGTCGGCGCGCGGGCTCTCGATGCTTGCCGACGCCGCGAGCGCGCTCGTGGTCGACGCATGGGGCGGTCTTCATCCTGTGAGTGCTGCGGGTGCCGCGCCGGGTTCCGTCACTGGGACGGCATACTGGCCCGGCTGGGACATTGCGCGTGGCATCGTTGTCGCGCACGACGGAACAGGCGCCTACGTCCTCGACGCGTGGGGCGGCCTGCACCCCGCGGGCTATGGCCCGGTTGCGCCGCCGACCACACCCACCACGTCCGCGTACTGGCCCGGTTGGGACATCTCTCGCGCGGTTGCCCTCCTACCCGACAGCAGCGGCGGCTACGTGCTCGACGGCTGGGGTGGCCTCCATCCCTTCGGAACGCATGCCAGTCCGCCGACACCCGCGGCGAGCACGAACAGCTACTTCGCGGGCTTCGACATTGCGCGCTCCGTTGCGTTCCTCCCGGACGGCAGCGGCGGCTACGTGCTCGACGGCTGGGGTGGGCTCCACTCCTTCGGCATCGGCACGCACATGGGGCCGCCAGCTGCGACGGCAACGGCCTACTGGCCCGGTTGGGACATCGCGCGCGGTCTCGTGATCCTGCCCGACGGGAGCGGTGGATACGTCCTCGACGCCTGGGGCGGTCTGCATCCGTTCGCCATAGGCGCGCATGCAATGCCACCCACGTCGAGCGGCGGGATGTACTGGACCGCAGGGACGGCGCGCGCGGTCGTTGTGAGCCCGTGAGTCGTCGATCAACTCGAGGGGCCGTCAGAGATCGCGCTCGTAGACATACATGAGCGCGCCTGCGCCGCCCTCGGTGCGGTTCGTGAACCCCATGCTCTCGTAGAGGCGACGCGCGACGACGTCCGGCTCGTCGACGCCGATGTCCATGGTGTCGGCACCTCGCCGGCGCGCTTCACGTAGCGCGGACTCCATGAGCGCGCGCCCGAGCCCCAGGCCTCGATGCCGCGGCGCGACATACAGCTCGGCGAGGTAGCACTCCATACCCGTGCTCCAGATTGCGAGCCGGAACCGCAGCACCGCCAGTCCATCCGGGCCGTCTCCGGCGAGGAGCACGACGGTGTCGCCGCCGCGCAGGAGTTCCTGCACGCGGGCCGCGAGCTGTTGCGGGCTCGGCGTGGGCTCGTCGAACTCGCGGTTGAAGTCGTGGAGCAACTGTG
>JAMXLJ010000105.1 GCA_024281095.1 Acidimicrobiia bacterium | reverse complement strand
CCCGCGACGCCTACGCCTTCGACGCGGTCATGGCCCTCGCCGACCAACCCGGAGCCGACGACGCCAAGCACTCACGCTCGCGGTTCACGACCATCGTGCGCGTCGAGTTCGACGCGTTACGCCGCGGTACGCTCGCAGAGGGCGACACCTGCGACATCCCCGGCCTCGGCCCCATCTCGGTGAGCAGTGCCCGCGAGTTGCTCGGTGACAGCATCCTCAAACTGGTGATCACCAAAGGCGTCGACGTCCTCAACGTGACGCATCTCGGCCGGGGCCCCACGACAGCCCAGAAAATCGCTCTGCTGTGGTCCTCCCCCATGTGCTCGGTCGCCGGCTGCGGCCATACCGCCCGCGAGGTCGACCACCGCGACCCCTACGCCAAGAACCGCGAAACACGCCTCGACAACCTCGACCCGCTGTGCAAGTACCACCACGACCTCAAAACCCACGAGCACTGGGCCCTCATCCAAGGCCGAGGAACACGCGCAATGGTCCCCCCAGACGACCCGCGCCACCCCAAGAACCGACCCAAACCCGACACGAGCTGACCAAGCGCGTGAGCAGACGACGGGTGAAGTGACCGCGGGGGCGGATGACGCTTGCGCGGAACGTTCGCTCTGGGAGCGCCTGGAGCGCAAGCGGCATCCGCCCCGCTTCACACACTTCGCGCTCGATCAAGCGCACTCGCACGGCGACGCGCCGCACCGCGGGCAGCCGCGCGCGTAACGAGCCACAGCCTCCGACAACGGGATCCCGAGCTGATGTGCAAGTGATGCGACCCAGGCGACGACGTCGCCGAGCTCGTGCACCTGGTCGTCTCGGGAACCCTTGCGCACCGCCTTGGCGAGCTCGCCGACCTCTTCGCACAACCACGCAACCGTCGACGGGATGCCGCGAGCGGCGTCGCGCTCGCCGTAGGTCGTCGCGATGACGCGCTGGAACTCGTCGAGCTCCACCGTCACCCGCGTGCGAGCCGGCGTTCGACCGACGTGATCTTCTCGTGCATGGCGTCGTCGTGACCGGGCCGGTAGTCGAGCTTCACGACGACGCTGACACGCGGCGCGTGCTGCGCAACGCTCTCGACGCAGCGACGGATGACGTCCATGACTGCGTCCCAGTCACCCTCGACGTTCGTGAACATCGCGTTGGTCTCGTTCGGCAGCCCACTCTCGCGCACGATGCGCACCGCGTCTGCGACGAGGTCACCCACCGAGTCGCCCGCGCCGAGCGGCGTGACCGAGAACGCCGCGAGCATCAGGCGGTTGCCGATCCGCTGCCCTTGTCACGCCGCGACAGAGCGTCGCGCACCTGCTGGCTCACTTCGCCGACCGATGTCGACAGCGCGTCGGCGAGCGATGTCACGGCCTTGTTGGCACCGTCGCGCACCTGCGGGTCCTTCACTGCGCCGTTCATCGACTCGACCGCTCGGTTCACCGCGTTGCGCACACCCTCGATCGCGCGCTCGATCGCTTCGCGGTCGGCCTGCTGCTCGCCGGTTTCCTTGCGCTGCTCGTAGTGCGACTTCAGGTGGCGGCCGAGATCGGTGAACGACTCGCCGACGCGGTCCCAGGCTTCCTTGGCTTCACTCATCGCGGCGACCTCCTCGGGGCGACGGGACGATGACCTCGCGGTCGGTACTAGAGCATGAATCGCTCCGTGTAGTGCTCGTCGGGCTCGTACACGACGCCGGCCGCCTTGAGCTCGTCGATGCGGTCGCCGCCGTAGCCGAGCCACTCCATGATGGCGCGTGTGTGCTCACCGACCAGTGGCGGGGGCCCGGCGATGCGCCCAGGCGTCTCCGAGAAGTCGATGAGCTCTCCGAACTGGCGCAGCCGCCCCAGCACGGGGTGCTCGTACTCCGCCGTGAGCCCCAAGGCGACGTTGTCGGCGTCGAAGAGCATCGCCTCGCCGCCCTTGGGATCGAGCGGGATCTCGTTGGGCACGCCGGCCTCGTCGAGCGCGTACGACCACGACACCGAAGTGCGGGTACGGAATCGGGGCTCCAGTTCGGCGGCGAGCGTGTCCTGGTGCTCGTGACGCGAGCGCATCGTGGCGAAGCGGTCGTCGTCGACCAGGTGCTCGAGCTTCAACGCCGCGCACAACGCGCTGAAGTCGTGATCGCGGAACGCCGCGATCTGGATCCAGCCGTCCTGGGTCTCGTACAGCCGGTAGAGGGCGTCGATGCCGCGCTGCTCCTTGTCGAGGCGCGGACGAGGCACCGGCTCGCCGTCGACGAGCATGGCGTCGGACGCGAACACCGCGCCGCCATCGAGCAGCGACGTCCACAGCTCCTGGCCCTCGCCGGTGCGGCGCTGGTGGTACAGCGCGGCGAGGCAGCCCACAACCGACAACATCGCGTTCGCGGTGTCGGTCATGCCGAAGCGGTAGTAGAGCGGTTCGTTGCCGTGGTGCACCGCGCCGGCTTCGTACTCGAGACCGGCGACCGCCTGGTACAGCGGGTCGAGGCCGCCGAAGTGTGCGAGGGGCCCCTCGAAGCCGTACGCGTAGGTGTTGCAGTAGACGATGTCGGGGTTCAGCCGTTTGCAGTCGCCGTACGCGATGCCGAGCTTCTTCGCGACACCGGCGGTCATGTTGTGGTGCACGATGTCGGCCCGCTCGATGAGCTTGTGCGCGACCTCCAGGCCCTCTGGCGTCTTGAGGTTCAACGCGATGTCGCGCTTGCCCCGTTGGCAGCCCACGAACGGCTTGCCCAGCCGCATGCCGTCACCGGCGACGGGCTCGACCTTGATCACGTCGGCACCGAGGTCGCCGATGATCATCGGCCCGAACGGACCGGCGAGGTATTGGCCGAAGTCGACCAGGAGCACACCCTCGAGCGCGTGCATCAGGCTTTCCCCGTGATCGCGGCGAGCTCGCCGGCCCCGTAGCCGAGCTCGCCCCAGATGTCGGCGTTGTGCTCGCCGACCCGGGGCTGCGGCCCCCGGATCGCGCCCGGTGTGCCGAACAGATTGATCGGTACACCGATCTGGGTCGTACGGCCGAGCTCGGGATCGTCGACCGTTGCGACCATGCCGTTCGCGTCGAGCTGCGGATGCGGGTCCGCGAGGGCCTCCTCCATCGTGATGATTGGTTCGATCGCGTGATTGTTCGCCTGGAACTCCGCGACGAGCTTCTCGCGGTCGTGCGCCCTGTACGCCTCCCGACGCCGGCGGTTGATGACTTCCCGCTCTTCCGGGGCCATCGACATGAACGCGAACGCGTCGGGCGCGTCCTCGAGCCCGAGGATCTCGTCCTGGCTCCGCTTCGGTGTGAGACCGCTCATCACCGACGTGTGCACGAACTCGCGGTTCGCGCACTCGAAGATGAACTGCTGATGCACGCCGGGTGGGTACGACTTGCCCATCAGGTCGTGATACGCCGCGCCGGCGTGCTCGACGTATTGCCAGATCTGCGTCGTGTAGAGGAATGCGCCCTGCAGCAGAGACGTCATGACGTGTTGCCCACGGCCGGTCTCTTCACGAGCGATCAGCGCGGCGAGGATCCCGGTGGGAACGAGGAACACGGTGCCCATGCTCGGCATCGGCATGTGCAGGAAGATCGGGCCGAGTCGCCACCCGGGTTGTTCCCACTGCTGGCCCGAGCTGGCCTGCACCAGAGCGTCGTAGCCCGGACGGCCGGCGAAGCGGTGGCCGGGCGGGTATGCCGGCACCGAGGTATAGACGAGCCGGGGATGCTGTCCGTGCATCGCGTCGAAGCCCACGCCGAGGCGCTCCATCACACCCGGCCGGAAGCTCTCGACGAGCACATCGGCGCTGCCCGCGAGCCGCGAGAACGCCTCCCGACCCGCGTCGGACTTCAAGTCGACGGTGACCGACCTCCGGCTCCGGTTCCACACGTGCGCGCCGGAGTAGCACCGGAACGGGTCGCCGCCGGGCGGCTCCACCTTGACGACGTCCGCTCCCTGCTCTGCGAGGAGCAGCACCCCGAGCGGGCCCGCGATTCCCCACGAGAGGTCGAGGATCCGAACTCCCTCCAACGCGCCCGCCATCCGTCGCTCCCGTCTCGTGCCGCGGCGACGTGCAGCGTACGCGCCTGACTGACGGGTGTGTCAGCCAGGGCTCAGGGCGGGCGAGAAGGTCAGGGCATCGACTGGACGGCGCTGGCGAGCGCGTCCTCCCACACCCAGTTCGTCTCGAAGTGCTTGTTCCAGTCCGTCATCACGTCGTAGAGCCACCACAGGGCGTAGATGCCGCAGGTGACGAGCGTGACGATGATGCGAGCGACGTAGTTGTGCTGGGCCTTCACCCGCGAGGGATCGGGCTGGGGAATGTTGGCTCCGAGCCGGCTGTAGATCGCGGCGAGCTCGGCCTCGACGGCCCCCTCGTTGGTGTCGTGCTTCACGAGGTCCTGGTCGAGGAGGATGTACAGGATGATGTGGACGATGCCGCTCGCGACGATCGCGAGCACGGTCCAGATGACGGGATCGCGAAAGTCGCTCGTCATCTGACGCAGCACCGCCAGGTGGCTGCCGATTCGGTCGAAGTTCGGTCGCAACTCGTCGGCGACACCGCGGGCCTGCGCCTGTTCCCAGGCGTATGCGGTCGCCGCGTCGAGCAGCTCGAGCCGGCGACGGTTGTGGTCGCGTGCGCGGCGCACGAGTTGGTACAGGACGTAGAAGCCGTAGATACCGCACGTCAGCAAGGTCCAGCCGAACGCGGTCCAGAAGTTGAAGATGTAGTCGGACTCGGCGCGGCCCTGGTACGCGAGACGGATGCGCTCCTTCGGGGTCCCCGCGGCGACGGCCGTGGTGGGCGGTCCCGACGGCGAGGACGGCGCAGGGACGCTTCCCGGCCCGGACGGCTCGGGAGGCACGGGCGGCGGACCGGGCGGGGGCGGCGGTTCACTCATACCAGAAACGTTACAGATTCGTGAGAGGGCCCTCGCGCACCCTGCGGTGACACGCCGGCGGCCGTGGATAGGGTCTGCACATGTCACCTGATCAGGAGCTCCCCCCGCTCCAGGTCGCGGAGTCCCTGCTCGACCTGGTCGGTGACACGCCGCTCGTGCGCCTGCGCCGCGTCGGGGCCGGGCTGACGTGCGACCTCGTCGCGAAGCTGGAGATGCTGAACCCGGGGGGCAGCGTCAAGGATCGGCCCGCGGTCGCGATGGTCGACGCGGCGGAACGGTCGGGCCTTCTGAAGCCGGGCGGAACGATCGTCGAGCCGACGTCCGGCAACACGGGTGTGGGTCTCGCCATCGTCGCCGCGCAGCGCGGCTACCGGTGCATCTTCGTGATGTCCGACAAGATGAGCGCCGAGAAGGTCGCGCTGCTCGAGGCGTACGGTGCGGAGGTCGTCGTGTGCCCCACCGCGGTGCCGCCCGAACACCCGGACTCGTACTACTCGACAGCGGAGCGTCTTGTACGCGAGACGCCCGCCGCGTTCCGGCCCGACCAGTACTCGAACCCGGAGAACCCGCGTTCGCACGAGCTGACGACCGGCCCGGAGATCTGGCGTCAGACCGGAGGCAGGGTGACGCACTTCGTCGCCGGGATCGGCACCGGTGGCACGATCACCGGAGCGGCGCGGTATCTGAAGCAGCAGAACCCCGACGTGCAGATCATCGGCGCGGACCCGTCGGGCTCGGTCTACTCGGGCGGTACCGGCCGTCCGTATCTCGTCGAAGGCGTCGGCGAAGACTTCTGGCCGACGACGTTCGACCCTTCACTCGTCGATCGCGTCGTCGAGGTCACGGACGCCGACTCGTTCCTCACCGCGCGCCGCGTCACTCGCGAAGAGGGGCTGCTGATCGGCGGCTCCGGCGGCACCGCGGTACACGCCGCACTCGAGGTCGGTCGGGAGCTCGGGCCCGACTCGCTCGTTGTGGTGCTGCTGCCCGATTCGGGGCGCGGGTACCTGTCGAAGATCTTCAACGACCAGTGGATGGCCGACTTCGGGTTCCTCATCGGGCCGAGCCCCACAGCGGGCGACGTGCTGCACAGCAAGGACGCGTCGATCCCCGACCTCGTGCTCGTGACGCCGGGGGAGCCCGCTCGGCGCGCGATCGCGCTGATGCGCGACCTGGGCGTGTCGCAAGTGGTCGTGAGTGTCACCAAGGACCTTCCCCTCGCCGCCAAGGAGGTGAGCGGAGCGGTCAACGAGCTCCAGCTGATGGACCAGGCCTTCCACGACCCGTCGGTCCTCGACAAGCCGATTGGCGACGTGATGGGGCCTGCGATGCCCATGGTCGGCATCGGCGAGCCCGTGTCGCGGGTGGTCAAGTGCCTCGACACCGCCAACGCGGTGCTGGTGCTCGAGGGCGGCCACCCGATCGGTGTGCTCACGCGGGCTGACGTGCTGTCGTTCCTCGCGTCGCGGTCGCCGGGATGATGCCGACACAGGTGCTGGCGAGGGAGTCACGCGGATGACCGCATCGCGCGACGGCTTCGAGACGCGCGCGATTCACGCGGGCCAGCCACCCGACCCGGCGACGGGCGCGGTCGTCACCCCGATCAGTCTCGCGACGACGTTTGCCCAGTCGGCCGTCAACGTGCACCAGGGCTACGAGTACGCGCGTTCGTCGAACCCGACACGCGCCGCGCTCGAAGCCTGCCTCGCCGATCTCGAAGGCGCGTCACGCGGGCTCGCGTTCGGAAGCGGCCTCGCAGCTGAGGACGCGGTGCTGCGAACATTGCGTGCCGGCGACCACGTGATCATCCCGAACGACGCGTACGGCGGAACGTTCCGGCTCGTGGCGCGCGTGCACGCGGAAGCGGGCATCGAGTGGACCGCGGTCGATCTGGCGAACGCGGACGCGCTCGAGTCGGCTTGGCGCGACACCACCCGCATGCTCTGGGTCGAGACGCCGACGAACCCGTTGCTCACCGTCATCGACGTGGAAGCAATGTCGCAGTTCGCTCGCCAGCGTGGCGCGCGTGTCGTCGTCGACAACACGTTCGCGACGCCGTATCTCCAGCAGCCGCTCCACCTCGGCGCCGACGTGGTCGTGCACTCCACCACCAAGTACCTCGGTGGGCACTCCGACGTCCTCGGCGGCTTCGTCGCGACGCGCGACGCGGAGCTCGGCGACGAGCTTGCGTTCCTTCAGAATGCCGTGGGCGGTGTGCCCGGCCCGTTCGACTGTTACCTCGTGCTGCGCGGCATCAAGACATTGGCCGTCCGCATGGACCGGCACTGCGAGAACGCCGCCATCGTCGCGGGCGCGCTCGACGAGCATCCCGCGGTGGCGCGGGTTCTCTATCCCGGCCTTCCGACGCACCCGGGCCACGACGTCGCCCGGCGGCAGATGCGCGGGTTCGGCGGAATGGTGTCGTTCACGCTGCGCGGCGGCGAGGACGCGGCGCTCCGGGTCGCCGCCTCCACGCGGGTGTTCACGCTGGCGGAGTCGCTCGGCGCGGTGGAATCGCTCGTCGAGCATCCCGCCCGCATGACCCACGCCTCGGCGGCCGGCTCGCCGCTCGCGGTCGATCCGGCATTGATCCGCCTGTCGGTCGGGCTCGAGACGGTGACCGACCTCGTGGACGATTTGCGTCAGGCCCTCCAGAAAGCAGCCTGACCGCTTTGCGCGCCGGCCTTCCGGGGTAACGACGCGCCATGCAGCAGTCGTTCCCCGACGACCGCCCGCTCGCCGTCGTCGCCGCCGAGGCGGCGAAGTGCACCGACTGCGACCTGTACCGGAACGCGACCCAGACGGTGTTCGGCGAAGGGCCCGAGGACGCCGACGTCGTGCTCATGGGTGAGCAGCCCGGCGACAAGGAGGACAAGAGCGGGCATCCCTTCGTCGGTCCGGCCGGAAAGCTCCTCGACCGCGCGCTCGAAGAGGCGGGCATCGACCGGTCGCGCGTCTACATCACGAACGCGGTGAAGCATTTCAAGTGGCGACCGGCGGGCAAGGTGCGCCTGCACCAGAAGCCGAACCGCGAAGAGGTGAACGCCTGCCGGCAATGGTGGGAGCTCGAGCTCGCGGCGATCTCCCCGAAGGTGCTCGTCTGTCTCGGTGCCACGGCGGCACAGGCGGTGTTCGGCCCGTCGTTTCGCGTCACGAAGGAGCGCGGACGGTTCACGACCCTTCCGACCGGTGTCGAGGCGGTCGCGACGGTGCACCCGTCGTCGATCCTGCGCGCGGAGGAGCGCCGCGACGCGGAGTTCGCCGACTTCGTCGACGACTTGAGGGCGGTCGCGGGCCGCCTCCAGCGGTGAGCGCAAACGCGCCGCCGCGTCAGGCGCTCTGTGCGATGAGTCTGCGGTTCTTGAACTGCGCCTTGACGTAGTCGCGGTTCATCAGCGCGATGAAGTCGATGCTGATCTCCTTGGGGCACGCCGCTTCGCATTCGCCGTGCATGGTGCACGAACCGAACCAGCGCTCCATCTCGTCCACCATCGCCTGGACCCGTGTAAAGCGCTCGGGCTGGCCCTGCGGCAGCAGGTTGAGGTGCGCGACCTTCGCCGCGGTGAACAGGTGCGCGGCACCATTCGGGCATGCGGCCACGCACGCGCCGCACTGGATGCACGCGGCCGCGTCCATCGACGCGTCGGCGACCTCTTTCGGCACCGGAAGGCTGTTCGCCTCGGGCGCGGATCCGGTCGGTGCGGTGATGTAGCCACCGGCCTGGATGATCCGGTCGAGCGCACCACGATCGACCGACAGGTCCTTGATGACCGTGAACGCCGCCGCGCGCCAGGGCTCGATGACGATGTGCGCACCGTCGTCGAACTTCCGCATGTGCAGCTGGCACGTCGCGGTGCCGCGCTCCGGTCCGTGGGCCTGGCCGTTGATCATCATCCCGCACGAGCCACAGATGCCCTCGCGGCAGTCGTGGTCGAAGGCGACGGGCTCACGCCCTTCGGCGACGAGCTGTTCGTTGAGGATGTCGAGCATCTCGAGAAACGACATGTCGGGGCTCACGTCGTCGAGGTCGTACTCCTCGAAGCCGCCCGGCGCGTGGGCGGCCGGCTGCCTCCACACCCGAAGGTGCACTCGCATGTGATCTCCTACTTCCGGCGGCGCTGGTCCTACTTGTAGCTGCGCTGGGCGAGATGGACGAACTCGAACTCGAGCGGTTCCTTGTGGAGCTCGGGCGGCGACCCGACGCCCGAGAATTCCCACGCCCCCACGTACGCGAAGTGCTCGTCGTCGCGCAGGGCCTCGCCGTCCTCGGTCTGGTGCTCGACACGGAAGTGGCCGCCGCAGCTCTCCTCGCGGTGGAGCGCGTCGGTGCAGATGAGCTCGGCCAGCTCGAGGAAGTCGGACACGCGTCCGGCCTTCTCGAGCGACTGGTTCAACGAGCGGTCGTCGCCGAGCACGCGCACGTCGCGGTGGAACTCCTCGCGAAGCGACGGGATCTCGGAGAGCGCCTTCTTCAGGCTCTCTTCGCTGCGGGCCATGCCGCAGTTGTCCCACATGATCTTGCCGAGCTCGCGGTGGAAGTGGTCGACGGTATAGCGCCCGTTCACCGCGAGAAGGCTGCGCACGCGCTCCTCGACCTCGGCCTCCGCAGCTGTGAACGCGGGGTCGTCGGTCGGGACGGGCGCGGTGCCGAGCAGGCCGGCCAGGTAGTCGCTGATCGTGTTGGGCAGGATGAAGTAGCCGTCGGCGAGGCCCTGCATCAGCGCGCTGGCACCGAGCCGGTTCGCGCCCTGGTCGGCGAAGTTCGCCTCGCCGATGACGTAGAGGCCCGGCACGTTGCTCATCAAGTTGTAGTCGACCCAGAGCCCACCCATCGTGTAGTGCACTGCGGGGTAGATGCGCATGGGAACGACGTACGGATCCTCGCCGGTGATGCGCTCGTACATCTGGAAGAGGTTGCCGTAGCGTTCCGCGATCACGCTGCGGCCGAGACGGGTGATCGCGTCGCCGAAGTCGAGGTACACACCGTTCTTGAGCGGACCGACACCGCGTCCGGCATCGACCTCGCGCTTGATCGCACGTGAAGCCACGTCGCGCGGCACGAGGTTGCCGAACGCCGGATACCGCCGCTCCAGGAAATAGTCGCGGTCCTCTTCGGGGATGAGGTTCGGCGGACGCTCGTCGCCGAACTCCTTCGGCACCCAGACGCGACCGTCGTTGCGCAGCGACTCGCTCATCAACACGAGCTTCGACTGGAACTCGTCGCTCGCCGGGATGCACGTCGGGTGGATCTGCGTGTAGCAGGGGTTCGCGAACAGGGCGCCACGACGGTGGGCCCGCCAGATCGCGGTGGCGTTGCTGGCCTTCGCGTTCGTGGAGAGGAAGAACACGTTGCCGTAGCCGCCCGTGGCGAGGACCACGGCGTGTGCAGAGTGCGACCGCACCTGGCCGGTGAGCAGATCGCGCACGACGACGCCGACGGCACGGCCGTCCTTCACGACGAGGTCGAGCATCTCCGAGCGGTTGTACTGCTGGACGTTGCCGAGGTGCACCTGACGTTCGAGCGCCTGGTACGCACCGAGCAGCAGCTGCTGACCGGTCTGGCCCCGCGCGTAGAACGTGCGCGACACCTGCGCGCCGCCGAACGAGCGGTTGTCGAGCAGGCCGCCGTACTCACGCGCGAACGGCACGCCCTGGGCGACGCACTGGTCGATGATCTCGACGCTCACCTGTGCGAGCCGGTACGTGTTGGCTTCACGAGACCGGTAGTCGCCGCCCTTGATGGTGTCGTAGAACAGCCTTTGGATGCTGTCGCCGTCGTTCTTGTAGTTCTTCGCCGCGTTGATGCCGCCTTGCGCGGCGATGCTGTGCGCACGACGGGGCGAGTCGTGGAAGAAGAACGCCTTCACCCGGTAACCGAGCTCGCCCAGCGTGGCGGCCGCCGACGCGCCCGCGAGCCCGGTACCGATGACGATGATCTCGAAGCGGCGCCGGTTGCTCGGGTTGACGAGCTTGACTTCGAAGCGGTGGTTGTCCCACTTGTCGGCGAGCGGGCCGTCGGGGATCTTGGCGTCGAGAGTGATGTCGCTCATCAGACCGTTACCTCGGTCGCTCGCTAGTGGATGACGCCGGCCAGGACCATGACCGGGAAGCTCACGTTGCCCACGCCGATCACGACCGCGAACGCGGTCGCAAAATGGCGCCGCCACGCATTGAACCGGGGGTTGTTCAACCCGAGGCTCTGAAACATGCTCCAGGCGCCGTGATAGATGTGGATGGCCAGAGCGATGTTGGCGACGATGTACGCCGCCGCGACGACGGGCCGCTGGAAGCTGTGCTTCAGGTTGTCGTACACGTCGCCCCGGACGAAGTGCGAGTTCGCGGTTCCCCACGTGAGGTCGAGCAGGTGGAAGATCACGAACAAGCCGACGATCACGCCCGTCCACCGCATCGTGCGCGACGCGAAGTTCGCGGCGACGTAGTCGCGCGGCGATTGATACTTCACCGGACGCGCGCGCTGATTCATGCGCGTCAGCTGATACGCCGAGACGATGTGGCCGAAGAAGGCGGTGATCAGCATCGTGCGCAGGATCCACAGGGCCACCGTGCGCGGGAGCGCCGGGGTGAGCATGGTGCGCAGCCACTCGGCGTAGTGGTTCACCTCGTTGCGCCCCAGGTAGACCTTGAGGTTGCCGATCATGTGAAGGAGCACGTACAGCAGCAGCACGATGCCGCTGACGGCCATCACCCACTTCTTGCCGATCGACGAGCGGTAGAAGCGCACGGGCCACCAGGCGTCCCACGGTGCAGGTCGGCGAACCGGCGCGACCTGCGTCGGAGCAGCGGGTGCCTCGGTACCGGCCGGCACCGCGGGAGCGTGCCCGCGCTGCGTGGTGGTGAGCTGGTGATCGCTCGTGGTCTGGGCCATGCTCGAGTGGCCTCCGGCTTCGGATGTGCGCCTCCACCAGCGGAAACCGCCGGTCTGGCGAAAGTTACCCCCTGCTTGCGCGCTTGAGCATGCTGAGGCCGCGGCGTCGCGGGCCCCGCGCAACGTGATCGAGCAGCGTCGGCGAGTACCGGTTCTCGATGAGACCGAGCCATGCCTGCTCGAGGGAGACGGTCACCTCGCCGTGGAGAGCTTCGTGTTCGGCGATACGCCCGACGAACGTGACGCGGTCGGCCGCGATCGTCCCCGACCATGCATGCAGCGGTCCGCGCTCGTCGTGGACCGTCACGACGGCGTCCTCCAACTCGTCGCTCGTGTCATTGACGACGTGGACCGCGCCACGGCGCGGCTCGAGCGTCGCGAGCACGAGCCTGCTCGCGTCGCGAAGCGCCGCGTAGGCGGGCTTGGGCATACGTTCGTGGTCGACCACCGCGCAACTGATCGTGGCGCCGCAATCGTTCAGGCAGAAGTGGCAGAAGCCGGCTGCGGGCCGACCCTTCACCCGCCGCACGTCCTCGATCGCGAGCTGCACCGCTGCGGCCTGGTAGTGACGTGTCGCGGCGGCCCACTCGTCGTAGGTCGCGTATGCGGCCGGCGGCACCATCTCGGTCAGATGCCGGTCGCCGTACGGGCCCTGGATCATCTCGAGGACCCAGGCCTCGTCGGGCCACGCAGCCGGTGGCACCACTCGCAGATGTTCGGGTGCGGACGCAACACCCAGGTCGCTCACGAAGCGAACGAGCCGTGGAACCGTCCGTGCGGTACCGGCGAGCCCTTCGAATGCCGGCCCACTCGAGCCGCCGTCGGCGCGCGGGTCCGCGGCGGCGGCGAGGGCGCCGAGGGGTGCGGGCGCGTGGGCGTCGACGGGCCGGGTCGGGTCGGCCCTGCGCAGCGCCCGCGAGACCGAACGGTCGAGCACTTCCTTGTTCCACGACGGCAAGGAACCGGCGATCCTCCGCTCGTCGGCCTCGTCGTGGCCGCACCACAGCACGACGCTCGGATGCTGACCGAGTGTGTCGACCATCGCCCGGGCTTGGCGCATGGCCTGCGCGCGAGCGGTGCGCGCGTACCGACCGCGCAGCGGCAGGTCCTGCCACAGCAGCAGGCCCGCGTCGTCGGCCGCGTCGTAGAGCTCCGGCCGTGACACGTGACCGTGCACGCGCAACAAGTCGAGATTGGCCTCGACCGCCAGCGTGACGTCGCGGCGGAAATCGTCGGCCGACGCATTCGCGAGGAACGAGTTGGCCGGCGCGTACGTGGAACCGTGGACGAACAGCGGCTCGCCGTTGACCGCGAGGTGCCAGCGCCGCATGCGCACCTCGCGGAAGGCCGTCCGGACGCGACGCTCGTCGCTCGGTTCGCCGGCGACGTCGACGCGCACGCTGAGGTCGTAGCGCGGCTGGCCGCCACGGCCGTGCGGCCACCACCGCGACGGCTGTTCGACGTCGACGTCGACGCTCAGGTGGTTCTCGCCGTCGGCGAGCGACACGTCGCGCGAGAGCTCCGCGACTGCTGCGCCGGTTTCGTCTTCGAGACGCAGGACGATGCGAGCGGGCAGCGGCTCGGGACGCCGCCGCGGGACCGCGACGACGGCTGCGTCGAGTGTCAACGCGACCACCAGGCGGCCGCGCGCCTCGCTTGCCTCCGCGCACAGAGTACGGACACGCGCCAGGCGCACCGCGCCCGTGGAGCGCACGTGGACGGGGCGCCACAAGCCCCCGGGGTTCCCGGGAAGGTCCGCGAACACGCCCGTGACGGCGCGCCGCAATCCCGTCTCGCCGCCGGACGGACATGCGACCTCTACGGCGACGACGTGTTCCTCGCCTGACCGCAGCTGCTCGGTGATCTCGAACTGATGCGCGAAGAAGTAACCCTCCGTCGCGCCGAGGTAGGCGCCGTCGACCCATGCGTCTCCGTAGTAGAAGACGCCGTCGAACGAGATGAACGCGCGATGTCCGGGGGGCGGTGCCGGCATCTCGAACCCTCGCCGGTACAGCACCGGCCCGTCGGCCGTGGCGAGGTCGCCGTGGCCGCGCCAGTGTCCGGGAACGGTGACGTCGAGCCAGCCGCGGTCGTCGAAGCTCACGTCGGCGAAGCGCCGGTGCAGGTCGCCCGTCGCCGCGCTGGCGCGCCACGCCCCCGAGAGGTCGATCGATCCGGGCGCGTCCACGAATGTGCGAGGTTAGGCGCCACCCTCGGTGCGGCCGTCGAGGCCGCGTGCGGCCGTATCATCGCCCGCGATGCCGAGCAGCCGGTTGCCCCGACGCACCCCGTCCCGGTACAGCGCGGTGGTGCTGCCGGCGATCCTCATGGTCGCGACGGTGGTCCTCGTCGCCTGCAGTGGCGACAAGGCGAACGTGTCGAAGAGCGACATCACGACGCCGCCGAGCGCGGGCGGCTTCAACCGACCGGCCCCGACCGTCCCGGCCAACTGTCCCCCGCCGTCGGGGTCTGTCGCGCGCCTGACCGTGGACGAGAACGGCATCACACCACGTTGCCTCGTCGCCACGACGCAGCAGAAGCTGCAGATCAAGAACAACGGGACCTCGTTCCACAACATCCAGATCGAGGATCTCAACGCCAACCTGTCGCCGAAGGACACGCAGTACTTCGACCAGCTCGGAAAGTATCTGTCACCCGGCACCTATCTCATCTGGTCGTGGACCGAGGCCGATCCGAGCGTGTTCCCGAACTTCAACGGAACGCTGGTGCTGAAGGCGTCGTAGCGGGCAGGCACCCTGTCGCGGGTCGGTGCCGCGCGACCCGCTGGTACGCTCGCCTCACGGCCGGCAACTCTGGCGGGCGGAACACCACGGAGGGATCGCATGAGCCGCGCGGGCACCCTCGGCGAGCTGAGGGCATCGGGTTGGGAGTCCCGGCCCGTGAAGGAAGAGGTCCGGACGAACGCGATCGCGCGCATCGCCGCCGGGCACGAGATCGTTCCCGGCCTCGTCGGCTACGAGGAGACCGTGCTCCCGCAGCTCGAGAACGCGCTCATCGCCGGGCACGACGTCATCTTCCTCGGCGAGCGGGGACAGGCCAAGACGCGCATCATCCGTTCGTTGACGGGCTTGCTCGACGAGTGGAGCCCGATCGTCGCGGGAAGCGAGATCAACGACGACCCGTACCATCCGGTCTCGCAACATGCTCGGCATCTCGTCATGGAACGCGGCGACGACACGCCGATCGAATGGGTCCACCGCGACCGGCGCTTCGGCGAAAAGCTCGCGACGCCCGACACGTCGATCGCGGACCTCATCGGAGAGGTCGACCCGATCAAGGTCGCCGAAGGCCGGTATCTCGCCGATGAGCTCACCATCCATTACGGGCTGGTTCCCCGTACGAATCGCGGGATCTTCGCGATCAACGAGCTACCCGACCTCGCGGAGCGGATCCAAGTCGGCCTGCTGAACGTGCTCGAGGAGCGCGACGTGCAGATCCGCGGATACAAGATCCGGCTGCCGCTCGACATCATGCTCGTGGCCTCCGCGAACCCCGAGGACTACACGAACCGCGGGCGCATCATCACCCCGTTGAAGGACCGTTTCGGCGCGCAGATCCGCACGCACTATCCGCTCGACGTCGACGTCGAGATGGGCGTCGTCGACCAGGAGGCGCAGCCGGTCAGCGGCAACGGCCTGCACGTCGACGTGCCCCGCTTCATGACGGAGATCGTCGCCGAGATGAGCCAGCAGGCCCGGCGCTCGCCGCACGTCAACCAGCGCTCGGGTGTGTCGGTGCGGTTGTCGATCGCGAACTACGAGACTCTCGTCGCGAACGCCACCCGCCGCGCCCTGCGCAACGGGGAGCACGAGGTCGTGCCCCGTGTGAGCGACCTCGACGCGCTCGTCTCGTCGACCGCCGGCAAGATCGAGATCGAGACACTCGACGACGGCCGCGAAGAGCAGGTACTCGAGCGGATCATGAAGGCGTCGGTGCTCGAGGTGTTCCGGTCACGCGTCCCTCCCGAGCACCTCGGCGGTGTGGTGAAGGGCTTCGAGGACGGGCTCGTCGTGCACACGGGCGAGGACGTCCCGGCCCAGCAGTACGCCTCGCTCCTCCAGCAGGTGCCCGGTCTGCGTGACGTGATGGCCGACCTCGGCGTGGGCGAATCGCCGGCCGCGGTCGCGTCGTCGGTCGAGTTCGTCCTCGAGGGCCTGCACCTGTCGAAGCGGCTCAACAAGGACGCGGTCGGCGCCCGCGCCCTCTACCGCTCCCGCGGCTGACGCGAGGGCGCGACGCGGCTCAGCTCTGAGGCGGCGGTGGGGGCGCTTCCGGCGGCGGAGCCGGTGGCTGTTGCCCCCAGCTCGGCGGCGGCGGAGGCGGCTGCTGTCCCCAGGTAGGTGGTGGCGGGGGGACACCCCATCCGCCGGGCCCGCCCGCGCCCCATCCACCCGTGCCACCCGATCCGGCCGGCGGCCCCTGCTGTTCGGCGGCGACGACCTTCGGCTTGATCGACAGCAGGTACACGAGGGCAAGGATTCCGCCGACGAACCCGCAGAGCAGCAGCAGCACGATCGGCAACGCGATCCAGAGGGCCTTGTTGTTGCCCGATCGTTGCCACGCCCAGTCAGGGTGCCGTGACGCGTCAACCGCGGCGACGATCACGAGCACCAGTGATCCGATCCCGAGAACGATCCAGAGCCCGACCAGGCCACCGCGCACGTGAGAACGCTAACCGCTCACCGAGGTGGAGACGCGCCTTCCTGCGGCCGGCGCGTCACATCCCGCCCTGCTGGCTCTTGTAGAACCCACATCCGTTGCCGGCCCGGCGGTTGACGTCGTCGACGGCCCGCTTCACGGCGCGGTCGTCGACGACGGTCGTGTCACCGGCGGCGCGGCGCCGCATCGCGTCGAGGAACACTCCCGCCGCTTGCTTCACGTCGGCGGGCGCGGACCTCTCCATTCGTTCGACCAAGGGGATCTGGGTGGCCGCCTGCTGCGCCTGCGGTGCCTTGCTCGGCTTCTGGATGGCCTCGTCGTAGCGCGCGGCTGCGTCGCAGAAGGCCGTCGACGGGTTCGGCAGGGAGCTCTTCGCCGGGTCCTTGCAGCCGGTGAGCACGGCTGCAGCCGCGAGCAAGACCGCGGGCACGAGGAGCCGGCGAGGGCGCATGTCCCGATGATGACCGATGGACGGCATGGTGGCCGAGTCGCGCGGCCCTGCCGGAACCGGGTCGGGCCGGCACGGGTACGCTCGGCTCGTGGCACGGCGCGGCTTTCGCTACTCCCGGTGGGACGGCACGCAGGTCGGCTTCGATCTCGACGCCGACGCGCTGCTGTCGGAGATGTCCGACGACCTGCTGTACCACGGCGACCTCAACGCCGCGCTGCGCCGCCTGCTGCAGCAGGGCTTCCGCGACCGCAACGGCGAGCAGCTCATGGGCCTGCGCGAGATGCTCGAGCGGCTGCGCCAGCGCCGTCGTGAGGAGCTCGACTCGCGCAACCTCGGTGGCGTGTTCGACGACGTCCAGCGTCAGCTCGACGACATCCTCGAGCAGGAGCGTTCCGGCATCGACCGGCGGCTGTCGGACGCGCGCGAGTCGGGCGACCAACGACGCAAGGAGCTCGTCGAGGATCTGGCCGCGCAGCGCCAGCTCGAGCTCGAGATGATGCCGCCCGACCTCGCGGGTCGCGTCCAGGCGCTCCAGCAGTACGACTTCATGGACGACGACGCCCGCCAGCAGTTCGAACAGCTGATGGACGACCTGCGTCAGCAGCTGGTGCAGAGCTACTTCAACCAGTTGTCGGAGGGCATGACCGACGTCTCGCCCGAGCGCATGCAACGCATGAAGGACATGCTCGCCGAGCTCAACCACATGCTCGAACAGCGCGAGCGCGGCGAGGAACCGGACTTCCAGGGCTTCATGAGTCGCTACGGCGACTTCTTCCCCGGCAACCCGCGAACGCTCGACGAGCTGCTCGAGCAGATGGCGCGTTCCATGGCCCAGATGCAGCAGCTGCTCAACTCGATGACACCGGAGCAGCGCGCGCAGCTCCAGCAGCTCGCGCAGTCGCTCATGGAAGACCTCGACCTGCGCTGGCAGGTCGACGAGCTTGCCCGGAACCTGCAGCAGGCGTTTCCCGACCTGCCGTGGAACCAACAGATGCGGATGCGGGGCGACGACGCGCTGCAGTTCTCGCAGATGGCGGGGTTGCTCGAGCGCCTCGGCGACATGGACCAACTCGAGAACATGCTCCGCTCCGCGACGCAGCCGGGTCAGCTGGCGGAGGTCGACATCGATCAGGCCGCCGACCTCCTCGGTGACGACGCGGCCCGGTCACTCGCGCGCCTGAAGGAGCTCGCCCGCATGCTCGAGGAGGCGGGTCTGATCGAGCAGCGGGAGGGCCGCTACGAGCTCACGCCGCGCGGCATCCGCGCCATCGGCCAGCGAGCGCTGTCCGACCTGTTCCGTCGGCTCATGAAGGACCGCGGCGGCCGTCACGAGGTCGAGCGCGTCGGGGTCGGCAACGAGCGGACGTTCGAGCACAAGCAGTACGAGTTCGGCGATCCGTTCCACCTGAACGTCGAGCAGACGATCCGCAACGCGGTGTACCGCGGCGGCGGCACTCCGGTGCGGCTGTCGGCCGACGACTTCGAGGTCGAGCGCACGGAGACCCTGACCCGCTCCGCCACCGTCCTCATGCTCGACGTTTCCATGTCGATGCCGATGCGCGACAACTTCCTGCCCGCGAAGAAGGTCGCGATGGCGCTGCACGCGCTCATCACGAACCAGTTCCCGCGCGATTACTTCGGGCTCGTGAGCTTCGGCCGGGTCGCCCGCGAGGTGAAGCCTGAGCTTCTCCCCGAGCTCTCGTGGGACTTCGAATGGGGCACGAACATGCAGCACGCCTTGCTGCTCGCGCGCCGTCAGCTCGCCCGCCAGTCCGGCACCAAGCAGGTGATCATGGTCACCGACGGCGAGCCGACCGCCCACATCGAGGACGGCGACGCCTACTTCCAGTACCCACCGTCACCGGTCACCATCGAGGAGACGCTGAAGGAGGTCGCCCGCTGCACGCGTGAGGGCATCCGGATCAATACCTTTATGCTCGACGAGAGCTTCTACCTTCGGTCGTTCGTCGAACGGATGACGAAGATGAACCGGGGCCGAGCTTTCTTCACGAGCCCCGACGATCTCGGCAGCTACGTCCTCGTCGATTTCCTGGAGAACCGCCGGCTCAGCCGCCGCCGCGCCGGCTGATTCGCGCGCCGGAGCGCGCGCCCCGGGGCGGCCCCATTTCCTCAAGCGGTTCGCAGTTCCGCCCGATAGTGACTGCGAAGGGAAGTGGGGATGGCTACCGCTACGCGCACCGACATCCGGGAGCGAATCGAGCACGAGGCGAAGGTCGCCGGGATGCGGCGATTCGCTCGGCCCTCGATCGAGGCGGTCGAGCGGCGGCGGCTCCAGCTGTGGGCCATCACGATCACCGTGATCGCGGCCATGGCCGGGGCGACGGTGATCGCCTCGATTGCGCACGCGAACACGGTGGAGTGGTTGCGGCCCAGCACCCTGCGGATCGCCATCATCGGCCTGGCCCTGGGCTTCAGTGCGTACGCGATCGAGAAGGAGGTCCACCTGCACCGGCTGAGCCGGCTGCTGATGGACGAGCGCGTGCTCAGCTCCGCGCTGTCGAACCGCCTGCAACAGCACGGCGAGCTGACCGCAGCCGGCCGGGCCGTCAACTCGGTCCTCGACCTCCACGAGGTCCTCGACGTCATCCTCTCGAGCGCGCTCGAGCTGCTCCGGGTGGAGACGGGCTCGGTGATGCTGATCGAGGGAGAGGACGACGGTGCCGAGCTCGTCGCGGTTGCGGCCCGGGGCAACAACGACATCGTGCTCGGCTCGCGCGTGGGGCTCGGCGAGTCGATCGCGGGACGGGTCGCGCACAGCCGCGAGCCGCTGCTGCTGTCCGGCCGGGTCGACGACGAGCTGTACCCCGGGCACCAGGAGCGGATCGTGGCGCCGCACTCGGCCATGTCGGTGCCGCTCGTCAATCGGGGTCAACTGCTCGGTGTCATCAACGTGAGCTCGTTCGGTGAGCGCAGTTTCGACGAGCACGACCTGCAGCTGCTCTGCCTGCTCGCGGAGCAGGTTGCCGCGGCGATCACGAACGCGCGTCTGTACGAGGCGGAGCGCGTCCACGTCGCGCAACTGTTGGAGTTGGACCGCACGAAGACCCAGTTCGTCGCGTCAGTGAGCCACGAGCTGCGTACCCCGCTCACGTCCATCCGCGGCGCGCTCTCGGCGTCGCGGCGGGCGACCGACGTCGAGCAGCGCAACGAACTGCTCGACGTGATCGACCGCCAGACGCAGCGCTTGGCCGCGATGGTCGAGGAGATGCTGACCGCGGCCCGGTTGGAGCGCAAGGGGGCGATGCCCATCCTGCGCCGCATCGATCTCGCTGCGCTCGTTCGTCTCGTTGCGCTCGACTCGCAGGTCGCGGGGCGGCCCGTCGAGGTCCGGGCGCCGCAGCGTTGCGAGATCAGAGCCGACCCGGAGTCGATGCGCCGCATCGTCGGGAACCTCATCGAGAACGCGCACAAGTACGGGGTGCCCCCGGTCCGGGTCACCGTGGAGCCCGCGGGCGACAAGGTGCTGCTCTCCGTGCTCGACAATGGGACCGGAGTGCCGCCGGCGGAGCGCGAGAAGATCTTCGAGCGGTTCTACCGCTCGGACCGCACCGCCACGTCGCGTCCGGGCATCGGCCTCGGGTTGCCGATCGTGCGCGGCCTCGTGGAGGCCGCGGGCGGCACGGTATGGGTGGAGGACGCGCCCGGCGGTGGGGCTGCGTTCCGCGTGGCGCTCAAGGTGCGTCCGCTCGACGAGCAGGAGGTGGAGCCGTGCACGGCAGGCCAAAGGTCCTGATTGTCGACGACGAGCCCGATGTGCTGCTGACCATGCGCCTGATCCTCGAGGCGGAGGGCTTCGATCCCGCGCTCGCGGCTGACGGGGAGACCGCGTTGCGACGCATCGACGACGAGCAGCCAGACATCGTGCTGCTCGACATCATGATGCCCGTCCTCGACGGGTGGTTCGTCCTCGCGGAGCTCGCGGGACGCGCGCGGCGTCCCTTCGTGATCGTCTGCTCCGCGAAGTCCAGTGACGTGGACAAGACTCGTGCGTTCGATCTCGGCGCCGACGAGTACGTCACGAAGCCGTACGAGCCCGACGATCTCGTCCGGACCATCCGCGACACGTTGAGCAGAGGCGCCCGCCGTCCGGCGCGGCTCTGAGCTACGACCTCGGGTCGCGCACGCGCAGCTCGTAGGCCCCGAAGGTGCGGGCATCGAAGCACACGAAGCGCACGAGCTGAACTTCGGTCGCCGCGCCCGAAACTGTCTCGACCGCGATGTCGGTCGCTTCGTCGAGCGGATAGCCGTAGATGCCGGTGGAGATGGCCGGGAACGCGACCGAGCGGGCACCGAGCTCGTCGGCGACCTCGAGGGAGCGGCGGTAGCACGACTCGAGCAGCGCCGCTTCGCCGTGGCCGCCCCCGCGATACCGGGGGCCGACGGCGTGGATGATCC